>CABQND010000013.1 GCA_902465495.1 uncultured Eubacteriales bacterium
CTGGTAGTATAGGGCTAACAGCCCGAAAATGAAAAACCACCGGCTCAGCCGGTGGATATTTATTCCTTATTCAGCATTCAATGCAAAAGGAATCGCTGTGGATGCTTTGTCCGATTTCGGCATTTCTCTGACTGCGGACTTTGACTCGAAGACTTGGGATGTTTGGATGCGAGCCGATTTGCTTGGTTTTGACGGAATGGAAGAAGTGGACCGCGAAAACAGTTTGGATTATCTTGTTTTGGTTGCGGATAATACTTTGACCGAATATGATGTGACGATATGAAAAATACGATGATCTCGCGAAATCCTGGATCACCGACAGAGGAAATAGTGAAGGCCGGTACAATGAAACGAATTTCAGCATTTACGCGCAGGACAATGTAACGTATGACCAGGTAACGGAAGCGGCAGGGCATGCTGTTCGCGCAAACTTGTGGTATAACGGTATGGCACTGATCGGAAATCGTCAGGAAGAATTCAGCTTTGTACAGGCGGCTTATCGTATCTGGAACAACATTGTTGATTCGCAGATGTATGTGACTGGCGGTACAGGCAGCACCAATGACGGCGATGAGGCGTACGGCGGAAGCAATCAGTTGCCTCATAACGGATATTGCGAAACATGTGCGTCTGTCGGAATGGCATTTTTCAGCCAGAATATGTTCAATATCTTCGGCGAAGCAAAATATGCTGACAATGTTGAGCTGGAAATGTACAACGGCATTCTCGGATGTTTGAGCTTGGAAGGAAATTCTTTCTATTATACAAATCCGATGATTTCAGATGATTATACTCGTCCGATGTTCTCCAATGTTACGCCTTGTTGCGTGCCGATGTTCTTAAAATATTACTCCGAACTTCCTGAGATCATCTATGCTAAGACCGATTCCATTTTATTTGTGAACCAATATATTTCGAGTTCGGCGCAGACAAAAGTCGGGGAAAACGCGGTTACGGTTGTGCAGGATACGGATATGCCGAACGGAGACAATGCAGTATTTTCCGTCAAAACGGCTGGATCCTTGACATTTAAATTGCGTATGCCGAGCTGGGCTTCCGATTTCACTTTAAAAGTAAATGGCAATGTTGTGGATGCAACCGTGGGGGATGACGGATATATTGATGTTGCAATCACAAGCGGCACGACTTCTGTGGAGATTCAGTTTTCGAAAGAAGTGATCCGTTTGTATCAGGATTATGCGGAGAGTAACCAGGGAATGGTTTCTTTCCAGTACGGGCCATTCGTATATTGCGCAGAAGAAGTTGACAATACGGTAAGCGGCTTGGGGAATATTCTCGCGGACAATGCGGTTAGTGTTGCAACCGATGCGAAAATAGATGTTGTTTACGATGATTCAACATTTGAACTTTCTCTTACCGGCGGTGAAAAACTTGCGGTCGGCATGAATATGCTGATCATTGAGGCAAAGGTTGGCGGAAAAGATGTTGAGCTTGTAATGATCCCGTTCTATTTGCGCGGAAATCGCGAGCCTGGAGAAATGGATGTTTGGATTAAGGAAACGCCTGCTGAGTAATTCAGTAGAGGTCTTTGAAGTTTATTATGGCCAACGTGAAGAAAGAAGAGAGCCTGCTAAAACAATGTTTTAGCAGGCTCTGTTATTCAGTCAAAATTGTCAACCAAAATGCTAAAATTGGTTGACAATTTTTATATAGTTTGTTAAAATAAAGGTATGAGCTTAAAAGAAAATATTTATAAAACTTTGGATACAGAGCGAGGAAAGAGTTTTTCCGGAGAAGAGTTGGCGCAGCGATTCGGAGTAAGCCGAAATGCGGTTTGGAAAGCAATCAAAAGTTTACAAAGAGAAGGCTTTTGTATTGAAGCAATGACCAATCGAGGATATGCTTTGCAGCCGGAAAATGATCTCCTTACGTCAAGCGGGATTCAAAAATATATGACGTTTGATTGCCCGATCAAAGTAGAAAAAACGGTCGGATCGACGAACGATGTGGCAAAGCAATTGGCTGCGGGCGGAGCCCCTGAGTGGAGTTCTGTTTTTGCGGAGGAACAGACAGCGGGCAGGGGAAGATATGCTCGACCGTTTTATTCGCCATGTGGAGCAGGCTTGTATGTTAGCATTGTTTTGCGGCCGCAGTTTTCAGCAGCGGAAACTCTTTTTATTACAACAAGTGCTGCGGTTGCTGTTTGTGAGGCGATTGAAAGCGTAAGTGGGCGGTCTTGTGAAATAAAATGGGTAAACGATGTTTTTATCGATGGGAAAAAAACGTGCGGGATTTTGACGGAGGCGTCATTTGATGTTGAAAACGGAAAGCTTTCGTATGCTGTTGTCGGAATAGGGATCAATATACGAGACTCTGCTTTTCCGAAAGAGTTGGAAAAAATTGCGACTTCGGTTTTCGGGAAAGGGGAAATCCCTTCTGATTTACGTGCAAAGCTTGCGGCTAAGCTTTTGGAGCGGTTTCGTTACTATTATGAAAGGATTCCTGAAAAGGCTTTTTTTGAAGCGTATAAACAACGCTCGTTTGTGATCGGGAAAGAAGTTTACATTCGATCTGGGGATAAGGTTGGGGAAGGAACGGTGCTCGATTTGGACTCGGATTGTTACTTATCAGTACGAATGAACGACGGAACAAAAATTAAGCTTACTGCCGGTGAGGTGAGTGTTATTCCTAAGGAATAATAATAAATTTGAGGGATATATAGTATTATGTCAGACATAAATGATAGCAACGAGAAAGAATTGCCAATTGTTCGGCGTAGGAATACGGCGGCAAAACAAATTGCAAAATGCGCAATATTTGTTGTTTTGATGATTGTTGCCACTTTCATACAGATTCCTTTTCCGATTGTCCCGCTTACCTTTCAAACAGTTGTGGCGGTATTGGCGGGGCTGTTACTGGGGGCAAGATGGGGAGCTGCTTCAATAGCGGTTTATGTATTTATGGGGCTCCTCGGGTTGCCTGTATTCACAGGTGGCGGTGGTTTTTCTTATGTATTGCAATTGACATTTGGCTATACATTAGGGTTTATTGCGGCGGCTTTTGTTGCCGGGCTGATTATTGGCAAAAAACGCTTTTCTCTTGTGCGTGCGATATTGGCAGCTATTGGCGGTTTTTTTGTAAATTATCTGATCGGGATTCCTTATTTTTTGATCATATGGCATTTTTATATGCATAACGGAGAAGTAATGCAAGCCATTGTTGCAAATATAATTTACATGCCGAAAGATCTTGTGCTGTGTGTTTTGGCGGCGTTTTTGGCAAGAGCGGTATATCCGGCGTTGCAGGCGAAACGTTAAAATTGCAAGACTTACGACTTTCACTGAGCTATTGCAAAGATAAGCTGTTTTTATATTTTATAGTGAAAGAATCATTGACAAAAAGTTTTTGGTTTGCTATAATAAATAAGCTGTCGAGGTGTAGCGCAGTTTGGTAGCGCGCTTGGTTCGGGACCAAGAGGTCGTGGGTTCAAGTCCCGTCACCTCGACCATGTGATACACCTATTGTAATCCGAACTCCTGTGGTCGGAAAGCAATAGGTGTTTTTCTTTTTTGTTAGTCAAAAATGTTAAAGCCGAGAACAGATATTACGAATATAGATAAGATAGGAGTTTTATTCACTAAACACAAGTCTTAATTGCTTGAACTTCTTTATCGTAAAAAGAATGATCGTGCTATTTTGCTATATGAGGAATTGCAAGGGTCCCGAATATGAAAAGGCGGGCAGAGCGACATTCGCTCTGCCCGCCTTGCTGTTAAGATAGCTATGATCGATGTATCGGAGATTTGCGAATAAAAGAAGTGATGAAAAGTTATAAAATTTGTGAATGGAAATTGCTTTTTTAACAAATTTGCTATATAATAGTAGCTGCTTTTTGATTCAATTCAAAAGCTGAATACAGGAAGAGGGAAATTTCATGGAATCAAAGGAACAAATCAATAAAATTACGTCGTTGGGTGTGATGTTGGATTGCTCGAGAGGCGCGGTATATACAGTTACGGCAATTAAGCGTTACATAGACATATTGTCGCAAATGGGTTATAATGAATTACAGTTGTATACAGAGGATACGTATGCAGTAGAGGGGGAGCCGTACTTTGGATATTTGAGGGGCAGATATTCGGGAGAAGAGTTGCGGCAACTGGACGAGTATGCGGCGGCTCGCGGGATAGAGCTTGTGCCTTGTGTGCAGACGCTTGCGCATCTTGCGGGGGTGGTTCGCTGGGCGGAATATGCAAATTGTACGGATACGGCAGATATCCTTCTTGCGGGGGAAGAGCGTACTTATCAGCTGATAGAAAATATTTTCCGTTTTTGTTCGGAAAATTTTAAAAGCAGGCGTATTAATATCGGCATGGACGAAGCGCATATGGTAGGGTTAGGGAAATACCTTGACCGGCATGGATATGAAAATCGTTTCTCGATTTTGAGTCGTCATTTAGCACGTGTTTGCGAAATTGCTGCGCATTATGGTTTTCAGCCGATGATGTGGTCGGATATGTTTTTCCGATTGGCAAATCATGGGAATTATTCGGTGCCTGAAAACGGAAAAATGGATGTGGAAGGGTTGAATATACCTGAAAGCGTAAAGCTTGTTTATTGGGATTATTATAGTGCGGACAAAGCACATTACGACGGAATGATCTGTGCACATCAGAAGTTGGGGCGGGATATAGCATTTGCGGGCGGTGCGTGGTGTTGGAGTGGTTTTTCTCCTTCGAACCGATACAGTATTGAAGCGTCGAAATGCGCTATTTCCTCGTGTCTTGAAAACAATGTAAAAGAAGTGATTATAACCTGCTGGAAAGATGATGGCTCGGAGAGTTCATTGTTCAGTGTGCTCCCTACGCTTGCTTATGCGGCGGAATATGCTCGCGGCAATTTTGATGAAAAGAGCATTTGCCGAAAATTTAAGAAGTGGACGGGGGTTTCGATGGCGGATTTTCTGACAATAGATTTGCCGGATGCGCTGGATAATGTTATGGATGTACGATCACCTTCAAAATATATGTTATACAGCGATCCGTTTCTCGGTATTTTTGACAGAACGGTAGATTTGTCCAAAGCGGAATATTATGGACAAGTGCGAGACAAGCTTAAGTCAATTGATGGAGGCGCGTATGCATATATGTTCCGAACTCTTTCCGATTTAAGTGATGTTTTGGATATAAAATATACGCTCGGAGTGCATACACGCAATGCCTATAAAAATCAAGAAAGAGAAGTTCTTGTAAATCTGATAGATGAATACAAGGAATTGGGCAAGCGTTTGCGCAAGCTCGCAAAGAGTTTTGAGGCTCAATGGGATATGGAATGTAAGCCGTTTGGATTTGAGTTGCATGATATTCGATTGGGAGGGTTGATGCGGCGAGTGAAACATTGTCGGCGCAAGTTAGAAGACTATATAACGGGTAAAACAGAGAGTATACCAGAGCTTGAACAAGAAATTTTACCTTTCTGGCCGGGTGCTGTGGATGGGGAAAGTTTGTATTACAATGATTGGTTATCCACAACACACATTAAGCCTAAGTGGTAACAAGAGGAAAAATGACGCGAGTTTTATTTGTTTGTCTTGGAAATATATGTCGTTCGCCGATGGGTGAATTTCTAATGAAAGAGCGAGTTTCGAAAGAAGGTGTTTCGGAACAGTTTAAAATTGCATCAGCCGGAACAAGCGCGGAAGAGGCAGGGAATCCCGTTTATCCGCCGGCAAGGGCGGAGCTTGCAAAGCATGGGATATCTTGTGCAGGGAAACGTGCCCGAAAGCTCTCGGCAAAAGATTATTCGGAAAATGATTATATTCTGGCGATGGAAAGTCGAAATGTAGCGGCAATACTGCGCATTTTTGGTGGGGATCCGGAAAGAAAAGTATTTCGTTTGCTGGATTTTTCCGGCAATCCGCGTGATATTGCGGATCCGTGGTATAGCGGCAATTTTGAATTGACATATTCGGATATTGAAGAGGGAATTGATGCTTTCTTAAATTATTTGAAAGAAAAGAAAAAATATTGAAAGGTTCGGGTTTTACCGAACAATCGAAAGAAGGCGTTCTATGAGTTTTTTGTCTGCGTTTATTGCGGTGCTTGTCATCGTGGTGTTGGCTGTCCCGGGATATGTATTGCGAAAAACGAAACTGCTGCCGGACGGGGCAACAAGTGTTTTTGCTGTATTTTTGCTGTATATATCTCAGCCGTTCCTGATGGTTTCATCTATATTGAACAAGGCGTTTGATTCATCCATGTTAATAAATTTTGCATGGGTATTCGGCTTTGCGGTTGTTTTGCAACTGATCATATTTTTTGCGGCAAAATTGATTTTTTTTCGGTGCAGTGATGAGCCGGCTAAGCGTGCGTGCGTGGCGTGTTCGTATTTAGGGAATGTTGGATTTATGGGGATACCTGTCATGAAGATGTTATTCCCTGATAATACGGATTTGATTTTGTATACGGTTATTTATAATATAGCGTTCAATGCAATGGTATGGACGTTGGGGGTATACACGGTGACGGGTGAAAAAAAGAGCATCAATCCGTTAAAGATAATTTTGAATCCTCCAACCATTGCAGTGATCATTGCGTTGCCTTTCTTTTTCTGTAATGTGCGCATTCCTGAACAGGTAATGACTCCGATTGAATATCTCGGCGACATGACCTTGCCTCTCTCGATGGTTATATTGGGTATAAGGCTTGCGGATATGCGGCTGTTGCGTTTGGTTAATGACTGGAAAACGTATATTGTATCAGTAGTCAAATTGATTTTGTCGCCGCTGGTTAGTCTGGGAATTCTGCTTGCAGTTGCAGCGCTTTTTCCGATCGATCGATTCGTTATCATAGCTTTATATGTAATTGCGGCAATGCCTACGGCATCCAGCGCTTTAAATTTTGCGGAAATGTATGGCGGAGACAGGGAAACAGCGGCTGCTTCAACTCTTATGTCGACTATCTTGTGTATATTGACGATTCCTGTGCTCATGATGTTATGTGAATTTATAGTGTGATAATTGAAAGAGGCGGTTGAAACAACAGTTTCAACCGCCTCTTTAATTTATTTTTATGCTACCCCAAGGTGAAAAATTCCCAAAGTTACGCCGCAGAAAATAAGCAAGGAAAGTACGTCTGTGATCGTAGTGATGAATGGATTGGCGAAAACAGCAGGGTCGATTTTAATGGCTTTGGCGAATATAGGCACGCAGCAACCTACAATTTTTGCGACGATAACTGCGAGGGCAATTGCTGTGCTGATTGCAAGGGAATAGATCAATGTATAATTGTATCCGAACAGAAGGTGATCTATCAGTTGAAGTTTTGCAAAGCAAACGATCCCTACGGATATAGCGACAAGAATAGAGACTCGAATTTCTTTCCAAATTACTTTTAATATATCCCGTGGACGAATTTCGTCGAGGGCCATGCCGCGGATAACTGTAACGGAAGCCTGACTTCCTGCGTTTCCGCCTGTTCCCATGATCATAGGTACACAAGCGACGAGCAGGGTGGAAAGCATGGTCTCGTAAGTGTTCAGGATCAACCCTGTGAAAGTGGCGCTTACCATCAAAATTAAAAGCCAGGGGATGCGGTGCAGGTAAATGCGCAGTACGTTTGTTTCCAGATATGGTTTGTCGGACGGTGTGACCGAATTGATGTATGAAATATCTTCGGTTGCTTCTTCCGTGATGACATCGAGTGCGTCATCGACAGTAACGATGCCGACCAGTTTGTTTTCTTGGTCGACAACAGGAACGGACAACAGGTCGTAACGCGAAAGGGTGTTGGCGACTTCCTCTTTGTCTTCCTGCGTATCTACGAACACGAAATTGGTGTCCATGAAAGAGCCGACCTTTTCTTCGTAGCCGTGCAGCAGCAAATCTTTTACGGTAACGGTGCCGAGCAAGGTTTTTTGGTCGTCTGTGACATAGCAAGTATAAATGGTTTCTTTGTCGATGGCCTCTTTTCGGATTTTTTCAAAGCATTGACGAACGGTCATGTGGGCGCGCAGAGAAATGCATTCCGTTGTCATCAGGCTTCCTGCGCTGTCTTTGGGATATTTTAAAATTTCGTTGATCTCTTTGCGGGTCTCATTATCGGCGTTGAGCAATATCCTTTTGACGACGTTTGCGGGCATTTCTTCGATCAAATCTACGGTATCATCGACAAACAGTTCACTCAAGATAAGTTTTAGTTCGGCATCGCTGAAAGATTTGATAAGGAGCTCTTGCTGATTGCTGTTCATTTCTACAAAAGTTTCCGCGGCCAATTCTTTTGGCAATAGGCGGAACACAATTGGCAGATCTTTTTCTTCCAGTTCGGCAAAAATTTCGGCAAGGTCGATCGGTTCGAGTGCTGCGAGCAGTGGTTTGAGTTGAGAAAATTTCTTTTCTTCGAGATAGTCGACGATTTCAACGATTTTGTCGTTTCTGTTTTCAGGAGTTGCTTTCAGCAAGACTTCGTGGACTATATCGGTGGGCATGCTTTCGAGCAGTTCTCCGACATCATCGTCCAAAATCTCATCGGTGACATCTTGAAGTTTTACGTCGCTGAAATCTTTAAGGACGCGCTTTTGTGTTTCACGGTTTAAAAGTACAAACACGTCTGCGGCGACTTCTTTATCTAAGCAGTCAAATAATTTTGTGAGGCGATCGCCGTCCAATTCTTCCAGCGTTTTTGCCAGTTCTTCGATCGTGTAATTGTCGATCAGCGCGTGTAAGTCTTCTGTTCTGTTTTCGTCCAAAAGCTGTACGATCGTCTCGTTCACGGCGACATTCCTCCTGCAAATTTCTCTTTAAAAGTATAATTTTTTTACCGTAATTTGTCAAGCATACGCATTCTTTGCGAAGCGATAATTTTTGGTTTTGTATTCATATAACTTGTCACTTTTTGCGGTATGTGCTATAATTATAAAAATTAAAAAGATGAAAGGACAGGTGTTATATGAATCAGAGAATGTATGATCTGGGCAGCAAGCGCTCGGTAATACGTGAATTGTTTGAATTTGGTAAAAAGCGTGCAGCGGAAGTGGGGGCTGAAAATGTGTATGATTTCAGTTTGGGAAATCCGAGTGTGAACCCGCCGCAGGCAGTCGAAGATACGCTTATTGAACTGCTTCGTACGGAAGAGCCGACGCAGTTGCACGGTTATACATCTGCGCAGGGCGATGCGTCGGTACGTGCAGCAATTGCGGATTATATTCATAAGACACATGATGTGCCTGCGGACCCCGATTTTTTGTATATGACTTGCGGTGCAGCGGCTTCGTTGACAATTACGCTTTCGGCGATCTGCAACGCTGGAGACGAGGTAATTACTTTTAAGCCGTATTTTACGGAATACAAAGTATTCACCGAAACGGCCGGGGCAAAGCTTGTAGGCCTTGCGTCAGATCCGGAAACCTTCCAGCCTGATTTTGATGCTTTGGAAAAAGCAATTAACGAAAAAACGGCGGTTGTTTTGATCAACACACCGAATAATCCGAGCGGTGTGGTATATAGTAGGGAAACGATCCTGAAATTGTCGGAAATTTTGCGTGCGGCTTCGGGGCGGTTGGGAAAAACCATTTATCTCGTGACGGATGAACCGTATCGCGAGCTTGTATACGGAAATGTCGAAGTGCCGTATTTAACCAAATATTATAAAAATACGATCGTTTGCTATTCTTATTCTAAGTCGTTATCTCTTCCGGGGGAACGCATCGGATATATCTTTGTCAATCCGGAAGCGGAAAATGCCCGTGAATTGTATCTTGCCGTTTGCGGGGCTGGCAGGGCATTGGGTTATGTTTGTGCGCCTTCTCTCTTTCAAAAATTGATTGCACGTTGTCAGGGTATGACTTCGGATGTCAGTGTTTATGAGGGAAACAGAGATCTTTTGGCGGGTGCTTTGCGGAAGTATGGGTTCAAATGTGTCCAGCCGGACGGAGCGTTTTATTTATTTGTTAAAGTTCCTGACGGGAATACGGATTTCTTTTGCGAGCGTGCGAAAAAATATAATCTTTTGTTGGTACCGGGGGAAGGATTTGGTTGTGAAGGGTTTGTTCGTATTGCGTACTGTGTGTCGCGTGAAATGATTGTACGTTCATTGCCTTCTTTTGAAAAATTAGCGAAAGAGTATAAATAGATTTTAAAAAGGTGTGCTGAAAGAATATGAGACTTTTGTTTATACGGCACGGCGATCCCGATTACGAACACGATTCTCTGACTGAAAAGGGGGTGCGCGAGGCGGAATGCCTGGGGAAGTTTTTAAAAAGGGAACGCTTGGATGCGGTGTATGTTTCCCCGTTGGGAAGAGCGCAAAAGACGGCAGAGATTGCCCTCGCAGGAAGAGGTGATCAACGGGAAACGCTGGATTGGCTTCGGGAATTTGCGGTCCCTATTGCAATGCCGAAAACGGGAGAAAAACATTGGATTTGGGATTTTTATCCCTCGTTTTTGCAGGAATATCCTCAACTGTATTCGCAGGAGGATTGGCTGTCTCTTCCTTTTATTGAACAAAGTTCTGTTCCGAAACAATACAAATTGGTTTGTGATGGGGTCGACACTCTTCTTGCTCGTCACGGATATGAACGGGTCGGTAATCGCTATCAAGCAGTGCAGGCGAATCGTGACACAATTGCCTTTTTTTGTCACTTTGGCGTGACAGGGGTAATATTATCCCATTTGTTTAATTTAGCTCCGGTTCCGTTGTTGCAACATTTTGTTGCAGCGCCCACTTCTGTGACTACTGTCTACACGGAGGAGCGAGAGGAGGGTATTGTTTCTTTTCGATGTGCGCGTTACGGGGATGTCTCGCATCTTGTTTTGTCGAACGAACCGGTTTCATTTGCTGCTCGGTTTTGCGAAACGTTTGACGATTTTTCAGAACGCCATTGAGGAATCGCTTGTTTTTTTGAGTCGTGCGAAGTACTATGCCACACATAATTTGGCAAAATATTCTTTTTTCTTAGTTAAAAACAGAGAAGATGTAGCCGTTTTCGGAAAAATGATCGATAATTGCTGATAGACTTTGCACAGTTGCTTTTCTTCCGACGCCGTCATGCATAAGGAGTATTATTTTTGATTTTCCGTTTGCGGAGCCTATGGCACGGTCAAACAATTCCTGAGGGGAGGCGTTTGTTAAAACGGCATCATCGGAAGAAGCATTCCAATCCACATAATGATAACCTGCGTTTGTAACGGCTTCTCTGTATTGAGGGTATAGGAAGGAGCCTCCCGGGAAACGGTATAGGTTTGTATCAAAATTCGGAATTGCGTTTGCGATTGCTTTTTTGCATTTTTGGATATCGGCAAGCAACGCTTCCGCAGATTTATAAATGACATTATACTCATGCGTATAGGTATGGATACCAATTGTATGGCCTTCGTTATAAGTGCGTCTCAGGATTTCTTCTCGACCGCGGATTTGCTGTCCGATCACGAAAAAAGTTGCTTTCACATTTTTTTCGTGTAAAATGTCGAGGACTTTCGGAGTGGTCGAATCGGTTGGTCCGTCGTCAAAGGTTAGATAAACAGTTTTTATTTCTTCTGTTGCCGGGGCGATGGTTGGGTCTGTACGATTTGTGCCGAAAAAAGGGACAGCGACCAGTAGCACGCCGAGTAACAGGCAAAGCGCTTTGTTCATACTGCTTACAGTTTGTGCTCTTTTGTGAAATCGATTCTGTGCGGCCGAAAGGAAATTCTATGCATAGCATAGAAAAGAAGCAAGGAGAATTTACGGTAAAAAATTTAAAAGAAAATTTATAAAAATACTTGACAAAGCCAGGAGGGCTGTGTTATTATCGAGAAAACCGATGAGGTAAAGTAGTAGCACGCTACAGCAGATTTTCAGAGAGTTTCCGGCGGTGGGATGGAAGCAGTCTGACGCGGAGTGAATGGATTACCGAGGGCGGGGGCGAAAGTTTTCGAGTAGTTTCCGACGTGTCTTTCACGTTACAGAAAGAGGGTATGATAGTACCTGCAAGGAGGCAATGCTATATAGCATTGTGAATTTGGGTGGCAACACGGTTTGATTCGTCCCAAGCGAATCGGACCGTGTCTTTTTTATGCTCAAAAATAAAATATTATAGGAGGCAAATTATGGCTAAACAAACGATCCCGTACAAAATCTATCTATCCGAAGAAGAGATGCCAAAGGTTTGGTATAATCTGAAGGCGGCGATGAATCGCAAACATCCGCCATTTCTGAATCCTGCGACATTAAATCCTTGTTCTGCCGACGATCTTCGTCCTGTTTTTTGTGATGAATGTATTGAGCAAGAATTGAATGATCGGGATGTGTATATTGAAATTCCCGAAGAGATCCGTAATTTTTACAAGATGTATCGTCCGTCGCCGTTGGTACGCGCGTATTGTTTGGAAAAAGCGTTGGGTACGCCGGCGGAGATTTATTATAAGTTTGAGGGGAATAACACGTCTGGGTCGCATAAGCTCAATTCTGCTGCTGCGCAGGCATATTATGCAAAGAAGCAGGGTCTGAAATCGATTACGACCGAAACGGGCGCAGGACAGTGGGGTACAGCGCTTTCGATGGCGGCGGCGTATTTCGGGCTGGATCTGACTGTGTATATGGTCAAAGTTTCCAGTGAGCAAAAGCCGTATCGCAAGGAGGTAATCCGGACGTATGGAGCAAAGGTTATTCCTTCTCCTTCGGATACTACGGCGGCAGGACGTAAGATCTTAGAAGAATTTCCGGGTACGGGAGGATCTTTGGGATGCGCGATCAGCGAAGCGGTAGAACGGGCGGTAACCTCGGATTCCTGTCGGTATGTACTGGGCAGCGTCCTTGATCACGTCGTGTTGCACCAGTCGGTGATCGGGCAGGAATGTAAGATTGCTATGGACAAATATGGGATTGAACCGGATATGATTATCGGTTGCTGCGGCGGCGGTTCCAATTTCGGCGGTTTGATCGCACCGTTTATGGGCGAAAAAATAGCGGGAAAGAACAATATAGATTTTATTGGTGTGGAACCGGCAAGTTGTCCTTCACTTACGCGCGGAAAGTATGCGTATGATTTCTGCGACAGTGCAAAGACGACGCCGCTCGCAAAGATGTACACTCTCGGTTGTGGATTTATGCCATCGGCAAACCATGCAGGCGGATTGCGTTATCACGGTATGAGCCCGATTGTGTCTGAGTTGTATCATGATAAATATATGCGTGCGGTAGCGGTGGAACAGACCAAAGTATTTGAGGCAGCGGAAATGTTTGCGCGTACGGAAGGTATACTTCCAGCGCCTGAATCCAGCCATGCGATTCGCGTAGCAATGGATGAAGCATTGCGTTGTAAAGAGACGGGCGAGAAAAAGACAATTTTATTCGGGCTGACAGGAACCGGGTATTTTGATTTGGCTGCATATAAGGCATATAATGACGGAACGATGACCGATTATATTCCGACGGACGAAGATTTGCAGCGTGGGTTTGCGTCTCTTCCCGATATTCCGCAGAATCGTTGAAAAAATTCATAAAATAATTTACAATCCGGATTTAAAATGATATAATAGAGGGGAGAATGAAACGTTTCCCCTTTATTTTTCATAATGGGGCGGCGTGTAAAAAATTAAAAAGGGAATGGAGATATGCAACTGAAAGATTTATACGGTAACGGTGTCACGAAACAAGACTTTGCGTCACGTATGGAAGCGCTTGCGAAGCAATTTGAGCAAGGCACGGGTGCTCGTCCGCAATATTGGTTTTCTTCGTCGGGCAGGGCGGAGATCATCGGAAATCATACCGATCACAATCATGGAAAAGTTTTGGTGGCGGCGATCAGCTGCGATATACTTGCGGCGGTAAGCAAACGCGACGATGGAATAATTCGTATTCAATCAGTTGGGTTTCCTGCTTTTGAATTCAATATTAAAGACTTGAACATTGATCCTTCGGAATATGGAAAGAGTGTTGCATTGGCGCGCGGCGTTGTGAAGGGCATTGTAGACAAGGGATATACGGTTGGCGGATTTACGGCATATACGGAAAGTACGATATTCCGCGGAGCGGGCGTGTCTTCCTCTGCGGCGTTTGAGCTTTTGGTATCGGAAATCCTCAATTCCCTGTACTTGGATGGCAAACTGACGAAAGTGGAAAAAGCGATCATTTCTCAGTATGCGGAGAACGAATATTTTGGCAAGCCTTGCGGATTGTTGGATCAGTCGGGGATTTCGCTGGGGGGGATCAATGAGATCGATTTTAAAGATCCTTCCTCGCCGGTGATTGAGACTCTTGTTCCGCCCGCGGGATACACGCTTGTCATCACGAATACGGGTGGATCGCACGCGGCGTTGACCGAGCATTATGCCGCGATCAAGACGGAGATGCGCGAAGTTGCGGCGTTTTTCGGCAAGACGGTATTGCGTGAAGTAAGCTACGACGAATTTTTTGAAGCGATTCCGAAACTGCGTGAAAAAGTTTCCGAACGTGCTATTTTGCGTGCTTTCCATTATTATGAAGAGAACGAGAGGGTTGATCGTGCGGCGAGCGCTCTTAAAGCCGGAAATGTGCAGGAATTTTTGAAAGCGATCGGAGAATCCGGAGTGAGCAGCTTAAATTGTCTGCAAAACTGCTTTGTTCCGGGCAGTGCGGAACAACCTGTTACGCTTGCGATACATATGTCTGAGCGGATTATCAAAGACGGTGCTGTGCGCGTGCACGGAGGCGGTTTTGCCGGCACGATCGTGGCATATCTTGCGGATGCAGAGGTTGAAGGTTATGTTGCGCAGATGAGTAAGGTATTTGGCAAGGAGAATGTGTTTACGGCGCAGGTTCGCCTGCCCGGTGCAATCCGCCTGGATGTTGACGAATTGCTCGCGTAAAGCATAATTAAAATTATTAACTTAAAGGGAGAAAGACAATGATACATACGAGTGTTTTCGGAAAAACTTCGGATGGGCAGACGGTAATTGCGTTCAAGCTGAAAGACGGTGCGAATGAGGCAACCATTCTCAATTTGGGCGGGATCATACAGTCCTTGAAAATCGCGGATAAAAACGGTAACCCGGTCGATGTGATTCTTGGTTACAACGATGTGGCCGGTTATGAGCGTACGGGCGGATATTTGGGTGCGCTCATAGGCAGATACGGCAACCGTATCGAAAAAGGGCATCTTGTGATTGACGGGGAAGAATATAAGTTGTATTGTAATGACCGCGGCAATCATCTGCACGGCGGCAGAAACGGTTTTGACAAAAAGCTTTGGAATTATGTTTTCGAGGGGCATGACGGTAACACGCTTGCTCTTAGTATTGTGAGTCCTGACGGAGAAGAAAATTATCCCGGAAATCTGCGCGTACAGGTTCGTTATACATTTGTAGACGGTGAATTGAAAATTGAGTATGCGGCGATGTCCGATAAAAAGACGGCGATCAACATGACCAACCATGCTTATTTCAATTTGGATGGGGAAGGCTCGGGCAATGTGCTGGATACGTTCCTGCAGATTGACGCAGACAGGGTTACGCCGACGGATGAAACGCTTATTCCTCACGGTGAATTCAAGAATGTTGAAGGTACGCCGTTTGATTTCCGCAAGCCGCACCGTATCGGCGAACGTATTGGTGACACCGATGACGACGATATTCGCTATGGCGGCGGGTATGATATCAACTTTGTCTGCAATAAGCCTGCTGGTACGTATGCGAAAATTGCGGATGCGGAGAGTGAAAAAACCGGAATTGCGATGGAAGTATTCACGGATATGCCTGCGGTACAATTGTACACCGGTAATGGGTTGAGCCAGAAGGGAAAATCGGGCTACTATAACCGTAATTACGGCTTCTGCCTGGAAACGCAGTTTATACCTAATGGGGTCAATTGTCCTTCGTATGCGGCGTTGGGCGATCCGATCTTTGAAAAAAATAAAATCTATCATTCCGTCACGGCCTATAAATTCAGTGTTCGCTGAGGTTTGCAGAAATGAAATTTTTGATTGCGTCCGATTTACACGGTTCGGCATATTATACGAAAAGACTGATTGAACGGTACCGTGCAGAAGGGGCAGATCGATTGGTTTTACTCGGAGATATTTACAATCACGGGCCCCGCAATCCTCTTCCTGAGGGATACGCGCCAATGGAAGTGGCGGCGGCGCTCAATCCGCTTGTAAAAGAATTGATAGTAGTGAAGGGCAATTGTGACAGTGATGTAGATACTCTGATCTCGGAATTTGAATTTGTCAGCGAAGCGGTGCTTTGTATTGGAAAAAAGACGGTGTTTTTACAGCACGGTGACCGTTACAGTATTCAGGCGCTTCCGAAAAACTGCGGAGATGCCTTTGTTTACGGGCATTATCATACTTGTTTTTTGAAAGAAAAGGACGGCTTGATTGTGGCTAATTGCGGCTCGGTATCTCTTCCGAAGGAAGGTACGGCACACAGTTATTTGCTTTTGGATGAGAACGGGTTCACGTTGAAAGATTTCGATGGCAATATAATAGGGTATAAGCAATTTTAAAGGCTGAAGTCAAGCGAACGAAGCACCGTTCGCTTGACTTTTTTTGTTTATCCAAGTAAACTAAATGATGAAAATCAAACAGGGAGCATGCATTATGGAAAAGATCAGGATCGGTATTGTAGGATATGGAAATCTCGGCAGAGGCGTACAGTATGCGGCGCAGCAAAACGCGGATACGGAGATCGTTGCGGTATTTACACGCCGTGCGCCTGAAAGTGTACAAACCGTTCTTCCGGTGACAGTAGATCGCTATGAAAATATGAAAGATTACGTCGGAAAAATCGATGTCATGATTCTTTGCGGCGGCAGTGCGACCGACTTGCCTGAACAATCTGCGCAGGTTGTAAAATTATTTAATACGGTCGACAGTTTTGATACACATGCGAGGATTCCCGAATATTTTGAAAAATTGGACCAGGCGGCAAAAGATTCGGGGCATCTCGGAGCGATGAGTATCGGCTGGGATCCGGGGCTGTTCTCGCTCGCGCGCATTTATTTTGGATCAGCGCTTGCGGATGGCAATACGTATACGTTTTGGGGCAAAGGTGTGAGCCAGGGGCATAGCGATGCGATCCGCAGGGTAAAAGGGGTAAAGGATGCCAGACAATATACCGTACCGGTAGAAAGTGCGCTTGCACGTGTCCGTGCCGGCGAAAACCCGGAACTGACTACCCGCGAAAAACATACCCGCGAGTGCTATGTGGTAGCCGAAGAAGGGGCAGATCTTGCACGTATTGAAAAAGAAATCAAAGAAATGCCCAATTATTTTGCGGATTATGACACGACAGTGCATTTTATTTCGGAAGAAGAATTGAAACGCGATCACAGTGGGATACCGCACGGTGGATTTGTCTTGCGCTCGGGAAAATCGGCGACAGGCAACAAATTTTTGCTTGAATTTTCATTAAAACTGGATTCGAACCCCGAATTTACTTCCTCAGTGCTTCTTGCGTATGCGCGCGCAGTATATCGTTTGCATGCGGAAGGTAAAACGGGCGCTGTTACGGCGTTTGATATTGCGCCGAAATATCTCAGTCCGCTTTCCGAGGCAGACCAAAGAAAGCAGCTTCTTTAAGGAGAAATAAAATGGATTTAAAGGGGAAAAAGGTTGGATTTTTGGGGGATAGCATAACGGAAGGTGCGGGAGCAAGCAGCTCTGAAACTTGTTACGTATCGCTTTTTGCCAAAGCACATCCTGAATGTCGTGTTTATAATTATGGCATCGGGGGGACGCGCATTGCATTTGTTCAGCATAATCCTGTCAATGAGATATATGAACGGAATCCGTTTGAGTCCCGCCTGAAAATGATGGAAGATGATTTGGATATTGTTTTTGTCTTTGGGGGGACGAACGATTATGGGCATGGCGATGCTCCGTTCGGAAATCCGCAGGATAACACGAGAGAAACGTTCTGTGGCTCGCTGAATTCTCTATGTTACGCACTTATTGAAAAATATCCGTTTGCCAAGATTATTTTTATGACTCCGATGCATCGTTGGAATGAAGGGGAGGCACATAAAAAGCCGGATGGTGATTACTGTTTAAACGATTATGTGCGTGTGATTCGCGAGCGTGCCGAATATTTTTCATTTCCGGTCCTTGATCTTTGGGCAACTCTTGGGATCCAGCCGGATAACGCGGTCATGCGGACGAATTTTACGACGGATGGTTTGCATCCGAATGATGCGGGACATCGCCGTGTTTTTGAGGCGGTTGAACAATTTCTCCGATAAAAAGATCTTGTTGAAAATCCGCCGTGATTGGCGGTATTTTAGGTGTGAAAATTTAAAAAAAGATGCAACGAAACGTTGACAAAACAAATATTTTCGTATATACTGATAATACATTAGATGCACAAGATATTGTGTTTTGAAACCGACTTTTCGCAACTGGTGGGAATGCAGGTAAAACTGCGAGGGAGCGAAAAGCGTACAAGCCGACCACCTGGGCAGTTTTCTTTGAAAACTGCCCGTTTTTTATCTTTGCAGGAGGGTATTGTAATGCAGAAACCTTTTCAACAGGGCAAGTATCAAAGTTCGATTGATGTTCGGGATTTTATCCAAACAAATTATACCCCGTACGAAGGGGGTGCTGAATTTTTGGCACCGCCGACGGCGCGCACAAGAGCGCTTATGGATAAAGTCAATATGCTTTTAAAGGCAGAGTCGGACAAGGGCGGGGTACTGGATGTAGATACCGAGCGCGTTTCTTCCCTTCTGACCTATCCTGCGGGCTATATAGATCGTGAGAGTGAGATTATTGTTGGCTTGCAAACCGATGCGCCTTTGAAGCGAGGGGTCAATCCCTTTGGCGGGATTCGTATGGCGCGTCAGGCGTGCGAAGCATATGGTTATAAACTTTCCGATCTTGTCGAGACGGAGTTCAGTTATAAGACGACGCATAACGATGCGGTTTTTCATGTCTACACAGATGAAATGAAGGCGGTTCGTCATGCGGGATTGTTGACGGGGCTTCCCGACGCATACGGGCGCGGGCGCATTATCGGCGATTATCGCCGCGTTGCGCTGTACGGGGTCGATAAACTGATCGAAGAGAAGCAGAAAGACAAGAAAATGTATGGTCAGCGCCAGATGAGTGAAGAAAACATTCGCGCGATCGAGGAGTTGTATAAGCAGATCGATTTTCTGAAAAAGCTGAAAGATATGGCTCTTTTATATGGCGTGGATATTGCAGCACCCGCGCAGGATGCCAGGGAAGCGATTCAGTGGACGTATTTTGCTTATCTTGCGGCGATTAAAGAGCAGAATGGGGCGGCTATGAGCTTGGGCAGGGTATCCACGTTCTTTGATATTTATATTGAGCGTGACATTGCCGAGGGCAAATTAACGGAAGAAGGGGCGCAGGAGCTGATCGATGATTTTGTCATCAAGCTTCGTATCACACGCCAGTTGCGTACGCCTGAATATAATGATCTATTCGGCGGTGATCCGACTTGGACAACGGAGAGTGTCGGCGGCATGGGGGAGGACGGCAGAACGCTGGTGACAAAAACTTCCTTCCGCATATTGCATACGCTGTACAATCTTGGTGCGGCGCCTGAGCCGAATCTGACCGTTTTGTGGTCGGAAAAACTTCCTGAACCTTTTAAAAATTTCTGTGCGAAAGTTTCTATCGATACAGACTCCATTCAATATGAAAACGATGATTTGATGCGCCCGATCTATGGGGATGATTATGGTATTGCTTGCTGTGTTTCGGCGATGAAGATCGGCAAACAGATGCAATTTTTCGGGGCGCGTTGCAACCTTGCGAAACTTCTCCTTCTTGCTCTGAATGGAGGAAAGGATGAAAAGAGCGGTTCGCAGCTTGCTCCGGAGGGTAAGGCTTTTTGCGGCGTTCTCAATTATGAAGAAGTGCGCAAGGCATATCATAAATACATGGAATGGTTGTGCCGCCTATATGTCAACACGCTCAATGTCATTCATTATATGCATGATAAATATGCCTATGAAAAGATTCAAATGGCATTGCACGATACCGAAGTAGAACGGTTTCTCGCGTGCGGTGTGGCGGGGCTTTCGGTAGCGGTCGATTCGCTTTCTGCGATCAAATATGCGAAAGTAACTCCTGTGTATGGAGAAAACGGCATTATCAGTGATTTCAAGATCGAAGGGAGTTTTCCTAAATACGGCAATGATGACGATCGTGCGGACGAAATTGCCGCTGATCTTGTTCGAGAATTTTCAGAAGAGCTTAAAAAGACGCCGGCGTATCGGAATGCGAAGCATACTTTGTCGGTGCTTACAATTACCTCCAATGTGGTGTATGGTAAAAAGACAGGGGCGACGCCCGATGGCAGGGCTGCGGGTGAGCCGTTTGCTCCGGGTGCAAATCCCATGCATAACCGCGATGTAAGCGGGGCATTGGCTTCTTTGAATTCAGTGGCAAAGATACCGTATGAATGCTGTCGTGACGGTATTTCCAATACGTTTTCAATTGTGCCTTCCGCTCTTGGGGAAAATTACGAACAACGTGCGGAAAACCTGACGGATATGTTGGATGGTTATTTCGGGCAAGGTGCGCATCATCTCAATGTCAATGTTTTTGATCGTGAAAAGTTGGTTGCGGCAATGGAGCATCCCGAATTGTATCCGAACATCACGATTCGCGTTTCGGGGTATGCTGTCAATTTCCATAAACTTTCCAAAGCGCATCAGCTGGAAGTTTTGAAACGTACGTATCATGGCCGCATATAAAGTTCGTCTGAAATGTCGTGTACAAAGATATGCAAACGGAAAGTAAAAATATTTTGAATAATTGCACTGGATATATTGATTCGGTTTATTGCGGCTCAGGTGTAGATGGGGCAGGTCTTCGTTGTGTTGTGTTTTTCAGCGGGTGCAATTTGCGGTGTCCCTTTTGTCACAATCCCGAAACGCTTTATAAAAAGGGAGAAAAAACAGATTTGGATTCTCTTGTCGCTCGTCTTATGCGATATAAACCTTATTTCCGTCGTGGCGGAGTGACTCTGTCAGGCGGTGAACCTTTTTTGCAAAAAGAGTTTGTTTTGGCTTTGGCGGGGCGCTTTGAGGAGAAAGGGATTCATGTTTGTTTCGAAACCAATGGACAGATATTTGATCCGGATTTAATTGCTGCGGGGGATTTGATTGTTGATGTTAAAAATCAAGAGTCGGATGATCTTTCAGCTTACGAAAAATTTTTTGCGGAATGCGTGCGGCAGGGGAAGAATGTCAAAATAACGAATGTGCTTGTTCCGGGAAAGAACGACAGTGAAAAAAAACTGGGGGCGCTTGCGTCGTTGGCGCATGCTTTTTTCCCCGGAAATCTTGTTCATTTTTTGCCTTTCCGTAAATTTTGTGTGGAGAAATACGAAGAATTAGGTCTTGCATTTCCGTACGAAAATATTCGTGAGGCCGAAGATGAGGACATTCTTTTTGCAGAAAAAGCGGTTAATTTGATTGAAAATTGATAATTTCATAGTACTATGTGTGACATAATTTGCAATTTTTGCTATTTTGTTCAAACGGGGAGTGAGTAAAAGGAGAGCCGTACAGAAAATCTGTACGGCTCTCCTTTTATGTCTCATACTTAAAATAGAAAATCAGGATATAAGCAAATTTATTGAATTTGGTAAGATTGTGTTTCGTTTTCAGTTGTGAGCAGTTCAGTTTGCTTTGAGATATTTCAGTGCCTGAATTCCCGCGATCATGCCGTCGTTGACAGCTTTTGCGATTTGTTGTAAACCAGCCACGCAATCGCCGGCTGCAAAAATGCCGGGAATGTTGGTTGCGCGATTTTCATCGACGACAATTTTGTTGTTTGCCGATTCCAGTCCCAGCTTTTTAGAAAGTTCGAATGCTCCTGCCGATCCGCAGGCAATGAATACGCCGTCAAATTTTTCTGCGGTTCCGTCGTCAAAAATGACTCTTTCCAGTTTTGTTTCGCCTTCAAAACGAACAATTTTTCGCATGTCGCAGGGGATATCAAATTGAGGGGGTTGCCCGTTTGTCAAAATGGTGACGTCGGATACAATGTTTTTAAGGACGTCATATTCACTCTTCGCATAAGCACCGCTGCCTATGACAGCGATCTTTTTGCCGCGGAAGAAAAATCCGTCGCAGATGGCGCAGTAGCTTACGCCGGTTCCTTCAAATTTTTCAATGTTTTCAATCGGAGGGACGTTGCGTGAAGTGCCGCAAGCTATTATAACAGCACCTGCATTGATTTCAGCGCCTTCTGTTGTTTTAATGATATATCCTTGATCGGAAAATTCAATTCCGCTTATTTCGGCGCGAATCAATCGGGCGCCCAGGTTTTCCGCCTGTTTTATCCCCTGTGCGATGAGGTCTTTTGCGGAGATGCCGTTTTCGAAGCCGTAATAATTTTGAATGTAATCGGCTTTTTCGAGAGCGCCGTTATCTTTCGCGATGATTGTTACGCTGGCACCGCCGCGAATCGCATAGAGTGCTGCGGAAATTCCGGCGGGGCCTTGCCCGAGAATGACCAATTCTTTCATATAAATCCTTTTAATTTGAGTATTTGTAAGCGGAGCCACATTATACGTGACTCCGCAGAAAGGGGATACAGTTTAACCTTTTTTAAGAACGCGATAACCTTTTTTAGGTTTTGGCTCAGAATGTCTTCCTTTGTAGATGTAGGAAAGGACCATGACGATGATCCCTGCGGCGATCACGGCAATGACAATGTATGCCCATACAGGAATGGGAAGGCCTTTGACTTCCTCCCACATTTCGTTGACGGCGGCGTTGGTATCGTTGTCGAAATGTTGCATGATTGCGCTTCTTGCAATTACTTCCTCGGAGGGATACTGGGCCGCGATTTGTCGATCGAGGCTTTCTTCGGATACCCAGATGATATATTCACCATCTTTGTAAGCTCCGTCGCTTGTGCCGTTAAAAAAGTAATTGAGATCGTAGGGGACAAGAGGATTACCGTTTTCATCCAGGTCTCCTTCTTCTCCTTCGCTGTACCAGTCTTCGCCGGACATTTCTTCAAAAACGGCGTCGCCTGCGATTGCGCTGGTATACCCGATATAATTCATATTGATGACGGTATTGTCGGGGTCGGATAGGAAATCGATGAATTTCTGAGCGAGCTCTACATTGGCGCCCTTGGGCATAACCCAACCGTCGAACCAGATATTCGAACATTCTTCAGGAACGATATAATTGAGGTAAACGCCTGTTTCTTCAAGATTGCCTTCATCATCATAGATCGGTTCGGCTTCATCCATAGCGAACACGGCGTCACCGCTCCACGCAAAGTTAATTGCGATTTTGCCTGTAATCATATCCTGTTTACCGCTATCCACTTCGAAACCGTACAAATATTTTTTAAGATCGATGAGATCTTCCTTGACATTTTCTAAAGTGACTTCATCGGTACGATTCATGATCTCGGTAACTTTTGCATTGTATTCAGCGTAATTAGGATCGTCGAGGGACTGTACATTGTACTGTGCGGCGAGGGTATCCAGCTCTTCCATATATTCATATGCAACGCCAAGGAAATAGGAGTCGCGTACGCTGTCTTTGATGGTGGTGAGATTGCTGTATTTTTCGTTCCAAATTCCGCCCCAACTTTGCAAGTCTTCTTTGTCAACGATATCGGGATTATAAACATACCCCATGGTGCCCCACATGTATGCGACTGCATAATTAGTCCAGCCGTTTTGTTCAAACAGATCTTTGATATAGGGAGACGCGTATTTGGCGTAATTGCTGTTTTGAACAAATTCCGCATCAAACGGTTCGAGCATATCTTCGGCGATCATTTTCATGATCATGTAATCGGAAGGGCAGACAAGGTCATATCCGCCGCCTCCGATTTTCAGCTCGTTGTACATATTTTCGTTGGTTCCGAAGGTAGAGTATTCAACGGTCACGCCGGGGTTTTCTTCTTCAAATTTTGCGATCAGATCTACGTAACCGTCTTCTTCGCTATCCTCATTGCAGATATAGTCTTCCCAATTGTAAACGCGAAGGATTTGGGATTCGTTTTTTGTTTCTTTTGCGCATCCGGCGAATGCAAAAATTGAAGGGAAGAGCAAGGAGAAAGCCAAAGCTGTTGTAAGAATGCGTTTTTTCATCTTGCGGCCTCCTTTTTCTTTTTCCCGGCGCGCAGGTTTATTAAAAGTACTGCGGCGATCATTACAATAAAGATGATGGCGGAAAGCGCGCGCAGGGCAGGGGTCGAGCTGTTGGTTCCGTTTTTAACCGCGTTGTACACGTATGTGCTGATGGTATCAAATGTTTTCGGTTTTGTGAAAGCAGTAACGATATAGTCGTCCAAAGACAAAGTAATGGATAGCATAAAACCCGAAAGGATACCGGTAAAGATCTGGGGGATAACAACCTTGAAAAGCGCTTGAGAAGGGCTTGCCCCAAGGTCAAGTGCGGCTTCATAAGTATTGGGATCCATTTGTTTGAGTTTGGGTAAAACAGACAGGATTACAAAAGGAGTGCACAATACCATGTGTCCGACGATCAGAGAGAGGTATGTTCGATACAGAAATACCATTGAAAATAAGAGGGCAAGCGAGATTGCTGTAACGATTTCGGCGTTGATTACCGGAATTTGAGAAATAGCCTGTAAAGGTTTGGCAACTTTGCGTTTGCTGTAAAAAATCCCGATTGCGCCTGCGGTTCCGAGTATGGTAGAAAGAGCGGCAGCGACAAGGGCCAGCCAAACGGTATTAAAGAGGATCTGCATGATCTCTTGATTGTGAAAAAGTTGTCTGTATAAATCAAACGAAAAATTGAATTTGCTAACGTCTATGACCTTCGAGTTATCAAAACTGTAAACGACAAGCAAAAGAATAGGTGCATAGATGAACACTAAAACAATTGCGCAGAGAGCGATCGAAAGAATTTTTTTCACCATAAGTTTGCCCCCCTTGCTTCATTTTTGCTGTCTTTGAACCCGCCTGTTGCGAGCAAAGTTAAAAAGATAATAACGAGCAGAATGATGGAAATCATGGACCCCATATGCCAGTTATCGTACGTGGTAAAATATTCGTTGATCAATTTGCCGAGAATGGTGATATTGAAATTGCCGAGGGTGTCGGAAACTACGTAGTTGGTCATAGACGGCATAAATACCATTGTGATCCCGGAGATAACGCCGGGCATGGAAAGCGGCAGGGTTACTTTGGAAAATACGGTAAACTTATTTCCGCCGAGGTCCGAAGCTGCTTCCAGGTAACTATTATCCAATTTTTCCAGCGTGGTATAAAGCGGTAAAATCATAAAGGGTAAAAAATCATAGACCATGCCGATGATCGTGTTCAGGTAATTTTGTGTACCCAAAAGATTAATGACGTCCAAAAGATCGCGCAGCGCATTGATACGAAGGACGAAATTGATCCACATAGGCATAATAAACAGCATCAAAAGTACATTGCGCTTGCGAAATTTGCTGCGGGCGAGGATATACGCGATCGGATAGCCGATGAGCAAGCAAATAGTCGTGGAGATAATCGCGATAGTAAAGCTCATTAACAGAGTGGATAGTTTTGCGGTACTGGTGAAAAAGTTTGCAAAATTAGCGAAGGTGAAGGTAATGCTTCCGTTCACCGTGTCGGTAAAAGCATAAAACAGGATCATCAGCATGGGAAAAACAACAAAGAGCGCCAAAAACAGTGCATACGGAATGCAAAGCTGTTTACGTGAAAAATGAACCTTCATCATTTTACTTATTCTCCTGTTTCAAGGTAAGATGAATGTTTTCGGGTTTAATCTTCACGCTGACATAGTCATTTTCGTTCCAAAGATCTTCGGAATCGAAGACGTAATCTTCTTCGTTTTCTTCTGTGCGGACGATGTACTGATAGTGGTCGCCTTTGTAAATAAGGGAAACGATATGCCCGCGAGCGCCACCTTCATCGGCGTTATCGCTGATTTCGATATCTTTCAGGTCGACTTCTACTTTAACGTCGACGTCGGTCAAATCGATCTGCTCGCCATCTGCGGTAATAAGATACCCTTCTTCATCGAGATGGGAACCGGGGTAGAGTTGCGTAACGTCGCATTCAAATTCACCGTCGCCGAAAACCACGGTATTTTTCTTGGTGATATACCCGTCGTATTTATTTACGGTGAATTCCTTTTTCATAATGTGAATGTCATCGGGTTCGATGATCATGCCGATTACGTCGCCGACATTGCGGCTCTGTGTGCTCTGAATGACCATTTCCGATCTGCCGACCATTGCTGTAATTTCGTAGTGTACGCCTTTGAATACGACGGATACAACTTTCCCCGTAAGCATTCCTTCTTCGGGTGCGGTCATTTTGATGTCTTCGGGGCGAACGACAACATCGACTTTTTCGTTTTTCTCGAAATCATCGACACATTTGAAATTTTTGTTGCAGAATCGCACGGAATGACGAGCAACCATTGTGCCGCTCAAAATGTTACTGTCGCCGATAAAGTCGGCAACGAAGGCGTTGGCGGGCTCGTTGTAGATAGCGGTAGGGGTTCCGATCTGCTGAATTTTGCCGTCTTTCATGACGACAATGGTATCGCTCATGGTCAGAGCTTCTTCTTGGTCGTGGGTGACGTAAATAAAGGTAATGCCAAGTTTTTTGTGCATTTCTTTCAGTTCGATCTGCATCTCTTTTCGCATTTTCAGATCGAGTGCACCGAGCGGTTCATCGAGAAGCAAAATTTCCGGTTCATTGATGATCGCCCGTGCGATCGCAACGCGCTGCTGCTGACCGCCCGACAGGGTAGAAACTGCGCGCTTTTCAAACCCTTCAAGGTCAACGACGGCAAGTGCGTTTTTCACTTTTTCGTCGATTTCTTTGCGGGTGAGTTTTTGCATTTTTGTGTAAGTTTCGCCTTTGTCGTTCACATATGTGACGGGAATTTTTTTCAGTTTGAGCCCGAAAGCCACATTATCGTAAATATTATAATGCGGGAAAAGCGCATAACGCTGGAATACGGTATTGACCGGTCGCTTGTTAGGCGGAAGATTGGTAATATCCTTACCGTTGAGCAGGATTTTGCCCGAGGTAGGGATATCAAAGCCCGCGATCATGCGCAGAGTGGTGGTCTTGCCGCAACCCGACGGTCCGAGAAGGGTAATAAATTCGCCTTTACGGACATAAAGGTTGACGTCTTCCACCGCAGCCGTTTCATCGAAAATCTTGGATACATTTACGATTTCGATGATCTTTTCGTCTTTTCTGAGTTCAGCCATAGTTTTCATTCCTGTACAATATATTTTTTGACGGCAGGGCCGTTTTTTGCAATAAATTTCGTTTAAAAATTGGGAGGGGAAGAGATCCAGATGATCTTAGCTTTTTTTTGTGATTCGTTGGATATACTGTGTGTTTTGTCCGCCGTATAGTAAAAACTTTCCCCGGTGCGGCAAATATATTTCTTTTTACCGAGATACAGCGCAACAGTACCTTCGATAACATATCCGAATTCTTCGCCTTCATGCGGTACGTCCTCGGGTACCGATGCGCCGGGGGCAAGTTCTACGGTCAAAGGCTCCATAAGGTTTTTTTGCGCGTTTGGCACCAGCCAGTTTTGAATGATTCCATCCGATTCTTTTTCAATGTAATCATTTTCACCGAATACAGCTTTTTCATTTTTTTCGTCTTTGAAAAATTCACTGAAACTGCTGCCGAGGGCAGAAAGGATATCCCCGAGTGTTGTGATGGATGGACTGGTCAGATCGTTTTCCAACTGCGAAATATACCCCTTTGTCAATTCGCAGCGGTCTGCAAGTTCTTCCTGTGTAAGGTTGTGTTGCTGTCGCATTTCTCTGATTTTCGTTCCCAGAAGCATACGTCCCTTCTCATAATTTTTTTGCGACAGAAGTCGCAATAATTTTAAACTTTTGGTTTAGTAATTTTAAACCAAAAAATATTATATAAGAACTAAAAAAAAACGCAACTGTTTTATTGCGTTTTTTCAAAAAATTTTTATTTTTTTTCACAGATTGATCAAAAAAGGGAAGGGGTAAACTTGTTATTTGGGTTGTTAAGAAAATTTGCAACAAGCAGAGCTTGATTTACGGGTATAAATGAAAACAATTCAATCGTTTTTAAAGCCGATCAAAAAGACAGAGAGGTCTTTTTTTTGATTCGTTATTTTGATACGCAAAGCCTGTTAAAAGAGATAAAACAAAAAAGAGCGACAAGAGTCGCTCTTTTTATCAATCAATAATCAAGGAAAAATTATTCGGCATCCTTTGCCTTTTTAGCCCGGGTTTTTTTAGGGGCTTCTTCAACAACGGGAGCGGGTTCTTCTTTGACTTCTTCCTGTGCGCTAGGGGCGGGGGCAGTTTTAACGCCCGCTTTCAAAGCGTTGAGGTTTTTCGCCAAAGCAGATTTTTTGTTCGCAGCATTGTTTTTGTGCAGGATCCCCTTGGAAACAGCAGAATCGATCACGGAAACAGTTTCAGGCAAAAGCTTTTCAGCAGTTTCCACGTCACCAGCGGCGATTGCCGCATTATACTTCTTAATCGCGGTCTTGATAGAAGACTTGATCATTTTGTTCTGCGTATTTTTCTTTTCGGTAACAAGTACGCGTTTTTTCGCGGATTTAATGTTAGGCACTTTGTTTCTCCTTTCATGGTTACTCAATTGTACCCGATTATTTTAGCATAAAAAAATGCGCTTGTAAACTGTTTTTTGGCGAAAAGTGTAATTTATTCTTTTGATTTTTCATATATTTTCCGAATAAAAGATGGCGAGGGGTAAGAAATGAATAAAAAATTTATTGCCTTTTTTGACAGCGGAGTTGGCGGGTTATCTTTATTAAGAGAATGTTGGTGTCGATATCCTTATGAACGGTATTTATATTTTGGTGACAATGCGAATGCGCCGTATGGAAATCGAGGGGCGGAGGAGATTTGTCGGCTGGCGCGTAGTGCATTTGATCAGCTGGCGCAGTATCCGTTGCGGGCGGCAGTGATCGCGTGTAATACGGTTACGGCGGAGTGTGTGGAAGATTTGCGGCCGCTTTATTCATTTCCCATTGTAGGGATAGAGCCTGCGATCAAGCCGGCAGCGGCTTTTGCAAGCGGAGGAAAGGTGCTCGTTCTTGCCACAAGGGCGACGCTTGCCAGCGAGCGAGTCCGGAGTTTGATCGAGCGTAATTCCGCGCAAGTTTCGGTATCACTTCATTGTCCGGCGGCGCTTGCAGGAGAGATTGAGAAAAATATTTTCTGCCTTGATCGGATCGATTTGGCAAAGCATCTTCCGGAGGGAAAATTTGACGCAGTGGTTCTGGGTTGTACACATTACATATTATTGCGAGAAAGGATAGGAAAAGTGCTCGGATGTCCTGTTTTTGACGGTGTATCAGCCACTGTTGACCACTTGGCTAAGATTACGAACATATGTTCAAAAAACGTCAAAAATTGCCGAAAAAAAGAGGTTTTTTTTGTTGGTCCTTCAAAAAACATAAATAAAGAAGTATTTTTTGCGCTAAATAAAGCAAACAAACGTTCGCAAAAGTAAAAATTGGTTAAAAAAGTTTTGATTTTTGAGAATTATTTGGAGAAAAGTGGTTGACAGTGGTCAAAAGTGGTGATATAATGAACGCACTACAAGGCAAGGAAGGCGAGTATGTATTCTTTCAACGGGCGGTTCAATAACCGTTTGGACGACAAAAACAGAATACGCATTCCGGCGAAGTTCAAAGCGGAACTTGGCGCGGATTACAAGCTCGCATTCGGGCCTGGCGAAAGCATCTATGTGATGCCGCAGCGTGAGTATCAAAAGATTCTGGACGGATTTGGCGAAGCGTCATTCTTTGACGAAGAAGCACAGAACGCGATTGCGATGTTTACCGGAATGGTCTACGATGTATCGGAAGACAATCAAGGGAGGGTGGTTCTTCCTGCGGAGCTGAAAGAATACGCGAAGATCGACAAAGACATTGTGATCACGGGAGCGGCGTCCTACCTTCGTATTGAAGCGGCAGAGAAATTTGCCGAAAAGAATGCGAGTGTAAACATGGGCAGCGTTTTTGCGAAACTGAATGCACTGCGCGGCAGGACGAAGGAATGATTGAATTTTCGCACAAACCGGTAATGCTTGAAGAGTGCATGCAAGGCTTGCGGCTAAAAGACGGCGGGATTTACTTTGACGGGACGGTCGGCGGCGGCGGGCATTCGTATGAAATACTTGCACGGACGAGTCCGGGGGGAAGGCTGATAGCGACCGACTTGGACGATTACGCGATTCAAGCGGCAGAGAATCGGCTTCGGGAGTTCGCCGGGCGTTACGCAATTTACAAAAGTAATTACAAAGATTTTGAAGAAGTCTTTGAAAAAGCAGGGGTGGACAAGCCGGACGGAGTGCTTCTCGATTTCGGAGTTTCGAGTTTTCAGTTGGACGAAGCTTCGCGCGGGTTCAGTTATATGAAAGATGCGCCGTTGGACATGCGTATGGACAAAGATTCGGCGTTTTCGGCAGAAGATGTAGTCAACGGGTATTCGGAACAAGCTTTGGCAAAGATCCTCAAAGAGTACGGCGAGGAAAAATTTGCGATGCGCATAGCGCAAAACATTGCAAAGGCGCGTTCAAAGAAAGCGATCCGCACGACGGGTGAGCTTTCACAGATTGTAGAGGAAAGCATTCCCGCAAAATTCCGGCATAACGGCCCGTGTGCGCGCAAAACCTTTCAGGCGATCCGCATTGAAGTAAACGGCGAGTTGGAAGGATTGGAAAGGGCAGTGCGAGGGCTTACGCTTCGATTGAAAAAGGGCGGCAGGATTTGTATATTGACCTTTCATTCGTTGGAAGACCGAATTGTAAAAAATGTATTTCGTGATTTGGCGACCGACTGCATCTGTGATAAGAGTCTTCCGGTTTGTGTATGCGGAAGGAAAAAGGAAATTGAAATTGTGACCACCAAGCCGATTATCGCATCGGAAGAGGAAACGGAAAAAAATTCCCGTTCCAAATGTGCGAAACTGCGAATAGCGGAAAGGCTTTGAGAATATAGATAAGGAGAACAAGAAAATGGCAACAGCGCTTCCCGTATTGGAGAGAGAGAAAGTAAATAACAGGACCGAAAGCTCGCTGAAAGCATATGGAAAACTCAGCGGGGCGGCGGAGCCTGCTCCGATGACGGAGGAACAGAAGGCGCTGAAATTTAATTCGCGTATTTCGCAGAATTATCAGAACCTGATCAATCCCGATTTGAAGAAAGCGGAAGATATCATGGGCGGAGCGGTTGAAGCTCCCGCATATGAAACGCCCGAAGCGTATGCTCGCGCGACTCTGTATCCGGAGCGCACGGAAGAAAGTGCGCCGCGCTTTCAGCATCAGCGTGTGACGGAAGATTTGTTCCGTGCTGACTCGCCGATCAATGCACCGCGCATGGATGCATCGTATGAGGCAGTGGATTTTGCCCAGCCCGTATTTGCGCCGCAGCAGGAATATACGCAACAGCCTGAATTTGCGCCGCAGCAAGAGTATGCGCAGCAGTCCGAACAGGCGTTTGCGGAAGAGACGAACGAAGATCTGAAACCGACAGCGACTACCATTCAGTACCGTTCTGAATTGTACAGCGACGAAAAGCGTACGGTTGTGGAAGAAAAGAAAGGGTATGCGCTGACGGCGAAGGGTAAACTTCTTCTTGCGATCTATGCGGTTGTAGTCGTGATCGTGCTCGCGCTCATCATCGTGAATACGAGCGTTTTAAAGAATATCGATACGGAAACGGCGGCATACGAAGCACAGCTCAATGAGTCCATTGCTCGAGCTGAAAAGCTGGCGGAAGATATCGAGGTGGCTACTTCGGACGAAACGATCACCGAGTGGGGGATCAACAACGGCATGTATTTTGCCGACTAAAAGACAATAAAAAGATCTACGAAAGAATCCGGTCTCGCGTGCGGCTCTTTGGAAAGGGCTGCGGGTGTGGCCGGTTTTTTTGTGCGGTGAGGAGGAGACAGGCATCCGTAAACGAGAATTAAAAGATCGGGCGGGCTATTCCGCGACCATTTTACGAAAGAGGTTATTCGCTGTGATTATAGCGGTAGCCTTTATTTTTGTGCTGATTTTGGCGCGATTTTTTTATGTGCAGGTCGTGCTGGGTGAAAAATTGCGCATGCGCGCGCTTCCGCAATGGACCAGAGAAGTTCCGGTCATTGCTTCGCGCGGCAAAATTGTCGATACGAATGGAGTTGTTCTTGCGGATAATAAGACCTCCTATTCGGTATTCGTGCGACCGAACGCGGTAAGCGATAAACAAAAAACGGCGGACACGCTTGCGGACATTTTTTCGCTGGATGCTGTTGCTCTCTGTGAAAAATTGGTTGCGGCGGGGGTGTCGGAGCTTACCATAAGCCGTCATGTCGACAAAACTTTGGTGGAAGAGTTGGAGCGATATGATCTTCCGGGCGTATATTATGCGCGTGACAATACGCGCGTTTATCCGTACGGAAGCACGCTCAGCCGTGTCCTTGGTTTTACCGCCGTAGACAATACGGGGCTGACGGGTATCGAAAAATATTACGAAAAATATCTTGCCGGAGAGAACGGCGAAATCGCATATCCGACTGATCTGGTCGGCGTAGAAGTAGACGGCGTGGCCACATATCGCCCCGCGACGGACGGATTGAATGTGCGGTTGACCATTGATTATGGTATTCAGGCGGCAGCGGAAGCAGTGATGCAAGAGGTATACGAAGAGTATTCTCCGAAAACAGCGCAGTGCATTGTGCTTGATCCGAATACATTTGATATCTTGGCGATGGCAGAGTATCCGGGCTATGATCTGAACGATGTGCCGCGCGATGATCCCGATCTTCTCAATGAACTTTCCAGGAACAATCTCATTTCGGACATCTATGAGCCGGGATCCACGTTTAAGATCGTGACCGCGGCGGCAAATATTGAAGAATATTTGCAAGGAAACAGCGCAGCTTTTTCGCTGCAACACATATTTAACAGCAGTCGCACGCGTACTGTTGATGGCACGACGGTAAAATGTTGGAGCAATCACGCGAATGGAAAGCATAGTCATCAGACATTGGCGGAGGCTTTAAACAACAGCTGCAACCCTTGTTTTACGGACATTGCGCTTTCACTGGGAACGGAAACTTTCTACGATTATTTGGAGCTTTTCAATTTTGGCAAGACAACGGGCATTGATTTTTCGGGAGAAGCGCAGGGGATGTTGATTCCGGAAAGTGCGGTGCGCGCCTGCGATCTTGCGCGCATCGGGTTTGGTCAGACAGTAGCGGTCACGGCATTGCAATTGGCGTGTGCAGGGGCAGCGGCAGTCAACGGCGGATATTATTACCAGCCGCGATTGGTTCGGGAGATCTATTCGGAAGACGGAAAGATTGAAGAGAGTATCCCAGTCCTCTTAAAAAACCGCACAGTCAGTGAAGAAGCATCGCGCATTTTGGCATCTCTTTTGGAAGGCGTGGTGAAGAACGGGAGCGGAAGCCGTGCTTACATTGAGGGATATCGCGTGGGCGGTAAAACGGGTACAGCGCAAAAGTTTGAGAACGGAGCGATTGCGCAAGGGAAATATGTATCTTCTTTTCTCGGTTTTTTCCCGGCGAACGATCCGCAGTATTTGGCGCTTGTCATAGTTGATGAGCCGCAGGGGGCGTATTACGGTAGCGTAGTGGCGGCACCGGCGGCACAGAAAATTTTCCAGAGCATTATTGATCTGAAAAACATACAACCATACGAATAAAGGAGTTCAGTTTTGTTACTTTCCGGTTTGCTTGAAGAATTCAATTACGAAAGAACGTACGGATTTCGGGATGAAGAGATCGCGGGAGTTGGTACGGATAGCAAGCATGTCATGCAAGGAGATCTGTTTGTATGCTTTTCAGGCGGCGAACATGATGGACACGATTATGCCGCGGAAGCGGTGGCGGCAGGCGCGGTTGCGTTGGTGGTGGAACGAGAACTTGAGATCGCGGTGCCGCAGGTGATCGTAAAAGACGGGCGCAGTGCGGCGACGCAGATCGCCGCTGCCTTTTACGGTCATCCCGAACGAAAATTAAAAATTGTGGGGATCACGGGCACCAATGGAAAAACGACGACCGCGCATATGCTAACATCCGTGCTTACGGCAGACGGAAAAAAGTGCGGTAATATCGGAACGCTCGGGATTTTTTATGCGAATAAAGAGGTGTCTCCCGATCTGACAACGCCGGATCCGTCTTTCCTGTATAAGATCTTTGCGGATATGGTGGAGTCGGGGGTGGAATACGTCGTTATGGAAGTTTCGGCGCACGCGCTGTATTTCGGGAAGACGGACGGCATCTTTTTTGAAGCGGCGGTGTTTACCAATCTCACCGAAGATCATTTGGATTTTTTCCATACGATGAGTGCATATGCGGCGGCAAAAGAAAAGCTGTTCGAAGCGGGCAGGTCGCGCTTTGCGGTGCTCAATTCGGATGACGAGGAGGGCAGAAAGATTGCTGCAACCTGTGAGAACGCGGTATGCTACGGATTGGAAAATCCTGCGGAAGTATTTGCGGTCGACATCCGTGAAAATTTTGACGGATGTTCCTTTGTGATCAATCTTTTTGATGAATTGTACGACATTCGTCTGAATATGGCGGGCATGCACAACGTATATAATGCAATGGCGGCAGCGACATGCGCAAAACTTTTAGGAGTGTCTGTGCCTGTAATTGCGGCGGGGCTGGCGGGAATGCCGCGGGTAAGCGGACGATTGGAATATGTTGCGCGCGCAAACGGTGCGGATATTTTTGTGGACTTTGCGCATACTCCCGACGGGCTGGAAAAATCTCTCATGGCACTCAGACGCCATTGCGAGGGCAGGCTGATCTGCGTATTCGGGTGCGGAGGAAACCGCGATTCGATCAAGCGCCCGATCATGGGCGAGATCGCTGCGCGCATAGCTGATTTTTCAGTGCTTACGTCCGACAATCCGCGCTATGAGGATCCGTTTGACATCATTTTGCAGATCGAAAGCGGAACGCGCGCAGTGACTGACGCGTATGTGATCGTGGTCGATCGCGAACGTGCGATCGAATACGCTTTGGATATGCTGCAAGAGGGCGACGTCTTGCTGGTTGCGGGGAAGGGCGGTGAAAATTATCAGGAGATCATGGGGGTGCGGCATATCTACAATGACGTTTCGGCAATCAAAAAATTGCTGAGCGGCATGCGTTCGCCGAAGAGCGGGTACAATGAAAGTTGAATTTCTGATTTTGATCGTGTCGGCGGCAATGTCCGCAATATTCTGTGCGGCGCTCATTCCGCTTTTGAAGCGGACGGGCGCGCGGCAATACATTCTGGGGTATGTCAAAGAACATACGCAAAAGAGCGGCACGCCCACGATGGGCGGGCTGTCTTTTGTTGCCGCGACGGCGCTGTGCGCTCTTGCGTTCGGGCTGTATTCGGACAGGCTTTGCGCTGTGGCGGTGACGCTCGGCGCGGCGTATACGGCAGTGGGCTTTTTGGATGACTTTATCAAGCATCGTTTTCGCCGCAATCTCGGACTGCGCGCTTACCAGAAGATTTTCTTTCAGGTTGCGATCGCGTTCATTGCCGGGATATTTTGTTATCGAAACGAATTGACCGTTTTGCATATTCCGTTTACTCGTATTTCTTGGGATATAGGAATATGGATGATTCCGGTTGCGGCGTTTGTATTCGTCGCGGCAACCAACTGCGTCAATCTCACGGACGGACTGGACGGGTTGGCGGCGTCGGTAGGGTTTTGGTATTTTGCCGCGCTTGCGCCGCTCATCTATTTTCTTTCGGGAGAGGAAGGGACGTCTCTCATGCGGCTGTGTCTGATTCTCTGCGGAGCATTGGCGGGATACCTTTTATTCAACACAAATAAGGCATCCGTTTTTATGGGGGATACCGGATCTTTGGGTCTTGGCGGGTTTGCGGCGGCGATCGCCGCGTTCAGCGGGAATCTTTTGTATATTGCCGTGCTCGGAATTATGTTTGTATGTTCGGGAATATCTGTGATACTGCAAGTAATATATTATAAACGTACGAAGAAGCGCATTTTTCTTATGGCGCCGCTGCACCATCATTTTCAGGAAAAGGGATATTCGGAAAGCAAGATCGTGTATGCGTATTCGCTGATTACGGCGGCGATGGGCGCGGCGTGCCTGTTTTTCGTTCAATAAATGCGGGAGTGTACGGGAATGTATTTCAGACAGCAAAAATTTTTGGTTGCGGGCATATCGAAGAGTGGCTCGGCATGTTGTGAGTTTCTGCTTTCGCGCGGTGCGATCGTTTATATGTACGATGACGTTGCGGCTGGCGCGGTGCAAAGCACTATGGCAAAACTGGAAGAGCGCGGGGCGATTCCGCTACGGCAGGGAGGGTTTGCTTCGGCGGCGGAGGAATGTGATGTACTTGTTTTGAGCCCGGGCATTCCCATCGATCACGAGCTTCCTGTTTTGTTTCGGAAGAAGGGCAAGCGGATTTTGGGAGAAGCCGAACTGGGGTGTTTGTTTTTGCGGGCGGCGCTCGTGGCGGTCACGGGGACGAACGGCAAGACGACGACGGTTACGATGATCGACGAGATCCTGCGCGCGGCGGGAGAAAAAAGCATTGCTTGCGGGAATATCGGCTTGCCGCTCGTTGCCTGTGTGGACGGGCTGGGATACGATGATATCGCCGTAATGGAAGTATCGAGTTTTCAGTTGGAAACGCTTTCTTCCATACGTCCGCATATTGCTGTGATTACAAACGTGACCGAAGATCATCTCGACCGCCATTACACGATGGAAAATTACATATATCTCAAATCCAAACTTTTGCGCAATATGCGCGAGAGTGAATATGCCGTTTTAAACTTTGACGATCCGATCGTGCGTGGGTTTGCGAAAGATGCGCGTTGCCCGGTGCATTGGTTTTCGGTGAAGGAGCGGGTTTCGGGTGCATATCTGTTTGACGGCGGGCTGTATTTTGAAAACGAAAAGATCATGGACGTTTCACAGCTGTCGCTCAAAGGCGAGCACAATGTCAAGAATGCGCTTTCGGCGATCTGCGCGGCAAAGCTGATGGGGCTTGAAAGCGGCACGATCGCGCGGGCGCTTTCGTCCATGCGCGGGGTGCGTCACCGCATTGAGCGGGTGGGCGAGGTGGACGGCGTCGTTTATATAAACGATTCCAAAGGCACCAATGTAGATGCAACGCTCAATGCGATCGACTGCATTCAGGAAGATATCGTGCTTTTGCTCGGAGGAAAAGACAAAGGATACGATTATGATAAGTTATTCAGTCGGATTCGTGCTGGGCATGTCGTGCACAGTGTGCTGTATGGAGAAAATCGTTTTCAGCTATTCAACAGTGCGATGCGTTGCAATGAATCGCGTGTTACGTTGTGCGCCGATTTCGATCTCGCCGTCAAAATCGCGCGGATGACGGCAAAGCCCGGTCAGTGCGTGCTTCTCAGTCCGGCAAGCAGCAGTTTTGATGCTTTTTCTGGGTATGAAGAGCGTGGCGAGCGGTTCGAGGCACTTGTAAAGGGGTTCGAGGGAGAAGAAATTGAACGTGTCAGCGGCGGCGACCGTTAAAGAAACGCGCGGCGTGTTTCGCGCCGGCGCGGTCATAATACCCGTACTGACGGTGCTTATTGCCGCATTCGGTGTGCTGATGGTGTATTCGGCGAGCTTTTACACGGCACAGACCCAGTACGATGATGCGTTTTACTTCATGAAAAAGCAATTGCTTGGGTTTGTTCTCGGAATTGCGGCGATGTTTGCTGCGGCTTTTTTTCCATACAAAAACCTCAAAAAACTCAAATGGCCGGCGCTGATCGTTTCGCCGGTGCTTCTTGCGGCGGTATTTATTCCGGGATTGGGTGTGGAAAATTATGGTGCGACGCGCTGGATCGGTTTGGGACCGATCACGATCCAACCTTCGGAGATCGCAAAATATGGGTTTGTGATTTTTGCGGCTGCATATGTGAGCGAAAAACCCGAACGCATGAAAAAATTTACGGGTATGCTTCCCGTATTGGGTGCGGGCGGAGCAATCTGTGTGCTTATCATTTTGGAACCGAATATGTCGGTCACAATGTGTGTCGGACTTCTGACACTTGTCATGCTTTTTGTCAGCGGTGTCAAACTGCGCTATATACTGATCGTTTTGATTCCCGCGGCGCTCGCCGTACCCGTACTTATCCTGATCGAGCCGTATCGCTTGCAGAGATTATATGCGTTTCTTGATCCGTGGCAGTCGCCGCAAGGAGAAGGGTATCAGCTTATTCAGTCATTGTATGCGCTCGGCAACGGCGGTTGGTTCGGGACGGGATTGTTCAATTCGGTGCAAAAATATCGGTATTTGCCGTTTGCGGAATCGGATTTTATTTTGTCGGTGATCGGCGAAGAGTTCGGTTTTGTCGGAATTGTGATTTTGTTTTTGTTGTTCGGTTTGCTCATTTTTGCGGGCATACGTACAGCATCGCGGTGCAAAGACTTGTTCGGCTTTCTCATGGCTTCCGGGATTACGGCGGTGTTAGCGATCCAGGTGATTTTGAACGCTCTTGTGGTGAGCGGTTCCATTCCTCCGACGGGATTGCCGTTGCCGCTCATCAGCTCCGGGAATACTTCGCTGATCATCACCATGGCTGCGATGGGAGTTTTGTACAATATATCGCGAGGCGGGAAAGGTTTTAAAAGAAAATGACGAGCGCCGTCCGGGAAGACCGGACGGCGTTTTTTGTGCGCCCGC
>CABQND010000014.1 GCA_902465495.1 uncultured Eubacteriales bacterium
TCGAGGGATTTTAAGTCCCTTGCGTCTGCCAGTTTCGCCACAGCGGCATATGAAATTCCGTACTACGCCCCTTTTTCGAAACAAACTTCAAAAAAGAGCAAAGCAAATGTTTAAAAAATCCCCCCGTCCGCTGCGTGGAAACGAACAGGGGGAACGGTTGGAGGCGCCACCCGGATTTGAACCGGGGAGTCAGGGTTTTGCAGACCCTTGCCTTACCACTTGGCTATGGCGCCAAAAAATAAGTGCGGAATTTCATCTGGAGCGGGAAACGAGATTCGAACTCGCGACATTCACCTTGGCAAGGTGACGCTCTACCCCTGAGCCATTCCCGCATTTTATTCCGCACTGTATTTCTTAAAATTTACTTATTGGTGGAAGTTATAGGGCTCGAACCTATGACCCCCTGCTTGTAAGGCAGATGCTCTCCCAACTGAGCTAAACTTCCGTTCGAACGCTTATATACTATACCAAATATCCGATAAAAAGGCAAGCAAAAATCAGAACATTTTTAAATTTTTTTTATTTTTTTTCGGGCGCGGAATGCACTGCATTCCGCGCCCGTTTGCAAATATTCATTTCGTATTATATCAGCGGTCGTTCGTTTTGCGGATTGCCGCGATATCCACTTTGATCTCGCGATCTTCTTTCATTAAACCGTTTACTTCCTGCTGAACGTCTGTCAGCTGCGTATAGCAATACCCGCAAGCGTAGTCGAATGATTTGACCGCGCTGACAAGTTTGTCATACTTCTCTTCCAGTTCGCGCGCCGTCTTTACACCGTTGCCGTAACCCCATTCACCATCGCCACGGTTGGCGCAAAGCGCCGTGCCGCCGAACTCACTGAATATGATCGGCTGATCGGCATAATGATATCCTTCGGCAAAAGGCTTGCGATCCTGCAAAACGCTTCCTTCCGCAGCTTCACGCAATGTTTTATAACCTTCTTTGAGGCGCTGTCCGTCTTGTTCGTAAATATGGATCGTAAGAACGTCGGTTTCCGTATGCTCCCATCCGTCGTTGCAGACCGCAAGACGGGTACGATCAAAGCTCTTTGTAAAATGATACATCGCTGTCGCAAACGATTGTTCGGCAAGATTGGCGCGTACGTTCCAAATACCCCAACTTTCGTTGATCGGAACCCATGCAATGATCGAAGGATGATTGGCAAACTGCGCAAGGATCTCCGACCAGATCTGTGTGAAATTCCGCCGAGACTCATCGCTGAACGCATACATGCTCGGCATTTCACACCACACGTATAATCCAAGCACATCCGCGAGATAATAGAACCGCTCATCCTCCGTTTTCTGATGCTTGCGAACGCCATTAAATCCGACTTTCTTCATAAACTCGAGATCGTACAGAATCGCAGCTTCATCCGGAGGTGTGAGATGTCCTTCTGTCCAATAACCTTGATCAAGAACCATTTTCAAATAAATCGGTTTGCCGTTGACGTGAATTTCATGTCCCACGCGAGCCACATCGCGCAAAGCAAAATATGAACCGACTTCATCTACGACCTTGCCGCCGCGTTTGAGGCGTATTGTAAGATCATATAATACAGGATCTTCTGCAGTCCACAAGCGCACCGTTTCAGGTTTGAGCACGGCTACCGGAGGATCTTGCTGCATACGGTCATTGGGTGCCTGATAAAGAGGAAGTTCGCACGCATCCATACGCTTTCCGTCCAGTTCCGCTACGATCTCTGCAGACAACCCTTCTTCATTATCACTGGGAATAACTGAAACAGTCAATTCTCCGCGCGCAGCCGAAGGGGTAAGCCGTATCGATTTGATATATACGTCTTCGACATATTCAAGCCAAACAGGTTTATAAATGCCGCTTGTCTGTACATACCAGCAACCGAAATTATCTTTAAGCCAACGCTGTTTCCCACGAGGATAGTCCCGCGAATTATCGTCATAAACACGCACAACGATCGTGTTTTCGCCTTTACGTACAAACGCCGTGATCTCAAAAGTAAAGCGTGAATATCCGCCTGTATGGCTCCCCGCATATTCACCGTTTACCCAGACATCAGTCACTCGATCACTTCCTTCGAAATTCAAAAGCACCCTGCCGCCGCCGCGGATCTCCGCTTTACGGCAGTACCACAAATATTTCTTAGGATGTTTGTCGCCGATTCCCGAAAGCGGTGCTTCTACCGCAAACGGTACCTTGATCTTTTGTTCCGCGGTAAATCCTGCACAATATTTGATCGTAGATTCACTGTCTGTCTGCAAAAAGTCCCATTCACCGTTAAGATCTGTCCAGTCGCCGCGCACAAACTGCGGACGAGGATAATTTGGCACATAACATTTTACATGTTTCATATTATTTTCCTCTCTTCCCTGATTTTATCCTTATTGATTTTTAACCATAAAACAAATGATTATTTCCCGAGAACTACTATATCCGAAATAGCACGTTCAGCTTCGCTTGCAGGCAAATGTATGACGATTTTTTGCACGAGCATCGGTTCAAAACCGATCACAAAACTGCCGCCGGGGATATATTCGTCATCAACATAATATTGATCCCAATCAAAATCCAAAGTTTCGGTGTACGCAATATATGCATTTCCTGACTCATCTTTGCAAGTAAACTCAATATTTGTGATGCGACCGAACGATTTTTCATAAAAATAGCTGTTGAATACAAACAATGCACGAACTTCCCTGTAATCTTCGAAAGTTAGCGTAATTTCAGCCTCATCTTTGTTCATTTCGAGCTCATATATAACTCCGTCATCATGAAATTTCACAGCACCGTCATTGGCATACTTCGCATCGCTTCCTTCTTTGACATTTGAAGATGAAATGGAAGCTTCCGGAGCTATATTGGACCATTCCCCCGTCGTTTGCGGCATGTAAGAATAACTTCCGCCATTCGCGTGTGGAATAAGAAGCCCATCTTCATTCGTTACCCACACCAGTTCGTCAAACCCGACGGCACGGGTCGAATCACCCGTCACGCGATTTGTATGTTCGTGATAAACAATATATTGTTTTCCGTTTTTTGTCGCAACACTGTTGTGCCCCGTACCGGAAATCCAGCCGCACGACGGATCAGCATACAACAACCAACCGCCCTCTTCGCGCATCAGTTTCGTAAATGGTCCGTCCGGACTATCTCCCACGGCAACGCGTACCGAATAGGTCTTTTGCCAATAAGAATTACAAGAATATAATAAATAATATTTTCCGTTCTCCTCATTATACAGCATATACGGCCCTTCGTTGACGTCGCCTTCGTTCATTTTGGAATTTTCCAGCCCGTCACCGACATTTTGACGGTTAACTTCGGTTAGCAACTTTACGCTCGCATAGTTGTTATTTTCGTCCAAAAGAGGCCGCCAATCTTCATCCATGGCTATTACGCCGATCGAAGACGTCGAATACTGATGTTGCGTTTCTCCGCTTTCTCCCAAATCCCGTACAAAGTAAAGATACTTGTTCCCGGAAACGGGATCAATAAAAGGACAAGCATCAATGACTTTCATGTAGCCGTCTTCACTGCCTGCGGAAATGTAATCAGATTCGCTCTCACCTTCTTTCTGCGCACGCATATTGCGAAAATCGATCAGCGGCGGATACAGATACACAGTTCCCGCTTCGCGCCCCATTTTCGCAGCAACTGTATCATCACGATAAGGAGCAAGTTCTTGTTTCCAATATTCTAACTCCTCACGTTCTTGCTCTGTTGCTTCTTCAGACAACTCTAAATTCTGAATATAAACGGCGTACTGAACAAACGGACCTTGCGGATTTTCGCTTACCGCACAGTCGAGATAGAACGCTAAGTCTTTATATCGATATCCAGCACTGTAAAACAGCATGTAAAGGCCCAAGTCTTCATCATAAATCACTTCAGGCGCCCAATGGCTATATTCAGCAAATGATAGATACAAGATACCCTCTTCTTCAAATTCGGTACATTCATAAGCGACGCCCATCTTCTCCCATGTGTTCAGGTCTTTACTGCGGAAACATTCGTACCCGCGTCCGATACCTGTAACATACATGTAAAAATAACCCGCTTGATCCCCTTCTTCAATATAAATAACGGAAGGATCTGCCCCGGTTGTTGTGAGGTCATTCCTGTAAATGATCTCCTCATCATACCCCGAATCTTCGGTTGAAGATTTATACTCGGTGTATTCAAGAGGGACACGCGCCAACTTCGTTTTACTGCCCGAACAACCGGCAACGGAAAAAACGCCAAAAAGAAATGCTGTTCCCAAAAGCAATGCCAAAATTTTTTTCATCAATACCTCCTAAGGTGTATTTCCTTGCAAGAAAATCAGTTGCATAAACTTTAATCAAGTCACAATATTTACCGAAAAAGTGTAAGCAGTTAACATATTGAAAAGAATTAAATTCTCTTTTTCATCATTTTTTATTGATCCTTTTTATTTCCCTAAAATCATAATTTCCGAAATCGCCCGTTCGTAATTCTCTTGCGGAAGTCTTATCACGATCTTGTTTACATAAATCGTATCAAAACCGATGGCAAAGCTCCCGCCGGGAATATATTCTCCGTCCTTTTTATATCTGTTCCAGTCAAAATCAAGCGTATCGGTATATGCAATATATTTTTTCCCCGTCTTTTCGTCTCTGCAATAAAATTCTGCACTTTCAATTGTGTCGAGTGCCTTTCCACCGTCAAAGCCGTTAAACACGAACAGCGCCCGAACCTGACGATAATTTTTAAAAGCAATTGTGACCTGTACATCCCCCGTCCCGAATACGCATTCGGAAAGAATGCCATCGTCATGAAACATCACAGCGCCGTCGCAAAGATCTTGCGCCGCACTCCCTAAGCGGACAAAGGTGCTTCGTAAATTTAAATAAATTAACTCGCGCCTATATTGAATTTGAAGAGGGGCGGTTTACCAAAACCGCCCCTGGACAATTTGTCTGCGATCATTTCCGATCGAGCGTGAGCGTTTTGCCGTCGACGTGCATTTCGCAGACGCGCGCGGTACGCGCGTCAACCGGGAGATCTTTGTCTCCGATATCGCGCGCATGATACACGACGTAATATTTTCCGTTCTCTTCCAAAACACTGTTGTGTCCAGTCCCTTCTTCTTCGTCGTTCTTACTCAAAAGCGGCGCATAAACATCTGGAGAAGGCTGCTTCTCAAATTTGATCTTCCTGAGATCGTTTTCGGTGCTGTGTGCATACGAATAGCCGACAAAATAGTACTCGTTTTGATAGCAGTTGCCCGAATACATTACATAATGATCATCGCCTTTGCGGAAGTAAAACGCCCCCTCAATGGTATGCCAATTCTGCCCTTTCTTAAAACGGTCGCGCATGAACACCTCTTCGTCAAGCGTCGGGCGTACCACCGCCGCGGGCTTGCCTTCGGGTGTGAACATATCGATCAGTTTGTCTACAACGATATACGTACCTGCGCGATCCGATTCATAATCGTTGATCGAATAAAAAATATAATAACCGCTTTCATTCTGCACAACGTGCGGATCAATTGAAAAAGGCGCAAGTATAGTCTTTTTATATTCGAACGGGCCGCGCGGCGAGTCTGCCGTCGCAACTTTGATCGCCTGCTGATGTACGTCGTCGCAATGAATGTCAAAGGAAGAATAATACATATAGTACGTTCCGTCCTTTTCAATTACGCACGGCGCCCAAAATTCGTGAGCGCCCGCCTCTTGCAGTGCGTATCCCCGATATTTCCAGCCCTCAAACAAATTTTCCGATTCGTACAATTCGACGCCCATACCGGATGTCGCGTATATGTAATATTTACCTTCCGCTTTCAATATGTACGGATCTGCCTGTCCGGCAGGCTCGTTTTCCTTGGGAAAAATGATCTTCATATTGTTCTCCGTTGCAAATTCTCTCTGTCTGAAAATTTTCATTGTTTTCCGTAAGAAGAGCGCTCTTGCTCATCGGAATTCTTTTGCAAATGAATATTACAAAAAACTTTACTGAATTATTTGCTGTAAATACCGGTTGTCGTGACGACCCCTTTGTTATCGTCGTTCGGCCACAGTCCGACAGGCACCCAATAAGAATCCATACCGCCGCCCGCGGCTGAACCGTTGTTGCAAGTATCGCCATTCGTCTTCCATGCAACGCCGACGCGCACCGTGCCGTCCTGTTCACCGATCAGATTTTCCTTCGGGATGAACACTTCGATGATCGTATGATATGCCCCGTCTTCGCCAGTCGTCTTGCTGGAAATCTCCATATACGTTTCCGAAGCCGCAAAGGAGTCTGCACCCGTTGCATAGACGTACAGCTGTTTCTGCGCACCGCCCATGCCCATGAAGAACTCAAAGTTGGTGTTGTTAAACCAGCCTTCCTGTCCCGTCAAGTGCATCGCATAATGCGCATCGACCGCGAGATACAGCCCCGCATCCGTCATAACGCCGTAGAACGTCGCGCTCTTGCCTTGAGCTTCACCGCTTCCGACAACACTCAAAGTACTTACGCCCGCCCAATCTGCAAGATCGCCGTCCAAAGCAATGTTGGCATTGACCGTCTTGCCGTAATCCATCCAGCGGTAAATGCCCGTCGAATCGACATAGCAAACGTGATCGTTGTTCTGGTGCGTGCCCTGCACAAGCCAGTATTCGCTGGTACCGTTGCCGTCCGCTCCGTTATTGATCTGATCGCCGGGCGTCTTCCACGCAACGCCGACGCGCGCAACGCCGTCCTGCACGCCCGTCACATACATCGAAGGAATGAATACCTCCGCGACCGTGTGATATATGCCATCCGCTTCCGTCGTCACCGTTTCCTGATACATATACTGCGCGGAAACGGCAAATTGGTTCGCTCCCGTAGCATAAATATAATGTTGCACTTTTTCACTGCCGACAAAGAATTCAAAGTTGGTGTCCGTGTACCATTGATTCATGCCCGCATTATGCAAGCCGTAATAAACATCCGCCGCAAGATAGAGACCTTCGTCCGTCATCTGCGCATAGAACGTCGCACTCTTTCCTTCAAAGTCTTCCGTACCCACTATGCTGAGGCTGTGGATATTTTCCCAATCGGAAAGATCGCCGTCCAAGGTTTTTTCGGTAGGTGCGGGACGGTTATCTTTAAGCTGAATTCCGTTCGAAGCCACCGTATAGTAATACACATTCGGCTCTTTCATGAAATACCACCAGTTATTACTATACATCGTCTCGCCGTTGTCCAAATCGATCTTTTCGTTGTCGTCCGTCTTGAACGCAAACCCGACTTCCACGGATGTGATCTCATCTTCGCCCGTATACGCTTCGAGGTTATACATCGGGATAAAGATCTCCGCAATCGTGTGGTAATATTTACCCTGCACATCTTCCATTTCAGTCGTCGTCATCACAGCGTCCATATAACCGCCCGACCCAAAAGAAGTCAGCGCAAACTGGTTCGTCGATGCGCCGCCGCCGACATAAAGCTCAACGTTGGTATTTTTGAACCAGCCATCATCCCATTTAAGCTGTTTAGGCTGAACGAGATGGTTGACATCATATGCTATATAGAGACCATCACTGCCAAGGAAAGCGCGGACCGTCCACTCGTTGCGGGTAAACGTTTCGTCCTGATCGTGCAGCGCATTTTCCGTTACTGTCGTAAGAGCATCCCAATCGGAGAGATCGCCGTCGATATCCACTTCCTGCGGCAGGATGTCCGCCATAAGTTCACGGATCGCCGTTTCATCCGTCACAAGAGAAGTATTTGTAAATTCTGCCGACGTGTTGAAAGTCATGAATCCGGGAATCGCGCCGTCCTGCATCGCTGCGTTGCCGCGCTCGGAATTGACAAGTTTGCCGTTCATGAGCATATACAGGTTGCCGTCGAGATAAATGAGATTCATCTTGATCGACTCATATTTCCCGATATACTCGGAAGCCCAATGATCGGGCAGGCTGGTCGAAGCTGCGTAATCCCATCCCCATGTTGTTCCCGCATTGGTGGACTGAACAGCTTCCACTTTACCAAAATTGGTACCTGTAAGCTGTGCCGCGTCGACATAGTACGCTATCAACCCGTTTTCGGACTTGCTCACCAAACCGAATTTCGGGAACTTATCGGTTTCGCTGTTTAAAAATTCTACCGATGTGATCGTCGTTTCCAGATTGAATGCATCGTATGATTCATAATCAAAGAAGTAGAATTCGTTACCTGTGCCGACCTGCGCGTATTCTGTTCCATCCTCATTTGCAATGAAACCGCTCGTATAAGTGGTCATTCCCGTATCATTGACCACGTACCATGTTGCAGGTTCGGAAAGATTACAGCCGAGCATCATCGTCCACGTTGCACGCGGGCCGGAAGTGTACGAACGCTTCGTATTAAAAGAAGGCGCGCAAACGATCGACTCCGGTTTTTCGCTCAGATTGAGCGAACTGTACGGCAAATACAGCTCCATCGAGTAGCCATTGCAGGTGCTCGTGTTGAGTTCGCCGTTGATGAGGACAGCACCCATGCTAGGCACATGCTTTCTCGTATAAGAATAAGCCTTGTCCTGTGCTTTGAAGCCGATCCACTGCTCCGCATAGCCGTTCGCACCCAAGCGCAGCTGAATGACATTGGAGTTCAGAGTTGCCGTATTGGCAGGCGCAACCTGGATCTCAACACTGGTGTTATCATAAACAGAAGCTTCTTCGTGATAATAAACATTCTTATCATCGGATACGAATCCGAAGAATACACCTTCTTCACCCATGTGCGCATAAACTTTCATATTTACGCCGTTCACATCGGTAAAGCTCAGGAAACTTTCACCGTATTCCTCCGTTGTAACCGAACCGTCGACGTTCATGTCCGTATCCGGATATTCGAGATCGGTCCAATTTCCGTCTTCGGACGTACCGTTGTTATATTCGTATTTTTCAAACTTGTAACCGCTCGTTTGTTTGCTGCAAGCGACAATAAACATCGCGAGGCTGACACAAAGGAGAGCCATCAGAGAAACCAAAAGTATCTTTCTTGTTTTCATTTTAACCCTCCTTATTTACCCAGTACCGCAATATCCGAAATGGCATGTTCTGTACTGACGCCCGGAATTTTGATCGTGATCTCATTCACAAGCATCGGCGCAAATTCAATGATGAAACTGCCGCCCGGAATATATTCACCGTCAGAGGTATAGTATTTATCCCAATAGAAATCGAGATTGGACGTATACGCCGTTCCGGCAACTTTTGCATCGTCATCTTTAAAGCTGAACTCAACCGATTCAATGCGGTTAAATGCAAGATCATAATTGCTGCTGTTATATATGAACAGAGCACAAATTTCACGATACTCGCTGAATTTGAGCGTGATCTCCGCTGTGCCCGCATTCATGACAAATTCGGAAACAACTCCGTCGTCATGGATCATCACTGCGTCGTCATTGAGATACTTGACGTCGCTCCCGTCCTTGACATTTGATGCCGTCACCGTAGCTTCCGGTGCAATATTCGACCATTCGCCTGTTGTCTGCGGCATATATGCATAGCTGCCGCCGTTCGCGTGCAAAACCTGCTCATTATCCGAATTGGTTACCCAAACCAGCGAATCAAAAGCGATCGCACGGGACGAGTTACCCGTAACGCGGTCGGTGTGCGCATGGTACACGATAAACATCTTGCCGTCTTTTTCAACTACACTGTTATGACCTGTACCGGACATCCAGGAGCAGGAAGGATCAGCATACAGAAGCCAGCCGCCCTGTTCGCGCGTAAGTTTGGTAAAGGGACCGTTCGGGCTGTCGCTAACGGCAAGGCGCACCGAATACATCTTGTCCGTAAACGTATTTACCGAGAGCATTAAATAATATTTTTGGTTGCTCTCATTATAAATCACAAACGGTGCTTCGTTTACCCTGCCCTCGTTGAGCGCTTCTTCTTGTCCTTCGAGCGTCAATTTATTTGTTTCGGTAAGGAGTCGAACATTTGCATAATTTTCGTTTTCATCCAAAAGCGGACGCCAATATTCATCCATTTGCATTACGCAAATCGAAGAAGTACTGTGGCCGCTGCCAAGGTCGCGGACAAAATACAAATATTTATCACCTGTCTGAGGATCAATAAACGGGCTCGCGTCGATGACTTTCATATAGCCGTCGCCAGCTTCTTTCGTAAGATAATCGCCGTCGTCTTCACCCTCTTTCTGTTCGCGCATATCGCGGAAATCCACGAGCGCGGGATAGACGTAAAGGGAGCCTTCTGCCAAACCTGCCGATTTTGCCGCTTCGTTATCCTCTACGGGCGCAAGCTTTTCCTGCCAGTAAGCGAGCAGATCTTTCTCTTCTTGCGTTGCATCGGCAGATGCTTCCACACCCTGAATATAGATCGCATATTGTTCAAAGGGACCCTGCGGATTTTCGCTGACCGCACAGTCGATATAAAAATCTAAGCCCCGGAACAGATACGCCGCATTGTAAAACATCATATACAGCCCGAGATCTTCATCGTAAATTACTTCGGGCGCCCAGAAATTGGTTGTTGCAAAGGAAGTAAATGTATACCCTTCCTCATCGTAAAAGTTAACCGGATTGTATGCCACACCCATGCATTCCCATTGATTCAGATCTTTACTGCGGAAAGCCTGATATCCGCTTGCACCGATCTGATCACTGGTGACATACATATAAAAATATCCGGCCTGATCGCCTTCCTCAATGTAAATAACGGAAGGATCCGCACCAAGTTCTTCAAGATCGTTCTGGTACACGGTTTCACGGTTGTATTCTTTTTCTTCTTCACCTTCCGCGGGAGCTTTATACTCGTAATATTCCAGAGGAACGTTGACATTGCCATACCCTGCCGTTTCGGATGAACATCCTGCTGCGGCGAGTACGCCGAATACCATGACCGTGCCGAGAAGCAAAGCCAGGAATTTCTTCATAAATACCTCCTGAGTTTTATTTAAGACCGGATGACGCGATACCTTCGATAAAGTATTTCTGCGCCACAATGTAGATGATAACCGTCGGGAGCAACGCTACAAGCGTGCCCGCCATGATGGACGGCCAGTTGGAGTTGTACTGGTTGACAAACGTCGTCAGCGCGATCTGCAACGTCTGCAACGGGGGGCTCGTCAGATAGAGCAACGGTCCGAAATAATCGTTATAGCCGCCGACAAAGCCCAGAACACCCTGCGCGATCAGCGCGGGTTTGGACAGCGGGACCATGATCCAGAAAAAGATGCCGACATACCCCAGCCCGTCCAGCTTTGCAGCTTCCAGCGTTTCCGTCGGGATACCCGTAAAGAACTGACGCAGATAGAACACGCACGCCGCCGCACCGAACATACCGGGGATCATGAGCGGCAGAGGCGTTCCGCGCCAGCCGATCAGATCGTAAATGGTGAATGCGGGAACCAGCGTCACCATGCCCGGGATCATCATCGTCGCGAGCAGGATACCGAACAGAATGTTTTTGCCGCGGAAACGCAGTTTTGCAAATGCGTATGCCGCGAGCGCCGACGTGAACAGACCGAGCAGCGTCGGAGGAATAATGATCCACAGCGTATTCAGAAAACCCGTCAGAATCGCTGTATATGCGTTCGCGATCGGCTTTTCGAATACCTGCGCATACCCTTCGAAGCTGAAGCCCATGGTCGGCCACCAGGTGAAGTTCGTGCTGTTCGCTTCGTCCCACTGTTTGAAACTCGTCACGATGACGATGTAAAAAGGAACGAGGATCCACAGCGTAAACAACACCAAAATGATGTACATCACGATTTTTTTCGCGATGTTGGTGCCGTTCGCACTCATTTTGCGGATCTTGCGGGGAGCTTCGAGCACTGCTTCGCCGCCTTGCACCGCGGCGGTCTCTTCTACAGTATTTTCAAACAATTCTTCATTATTCATCATAGCTCACCCACTTTTTCGATCCCCAGAAGTTGAACGCCACGACAACCGCAATGAACAGTGCCAAAATCCAACCTACCGCAGTCGCAATACCGATATCCGATCCGCCCTGCGCCTGGAACAGCTCACGGTACAGATAGAAAACGATCGTCAACCCCTTATAACCCGGTCCTCCGCTCGGTGCCATGACCTGGAACTGCGTAAACGCCTGCAGTGAACCGATGACGCCCGTGATCAGCAGATAGAAGATCGTGGGCGAGATCGCCGGCAAGGTGATGCAGAAAAACTTAGTGAACATGCCCGCGCCGTCGATATCCGCCGCCTCGTAGCAGTTGCGGTTGACGTTCGTCATTGCCGCCATCAGCAAAATAATGTTGAATCCCGTACCGCCCCAGATGAGGATAACATACATGACGGGCATGAATGTGCTTTCCGAACCAAGCCAGTTAATGTTCTCCTTGATTATGCCGAGATTGCGCAGTACCGCGTTCAGCACGCCGTAATTGTAGTTGAAGATCCACTGCCACATGAACGTGACCGCAACCATCGAGCAGACGTACGGAATAAAATACACCGTCTGGAAAAATTTCTTTCCGCGGTTGCAGTTGGTCAGAAGCGTGCTGATGATGATGGAGATCACGAGCGAGATCAGCGTCGCCCCGATCACAAACAGCGTGTTGACAACAGACCGCCAAAACATCGAATCGGAAAGAACATCCTGAAAGTTTTGGAATCCCACAAATTCCGCCGTATTCAGCCGCAATCCCTTAAACTGATTGAAGCATATGTATAATGAAAATATGAGCGGAATAAAACCAAAGATCAAAAAGCCTAAAATAGGGATGCAACTCATCCCCCAGCCCATCAATTCTTCCTTATCCGTTTTGCGCCGTTTGGGGGCACGCATAGGTGCGCGCCCGCCTTCGGCATCGCCCTCCGGGAGAGCGATCAATTCATCCGTTACGTCCTCGTTCGGAGCGATAACGTCTTCTATCTTTTCCATATTCTTTTCCCCTTACTGAATTGTATTCTTGGGAGTATAATTGGTATATGCGTACAACACATTTTGCGTCTTTTTGTTATTATTTGTGAAAAGTTCGTTGACCGTCATCTCACCTTCACGGACTTTGGAGTTCAGGTCGTTCGCCCAGTCGTCGATCCACTTGCCGTCGGGCAGATACCACCAGTCACCGGGGGTCTCATAAGCAGCAGCTTCCACAAATACAATGGAGTTCTTCGGATCCTGATCGGGTTGCAGGAATACATCCGAATTCGCAAGCTCGATCTGGTTCGGGATGCAGAAGCCCTTTTCGGACTGCATCGTCTGCCCTTCTTCGCCCGCTACATAGCGCAGGAACATCCAAGCAGCAGCTTTCGCCTTACTGCCTTCTGCGATTGCAAGGCCTACTGAACCGCTGTGCCCTGCAGAAATACCGTGCACGGTGATGTCTCCGTCATTGTCATATTCCTTGTAAACGGGCAGAGGAGCAACGTCCCAGCTGCCTTTAGCAAGCGAAGACGCGCTGCGCAGGAAGGTCGTCTCCCAGCGTCCGTCGACGAACATTCCGATGTCGCCGCTTACGAACAAGTCTTCCGCCTGCTGCGATCCGAGCGTATCTGCGCCGATCGAAATTTTGCCTTTGCCCTTTTTCACTGTGCCGTCCGACTTCGTGCCGACAGGCGTCGATGTGTCTGTCGTCAACGCGCAGAACTCCAAGAATGCATCCAGCTGCGAAGGAAGCTGATTCAGCTGTTTGCTCTTCACCGCACTTGTGATCTCCGGACGAATGTTCGCTTGCGTTGCATTATCAGGATTATTATAGGTTTCCGCCGTGAACTTGTCCTGATAAGAAATGATCTCGCCCGGCTGATAAGTATGATCGTTTACCTTGAAAGGCTGCGCATTGTCCGCAACGATGTAATTGTACGTCGCGTCGCTGAGCGTAAAGTCATAGTATCCGTTGCCGTCCGTATCCGTCACATATTCGACGCAGTCGCCGCCAACCGACCAACCATAAGAGAACCACCATTCGGTGAAGAATCCGTAGTCGCACAGTTCTTCTTCCATCATCGCAAGGGCAAGATCGGTCGTTTCATCCCAGCTCATCGCCACGCGGTTGTTGAAATACCATTTGCCGTCAAGCTGGAAATACCCTTTCTCTTGAACCGTTCCGTTAATGCCGTACTCCGCCTTGGTCTTGCCGTTGCCATCTACATAACTACCACCGGCATTGAACGCTTCCAACTGATTGGCCGGAACACTGATGATCGTGACGCCCAACGCCTCTATATAATTCTTGTTGTAGTAAATGACCGTCGGGCCGATATCTTTCGGCAGTGCCCACAGCGCTGCGGTATCGGTCACTGTCGCATTTTCTACGTCATAACGGTAACGCTGAATACCCTGTTCCCAGATCTTACCGTCGGCAAGGAACATTTCCTCAATTCCGGGATAAACATAATTCCCTTCATCATCTTTAATGTCCAGCTGCGCGATATATTCATTCGCCGCCCAAGATTTTACAAGGCTGTCCTCGACATACACGACGTCCGGCGTTTTAGAGCTCGCCAAAGCTGTCGATGCCTGCGAAGAATAGCTGCTTGCCGGCTGTGCCGTGTATTTTACAGTAATCTTATTCTCTTTACCGACCGTTGCATTGAATTCATCTACAATGCGTCCGAATACTTCGACCTCAGCTTCATCGCCATAGCCCCAGAACTGGACCGTTGTACCATCCGCAGAGGGCTTATAATCCCCGCCTTCAAACGAACCGTCGGTTGTGCCGCTGCAAGCAGCGAGCGCAGATGCACAGGTAGCTGTCATCACCGTCGCCATTGCAAGTACCATCAACTTCTTGAATACTTTCATCTCGATCCTCCTATCGATGAAAATTTATTGCGAACGTCTTTCTTCCGATTTTATCTTTTCCGCCACACACTCAACCACATTAACGTTAATGTGGCTTTTAAATTCAGGGAGTTTTTTCCTCCCCTTCGTTCATCGCCCCGGAAAAACCGACGTCACATTGCCTTATCATTTGAGCCTCTAAATCTGGTTTGTTTTTCTGCCGCAAGGCAGAAAAACAAGAGCCGGCTCTTGTCGGATCCGCATAGACTGCGAACCGTTCGAGGAAATCCCCCGTTTTTTATCATTCTTCGCCGTATTCTACGACATTTACTTCCAAAACGCGGCTGCGGCTTGCTCCTTCATACAAACCTTCCACGCGCTGAATCAGCAAATTCACCGATTCCTCAGCAAGTTTGTCCTTATCCGCTGAAATAGTCGCGCAATCACCGGGCACTTTAAATTCTTGACGAATATTATCATACCCGATCACGCAAATATCCGTCCGGTTGCGGCGCTGCAGCAAATACTGCGTAGACATTGCTATGTAATCATTAAAGCAAGCAATCCCGTCACAAGCGGGATGATTCGTCAATACCTCATCCAGCATTTCCTGATATGTATGGTCGCGTACAAGAACTACTTCGCCTTGCACATCTTTTTCCGATACACATTTGCTGAATCCATCAGAACGTTCTTTCGCGCACGAAATATCCAGATTGTCCACCAAAAAACACAGATTCTTGCAACCTTTTCCGATCAAATATTCCGCTGCAAGATATCCCCCTCGCACGTCGTCGGTGTATACATAATCCATTTGCGACTGCGCACAATGACGCCCCAGCACAACGACCGGAAGTTTCCCCTGCATCGCACGGTTGCTGAATCCTTCGCTTGGCTCCAAAAAGCTGAGAAGCCCGTCCACATTGCGAGACAAAAGCTTTTCATAGGTCGCTTCCGTGATCTTCTCCCCGTTCTCAACTACCGTCAGAAAATCATAACCCGACCGAGACAAATATTTTGTCAAGTAATGCGTCATTATATTATAATATGGATTAAAGAGGTTATCAAACAAGATCGCTACAGTGTACGACTTTCCCCGTTTTAATGAAGACGCCGCAAAATTCGGTACATACCCTAACCTCTTCGCTGTCTCCGTCACACGTTTTTTTGTCAGTTCCGAAATATCCGATTTATTGTGCAAGGCTCGGGAAACCGAATTGACCGTCAGCCCCGTCGCCATAGCCACATCTTTTAATGTACACCTCTTTGCCATCATCTTTTCCGCGTTACTTGAATTTCAACATGAACGTTAATGTCCTGCTTGCAAAAAAATTATAACACAAAATTTTTATTTGTCAATACCCTTTTTATAATTTTTACAAAAAAGTAATAAATCTTTCATAATTCGCACAAAGCTACACATTCCTATCGTATTTTTCATTGTCGGCGCCCGCTTTTTCTTGAAAAAAATTGACAAACCATCTCTTATACTATATAATGACAATATACTTTTTCAAACACAGGAGGTAAATCAATGTTTAAAGGTTTGGAAAAAGTGTTCGACATCATCGGAGAGATCCTTGCAGTCGTGTTGGTCGTTGTTTTTGCACTTCTTATCATCAATGCAAATTTCAACTTCCTTCCGGACGGTGTACTCAATGTATTCAAAGTCATCCAGACTTACGGCGCACTTGTATTGATCGCTGTCGTAGGACTGGAAGCGATGGCAAAACGCAATTTCATCTTTCAGATTATTTTCTTGATCTTGCTTGCAGTCATCGTTGTGTTTTTATTCTTCCCCGACACCTACAACAACTTTATCGGTTTGATCGGCTGACCTTAAACCGAAAATCAATGATCGTAAACACTAAAAAAGAGTCGGAACGCAAATTGCGTTTCCGACTCTTTTTCACCTGAACAATTCCCGCCCTGCGGCTGCTTTTAAAAAAATCCCCTCGCTTTAGACGGGTGCTCGTAAGAAAGTAATTCACTCAAAATTACACTTACGGCATCTGTCAGACGGGATTGGGTAAATGAAATATGCTGGACATGGTTGAAATCAACCGTGTCCAGCATGTTTTTTTGCCTATTTGCGCTTTCTTTTTCCTTTTCCGTGGGTCATGTTGGTTTTCCCTCGCTGGTTAATAGAGGGTTTCAGGTGTTTGGACAGTTTCAAGACCTCTATTAGATTTACAAACTGCTCCATCGTGATCGCATCATAGTCAATACCAAAGGTTGCGAGGAAAATGCGGGCCTGCTTTTCCGCATTGCTGCCTTTGTAGTTCGTGGCTTCCTGCAAACTCTTTTGCACATCCAGCGCCGGAGAATGGCTGTCAGCAGTGGTTGCATCATTTTGATGGGCTTCCCGAATATCCCGAAGGATCAGCTTCAAATCGTCAGAAATAACATGGCCAAAATACTCGTCCTCTTGTATTTGTGCAAGTTCCAGTGTCCGCAGATACAGATCATTTTCCGTTTCTCCCTGCTGCATCAGCACCATCTGGCGGACGGCTTGCAGTACAGCGTTCATATCGTTGATCCGCATATCAGCGATCCGATCCACATAAATCTCCGCATCCAGCATAATTTTCTGGAAATCATGGTGACAGATAATTTCCGACAGCAACCGGGGATTGAATTTCCCAGCTTTCAGAACATCAACCGCATCATCACTCAGGTGCAGGGCACTCAGCTCTGTGTCTGAGTGATTTTTTTGTTCTGACACCCCTAACAGATAGTCCGTAGTCACATGATAAAACTTTGCCAGCGTGACGATGGCAAAAGGGCTGATGTCCTTATAATCGTCATTCTCGTATTTGCCGAGTGCAGATTTGGAAAGCCCGGTCTGGTCGGCCAGCTGTTCTAAGGTAAGTCCGTGCTCCACCCGCAAATCCTTCAATTTTTCCTGAATCGTTAAGGTCGTATTCATGCCAAGCCTCCCCGCTGCTCCATTTCTTTTATTATAACACAGCTCGTCCATAAGCGTGGAAATTCCTGCTTTTTCAGGGCATTTTCCATCCTTTTGGATATACGGGAATGGTCATGTTTTTTCGCTAAAATGTACTTGTCGCAAGACTTCGCAGCTTGAAAAGTACATGACCGTCCGAATGGGATATGCCGGTTGGCAAAGCAGCGCCAGAACCAGCCTCGGGACAATTTGTCCCGAAGCTGCGAGCGTGCCAAGGCCGGGGATACGCCGGGGTGAGATTCCCGGGCAGGAACGGCATTCGGGAAAAACGGCGCTTAAAAACACAGGCAAAAATCAATCCATGTGAAATCAGCGAACAAACGGCAATTTTTGTATTGCCGCCCATACCAAAGAGCGTTGCACCGCACAGCGTACACAGTACAGCGTTCTGTGTGGATATTCGCTGTTTTACTTGATTTTGCACAAACCAGCAAAACGGGAAAGCGGGTGCTGTGAACAGGGCATCACAAGCAAAAATTCCAGTTTGAAATCGAGTTTTACCAAAACAATGCTTTGCAGTAAATGGAGTTTATCACGGAATAGATTCTGTTCGCCGCAGAGCCAACAAAACAGGAGGACTTTTCTATGAGCAACCACGAGAATTACAGGAATGAGATCAAAGCCTACATTGTCAGGGCTGGCATGACCATGAGCGAGGTAGTGGAGATTTTGGCTGACGAATACGGATGGAGCAGCAGTGTCCCCAACCTGTCCGGGAAACTAAAGCGTGGCTCTTTACGCTATGGCGAGGCGGTGGAGTTGGCAGATGTGCTGGGGTATGACATTGTGTGGCAGAAACGGAGGAAATAAAATCGAGCAGAAAATTTATGGGTACATCCGTGTTTCCACCAGAGAGCAAAATGAAGATCGCCAAGTCATTGCTCTCCGGGAAGTGGGTGTACCTGAGAGAAATGTTTATATCGACAAACAGTCCGGCAAGGATTTTGAACGCCCGCAGTATCGGAAAATGGTAAGGAAACTTAAAAAAGACGATCTGCTCTATATCAAGAGCATCGACCGTCTGGGGCGTAACTATTCTGAAATTCTGGAGCAATGGAGGATTTTGACCAAGGAAAAAGGGATTGATATTGTGGTGCTGGATATGCCTCTGCTGGACACACGCCGAGGCAAAGACTTGATGGGCACATTCTTGAGCGATATTGTGCTGCAAGTGCTGTCCTTTGTGGCAGAAAATGAACGCACCAATATCCGACAGCGTCAGGCAGAAGGAATTGCCGCTGCCAAAGCAAAGGGTGTTCGTTTCGGCAGACCTCCAGCGCCTTTACCAGAAAACTTTCACCATCTATATCAGCAATGGAAAAACGGCAAAATCACCGGCACAGCTGCTGCAAAGCTGTGTGGGATGCCGCTTTCCACCTTCCGCTATCGTGCGGAGATTTACGAAAAAGCCAAGTTGTTGTAAGCAGGTATTTTTACAGGATTGTGTACTTTTTCGCAGATGCGTTTTCAGGTGTTTCCGAAGGGGCAAAAGGGCTTTTGTTCACAGATTTTGTATGGAAAAAGCCGGTGTTCTGTGGTATCATTTTTTTGTAACTAAAAAGCAGGTATTTTACAGAAAGGTACACCATCTTGTAGATGGCTGCCTTTCTGTAAGTGCGTGGATATATGAGGTGTACGGAAATGGCAGAACAGCAGGTGAAATCAAGGCAGCGTGTGGTGGATCACGGCGAGGTATTTACTGCCGAGCGTGAGGTAAAAGCCATGTGCGACCTTGTAAAACAGGAAACAGAACGGATTGAAAGCCGATTTTTAGAGCCAGCCTGCGGAAATGGGAATTTTCTTGCGGAAGTTCTCACCCGGAAGTTGGCAGTGGTAAAAAGCCGTTATGGGAAAAGCCCCTTTGATTATGAACGGTACTCGGTATTGGCAATGACCAGCCTGTACGGAGTTGACATTTTGGAGGATAACGCAGAAGAATGCCGAAAGCGGCTATTTGACATCTGGGACAAGGAATATACCGCCAATGCCAAATCACAGGCAAATGAACAGTGCCGGGAAGCGGTACGGTTTATCCTACGTAAAAACATTCTGTGCGGAGATGCGCTCACCATGCTCCAGGCAGACGGTTCCCCCATTGTTTTTGCAGAGTGGAGCCTTGTTACCGGAAATCAGATGAAACGCCGTGATTTTGCACTCGATGAGCTTCTGAACGGACACGAGGAGCAGATGAATATTTTCATGATCGGCTGGGAGTATGACGAGGAAGTTCAGGCATTTATCCCATCGCCCATCAAGGAATATCCGCTGACCGATTACAGGAGGGTGCAGGATTATGAGTGATTTTTATAGCAATATGTATAATCCGGATGTCCTCACCTGTCTGGCGAATCTGTCCAACGATGAGGTGTTCACACCACCGGAGGTAGCAAACCGAATGCTGGATATGCTGCCGGAAGAACTGTGGCATGACAGCAGCGCAACATTTCTCGACCCAGCCTGTAAGTCTGGGGTGTTTCTGCGGGAAATTGCCAAACGGCTGATTGAGGGGTTGAAAGAGGAAATCCCGGATTTGCAGGAACGCATCGACCACATTTTCCACAAGCAGCTGTATGGCATCGCAATCACTGAACTGACCAGCCTTCTCTCCCGGAGAAGTGTGTATTGTTCCAAGTATCCCAACAGCCAATATTCCATCACGCTTTTTGAGAACACCAGCGGCAATATCCGATATAAGCGGATACCGCATCGCTGGCAGAACGGCAAATGTCTGTTCTGCGGTGCATCCAAGAGCGAATACGAGCGAGGGGACGAACTGGAAACCCATGCTTATGAGTGGATACATACGATCAAACCGGAGGAGATATTCAAGATGAAATTTGATGTAATAATCGGCAATCCGCCGTATCAATTATCAACTGCTGGCGATAGTAATGGGGCACAAGCCAAACCCATATACCAATTATTCGTACAGCAGACAATAAAGTTAAAACCTCGATATGTAGTGATGATTACACCCTCACGGTGGTTTTCTGGAGGGTGGGGATTAGATGAGTTTCGTAATAATATGATGAAAAACGACCACATTAGAATAATTCATGATTATCAGAACTCATCGGATTGTTTTTCAGGTGTTGAGATAAAGGGTGGCATTTCTTATTTCTTGTACGATAGAGATAACAAAGGAACATGTATGTTCTATTCTCATGAAGCAGACAAGATTATATCAAAAACAGAACGATATTTGCATGAAGAAGGTTGTGATGTAGTTATTCGATATAATGAATTGATTAGCATTTATCGAAAAGCAAGGCTACACACTGGTTTTATTCCATTTAGCAGTATTGTTTCTGGAAGAAGTCCTTTTGGTTTAAACACAAATCATTACGGACATGAAACTCCGAAATCTTCATCCGATGTAAAGTATTTTGAAAGAAAGGGATTACGATATATTTCCTATAATCAAATTACTAAAAATTTAGACGCAATTAAATTGTTTAAACTATTTGTCCCAAAAGCAGCTGAAGATGGAAAGATACCCGGAAAAGTTATAGGAGCAATAACTCCTGGAGAGCCGGGGACAATTTGTAGTGGAACATATCTTTTGGTTGGACCATTTTCTTCTCAACAAGAAATGAAAAATGTTGGCTCTTATATGAGGACGAAGTTTTTTAGAGCATTAGTTGCGGTAAATAAAATTTCACAAGACTCTTATGCAAAAGTATATGATGGAGTTCCAATGCAAGACTTTTCAAAACCATGGACAGATGAAGAACTTTACGAAAAATATGGATTAACAGATGACGAAATCGCTTTCATTGAAAGTATGATTCGACCAATGGAGTTGGGCGGTGATGACGATGGCAACTGATTTCTTCCCGCAGCGCCCCAATGCTCACCCGATGATTTACGCCTACGAGGACACCAATCCGCAATATCAGGGGCTTTTGAAGGTGGGTTATACCGCCATTGATGTGGACAAGCGTGTTGCCCAGCAGTATCCCACCAAACGACCGGATGGCAGTGTTCCCTATCGCATTGTCTACCGGGAAAGTGCCATGTATCCAGATGGTTCCTCGTTCACTGACCATGATGTTCACCGTGTCTTGAAACGCAAGAAAATAACCGGCATGGGCGGTGAATGGTTTCGCTGTACCGTGGATGATGTGCGGGCGGCGGTACTGGCAGTCAAAAACCATACTGCCAATGTGGAGAATCGGGTCAATAGCTTCTCCATGCGTCCGGAACAGCAGGAAGCCGTGGATAAAACCACTGCCTATTTTCAAAGTGCTTATGAAGAGGATTCCACACGCTACCCCAAGTTTTTGTGGAACTGCAAGATGCGCTTTGGTAAGACCTTTGCGTCCTATCAGTTGGCAAAACGGATGGGATTCAAGCGGATTCTGATTCTGACTTTCAAACCTGCTGTGGTCAGCGCATGGCAGGAGGACTTGAACAGCCACATTGATTTTGAGGGCTGGCAGTTTATCAGCCGCAACACAGAACTGACCTATGAAACAGCGGACAAGTCCCGTCCCATCGTCTGTTTTGGCTCTTTTCAGGACTATCTGGGAGTAAATAAGGAAACCGGCGGCATCAAGGCAAAAAACGAGTGGGTACATTCCACCAACTGGGATTTGGTTATCTTTGATGAGTATCACTTCGGAGCATGGAAGGAAAATGCCAAAAAGCTGTTTGAGCAGGAGGACGAGGACAGCTACGACAGTGAGGATATGGATAAGTATGACCGTGGCAACGCCTACGATGAAACGTTCCTGCCCATCACAACCATGTATTATCTGTATCTGTCTGGCACACCATTTCGGGCGCTGAATTCCGGTGAATTTATCGAGGATCAGATTTACAACTGGACATACTCGGATGAACAGCGGGCCAAGGAAAACTGGCAGGGTGATGGAAATCCCTATGCAGCACTGCCCCGCATGGTGATGATGACTTACCGCATCCCGGACAGTATCCGTCAGATCGCCATGCAGGGAGAGTTCAACGAGTTTGACCTGAATGTCTTTTTCTCTGCCAAAGGCAAAGGTGCGGAGGCTCGCTTTGTCTATGAAAATGAGGTACAGAAGTGGCTGGATCTGATTCGGGGTGCTTATCTGGAAACCAGTGTGGATGATTTGAAACTGGGTGCCAAGAAACCCGCCATGCCGTATGCCGATGTGCGCCTGCTGAATGTGTTGCAGCATACGCTCTGGTTTCTACCAAATGTGGCTTCCTGCTATGCGATGAAAAATCTGCTGATGCAGAAGCAGAATACTTTCTATCATGATTACACCATCAATGTCTGTGCGGGTACGGGCGCTGGAATTGGTGCAGCAGCTCTGGAGCCGGTGCAAAAATCCATGCGTGACCCATTGGAGAGCAAGACGATCACCCTCTCCTGCGGTAAGTTGACAACAGGTGTTACAGTCAAGCCGTGGACAGGCATTTTTATGCTTCGGAATCTGTCCAGCCCGGAAACCTATTTTCAGGCAGCGTTTCGGGTGCAGAGTCCGTGGGAGATCACGACTGATGGCGGCAAAAAGGAAATTGTCAAGCAGGAATGTTATGTGTTTGACTTTGCTCTCGACCGGGCGCTCAAGCAGATTTCCGATTACAGCTGCCGTCTGAACATTGACGAAGGCAACCCGGAAAAGAAGGTGGCGGAGTTCATCAATTTTCTGCCAGTCATTGCCTATGATGGCAGCACTATGCGGCAGATTGATGCAGGTGAGGTTCTGGACATTGCTATGGCAGGTACATCTGCCACCTTGCTTGCCAAACGCTGGGAAAGTGCGCTACTTGTCAATGTGGATAATGATACCCTTTCCCGTTTGATGGCAAATCCGGCGGCGATGGATGCTCTGATGAAAATTGAGGGCTTCCGTAGTCTGAATGAGGATATAAAGACCATTATCAATAAGTCCGAAGCCGTAAAAAAGGCAAAGAAAGAGGGCACAGAAAAACTTACTCCCAAAGAGAAAAAGGAGCTGAGTGAGGAAGAAAAAGAGTATAAATCCAAACGCAAACAGATTCAGGAGAAGCTGATTAAGTTCGCCACCCGTATTCCCGTTTTCATGTATCTGACTGATTACCGGGAACGCTGTTTAAAGGATGTTATCACACAGCTGGAGCCGGGGCTCTTCAAGAAAGTAACGGGTCTGGATGTCAAGGATTTTGAGTTGTTGGTATCTCTCGGAGTGTTCAATGATTCGCTGATGAACGATGCTGTTTATAAGTTTAAAAGATACGAAGATGCCAGTTTGAGCTATACCGGCATTAACCGGCATGAAGGCGAGAATCGTGGCGGCTGGGATACTGTTATCACGGATGCTGACTATAACAGTATGTTTTCTCTGCAACAGGCTTCGATGGAAGCACCGATTCCTTCGGCAGATGATTTGCCGGAAAAACCGTTTCTGGATTTTGCAGAAGCGGTCAGGGACATGGATCAGCCCGAAAAGGATAAGAAGCATTCACAGAAGATTGCAGAAAGACCGGCTGCGTATGGGCAGCATTTGGAAAAGCCACGCTATACCCCGCCAACGCCAAAACCGGCAGAACCTGCACCACAAAAGCAGGTGGATTTGTCCCGTGTTGTGGTTGGCGGTCAGCTTCGGCATAAAGCATTCGGCATGGGAACGGTCAAAGAAATCCAAGGAGGCTTGATTGTCGTAGTGTTTGGAGGGACAGAGAAAAAGTTCCAGTTCCCCGGTGCGTTGCTGCAAGGCTTCCTAAGTTTGCCAGAATGATCTTCCTACCATAAACTACCAGCAAAAGAAGTCGCACAGTAATCCCTTGGTAACAAGGGCGCACTTCTATACAGGGTAAACCCTGTATGCGTGCGCTCTGCGAGGCAAACAGCCCGGACGATGGAAGTCCGGGCTGTTTTGCGTCACTGCGTTCCGTACAAGGGGCTGCACCCCTTGCGCCGCTTATGCGGCTATCCCTGCCCGCTTCGGATGGGAAACAATCTGTTTACACAGACAGTTTCCCATCCAAAGCCTAAAACTCAACACGCAAATTTTACCGCTTGTCCGAAAGACAGGCGGTATTTTTTATCTACAAATAAAGGAGGAATCTACGATGCCAACAACCGAAAAACTGAAACAGGAGATCGCAGACGCAGAAAAGAAGCTGGCGCAGGAGCGCAGCAGGCTCCAGCGGCTGGAAAACCGAAAATCCTATTATGAGAAGGGAGACAGGAAGAAACGGGCGCACCGCCTCATTACCAGAGGGGCTGCCATGGAGAGCATTGCACCGCTGGTAAAGGTTTTGAGCGAAACGGAGTTCTATGCTTTTACGGAAAAGATTTTTGCTTTGCCGGAAGTCAGGGCTTTGTTGATGGAAACGGTCAATGCACACAATGAGGCAAGCCAGAAAGGAAAGGGATAAGTATCGCACTATTTCACTTCCATGTTACCCAGATAAAACGCAGTGCAGGGCAATCCGCTGTTGCGTCCGCTGCTTACCGATCCGGCGAAAAGCTGCACAGCGAGTATTACGGGGAGGACAGCGACTACACCCGGAAAGGCGGTGTGATCTGTTCTGAAATCCTGCTGCCGCCCCACGCTCCGCTTTCCTTCGCAGACCGACAAACCCTGTGGAACGAGGTGGAAAGGGCAGAACGGGGCAAGAAAGCCCAGCTTGCATACAGTTTTGACATTGCCTTGCAGAACGAGTTTTCCATGGAGGAGAACATCGGCCTTGCAAGGCAATTTTTATTGGAGCAGTTTGTGAGCCGGGGGATGGTGGTGGATTTCTCTGTTCATGCCCCCGACAAGGAGGACAGCGGCATTGCCAACCCGCATTTTCATGTCATGTGTCCCATCCGTCCCCTGTTGCCGGACGGGAAATGGGGCAGCAAGCAGCGGCGGGAATATCTCTTGGATGAAAACGGGGAGCGCATATGGGATGAAGCAGGAAACTATGTGTTCAACGCTGTCCCCACCACGGACTGGGGCAAACCGGAAACGCTGGAACATTGGCGGGAACAGTGGGCGGCAATGTGCAATGCCCGGTTTGCCGAGAAAGGGCTGGACTGCCGCATCGACCATCGCAGCTACGAGCGTCAGGGCATGGAGCAGCTGCCTACTGTCCATGAGGGTCCAGCGATCCGCCAGATGGAGGCCAGAGGTATTCGTACTGATAAGGGCGATTTCAACCGCTGGGTCAAGGCGACCAATGCGTTGATCGGCAATTTGAAAAAGAAAATTACGGCGCTGCTTGACTGGCTGAAAGAAGCACATGAGGAATTGAGCAAACCGCAAGCACCCAATCTGGCGCAGCTGCTCAGCGAGTATTACACCAGCCGCAGCGCAGGAGCATGGAGTCGGAAAGCGAAAATCGGCAATCTCAAAGAGTTCAATGAGATTTGCAATTATCTCATGCAGAACGATTTGACAACGCCGGAACAGTTGCAGGAGCGTGTATCTGCGCTGAGTGACCGCATTGACGTTTTGAAAAGCGCCCTGTCTGACAAATCTGACCGCATGAAGGAGCTGGACGAGCTTCTCCGCATGGTGCAGTTTTACGCTGACGGAAAGCCTGTTGCTGACAAGCTGGCAGCCATCAAATGGAAAGGCAGGCGTGAGCAATTCATGTCTGAAAATGAAAATGCACTCCGCCTGTATCACATGGCAGAGCGCAAATTAAAGCCGCATTTTAAGAATGGAAAATTGCCGGTCACTGCATGGCGCAAAGAGCATGACCGTCTGGAACAGGAATACGCAACCGGACAGGCAGAGCTTTCCCCCATCTATGCGGAGGTGAAAAAACTCTGGCAGATCAAATACAAGGTAGAAGAGGTTGTTCGTGCGCAGGAAAATCCCGAGCAGAGCCGCAAAAAACAGCATCAGATTGACCATTAAGGAGGATTTCAAAAATGAAACGCAACTGGAAAGAGGATCACAACCTCATAAGGAAACTTGCAAAAATACTTCTCGGAGATACGCTGCCCAATGGTAAGCCTGTAAGTTCAATCATATTGCTTGATGATACTTCACGGGCTGAATTGCAGCGGTGGGCAAATATGAGTGATGCGGAATTTGCGGCCGCACAACTCAGTGGTGATTCCATCCACATTGATGTGGATGATGCCATCAGACAACTGGAAGAAAAATATGCCCTTGCCCCACAGTTACTCGATGATTTGCTTTCGGTTTTTGATGCAGACGATTTGGATTTTTGGGAAGAAATCAGTCAATGGGAAGATTCTGACCATGACGAGCCAACGGAATATTTTTTCTCCAATCCTGACCCCTATTTCAAGCCCGACCCACTGCCGCCTGACCGCCCCAGACACAATTTCTGGTTTGACGAAACTGGACATATCCGTGTGAAAAATCCATCTGCGTTCTGGCTGCCGGAGTTCACTTTACAGCGTGAGATCAGCGGCACCATTTATACCATCACGGGCAGCTATGACGGAACAGAAACGCTGGATAGAAAGATGGAGCGCATTTTGACAGAAAAGTTTACAGAAAATACGGAGGATGATGAATGACAAATACCGGGAATCTTGGTACAATAGAAGTAACCAATCCTGTACTGACAGTTGCCCCTTTGAAGGAGGATACAGAAATGTTACGGGCAACTGATAAAATCACCGCACTTTATTGCCGCCTCTCCCAAGAGGATGCCAACGAGGGCGACAGTAATTCCATCACCAATCAAAAGGACATCCTGCTCCGATACGCAAAAGAGCACCGTTTCCCGAATCCAACATTTTTTGTGGATGACGGATACAGCGGCACAAACTATGACCGACCCGGATTTCAGCAGATGCTGTCAGAAATTGAGGCGGGAAAAGTGGCTGTTGTGCTGTCGAAAGACCTATCCCGGCTGGGTCGAAATTCCTCACTGACGGGCCTGTATATCAACTTCACTTTTCCGAAATATGGTGTGCGCTATATCGCCATCAACGACCACTTTGACACCATTGACCCCAACAGTACCGACAACGATGTTGCGGGAATCAAAAACTGGTTCAATGAGTTTTTTGCCAAGGATACCAGCCGCAAGATTCGTGCGGTACAGAAGGCCAAGGGCGAGCAGGGCATCCCGCTGACAACCAATGTCCCCTTTGGCTACCGCAAAGACCCGGAGAATCGAACAAAGTGGGTTGTGGACGAGGCAGCCGCTTTTGTGGTCAAGTGTATCTTTAAGCTGTGTATGGAAGGCCGAGGGCCGATGCAAATCGCCAAACTCTTGCAGGCGGAACAGGTGCTCAACCCTACTGCCTATAAACGGAGAGAGGGCATTAGCACCCCAAGTGCTGAAACCGCTGATCCGTACCACTGGAACCCCAATACCGTTGTTCATATTCTGGAACGACGGGAATACACGGGCTGTACGGTTAATTTCAAGACCTACACCAACTCCATCTGGGACAAGAAGCAGCGGGAAACGCCCATTGAGAAGCAGGCGGTATTCTACAACACCCATCCGGCTATCATTGAGCAGGAAGTCTTTGACAAGGTGCAGGAAATCCGCAAGCAGCGCCACCGAAGGACAAAAACAGGAAAAAGCAGCCTGTTCTCCGGCATGGTTTACTGTGCTGATTGCGGGGCAAAAATGCGCTACTGCACCACCAACTACTTTGAGAAGCGGCAAGACCATTTTGTATGCGCCAGCTACCGCAGCAACACGGGAACCTGTTCAGCTCACTTCATCCGGGCGGTTGTACTGGAAGAATTGGTCTGGATGCACATGAAAACGGTTATCTCCTATGTAACCCGGCATGAAGCCCATTTTCGGACAGTTATGGAGCATAGACTTCGGCTGTCCAGCGAAGAAGCTGTCCGGGGATACAAGAAGCGTCTGGCACAGGCAGAACGCCGTCTTGGGGAACTTGACCGGCTGTTCATCCGTATCTATGAGGATAATGTGGCCGGGAAACTCTCTGATGAACGGTTTGCACTGATGAGCAAGACCTATGAGGACGAGCAGGAGCAGCTTAAAGCGGAAATCCAGACCTTGCAGCAGGAAATCAAAGTACAGGAACGACAGATTGAAAATTTGGAGCAGTTCATCCAGCGGGTACACAAATACGAGGATTTGCAGGAAATGACCCCCTACGCCCTGCGGGAACTTGTCAAGGGCATCTACATCGAAGCGCCTGACAAGAGCAGCGGGAAGCGCAGACAGGGTATCCGCATCTCCTATGACCTTGTGGGCTTTATCCCCGTGGACGAACTGATGAAACAGGAAACGGCATGACCGAAGCCATGCCGTTCCTGCAAAAAGCAATATTACTTTCTTATGCCCCCCGGCCATTTGCGAGGGGATATGTTTCTTTACTGTGCTTTGCTGTAAACGCTGACTTGTTTTTTGTCTTTGCCCAGTCTTTCAAAGCGAACTACGCCGTCGGTAAGAGCGAAAAGAGTATCGTCTTTGCCGATGCCGACGTTGTTGCCGGGATGGAACTTCGTGCCGCGCTGACGAACGAGAATGTTGCCCGCGAGCACTTCCTGCCCGTCCGAACGTTTCACGCCAAGGCGTTTTGCCTCACTGTCACGACCGTTGTGCGAGGAGCCGGTTCCCTTTTTATGAGCAAATAAACTGATGAAAATCATTTATTTATCCTCCTATGATTGGTTACAGCGAGATCTTTTCGATCTTGACTGCGGTAAAGGGCTGACGATGGCCCTGCTTTTTGCGCTCGTTCTTCTTCGGCTTGTACTTGAACACGACGATTTTCTTGAACTTGTCCTGCGCTTCCACTTTGCCCGAAACCTTTGCATTCGCGACGTCCGCACCTGCTTTGATCCCGTTTTCATCCGAAACCATCACAACTTTGAACTCGACCGATGCGCCGACTTCCGCTTTGAGTTTTTCGACCCTCACGACGTCGCCTTCGCAAACTTTATACTGTTTGCTGCCGTTCTCGATAATTGCGTACAAAATTTTTTACCTCCTCTTTCCAGTCTCGCCGTATGCCAAGGCGGTGCGATACGCACGCTTATAAAGCCCGCTCCGAGCGGCTCGTGTGTTATATTAACATACGCGCGAGGCGTTGTCAAGCATTTTTAAACTTGCAACTATAAAAAACACTGCCTTTCCTGCGCATAATTATGAATTTCGGACACATACTGTGAAAAAGACCTTGGGAGGTTTTCATCATGGACGGAAAAAAAGAAGAAGAACTTTTGGCGGAGATTTACAGGAATGCGCATTATGCGCTCACTTCCATCGCCGATATTTTGCCCGAAACGGAAGATGAACCGCTTCGCGGCGAACTCAAAACCATGCACGACGAATATGAACGTATTTCAGGCGAAGCGGCCCGCTGTGCCCGCGAGCGCGGCATCGAACTGAAAGAACCCAACGCTTTTAAGCGTGCGATGATGTGGGGTTCAATTAAAATGAGCACCATGAAAGACGATTCGCGCGCGCACATTGCGGAAATGATGACGCAAGGAACGGTAATGGGCATCACAGCGCTTACGCGTTCCATCCGTGACTGCGAAAACGGATGCGATCCTGCGATCATGAAGATCGCCGAAGACCTTTTACATGTCGAGCAAAGAAGTGAAGATATGTTCAAATCCTATCTCTGATTTTAAAATAAGCGCCGCCCGCAACAATGCGGGCGGGCACTTTTTATTCAACCGTCACCGATTTGGCGAGATTGCGCGGCTTATCGGGATCGTACCCGCGCAAGGCACACATGCGCAGAGCAAAATACTGCAACGGTATAACGGCAATGATCGGCATAAGCGCCTCGCATACCGCCGGCAAACGGCACTTAAAATCCGCACAGCTCTCCGTAATCGCCTCACATTGTGAGAAAAGCGCGGTATACGCACCCCGCGAACGGACTTCTTCGAGAGCGTTTTCTGTTTTTCGGAAAAGATCCGCGCGCGTTGCCACGGCGAGCACGGGAAACCCCTCCTCGATCAGCGCGAGTGTGCCGTGTTTCAGCTCGCCCGCCGCGTACCCTTCCGCAAACACATAGGCGATCTCTTTCACTTTCAAAGCCCCTTCCGCTGCGGTACGCACGTCGGCGTCGCGACCAAGAAAATACATACCGTGCGCGCTCTGCAACCGTTGTGCGAGTGCATCCATCGCGGAAAACGTACCAAACGCCGCCGTCGCTGCGGCGGGAAGAGCGGAAAGCTCTGCCATATAAGCGGGATAACGGGTATATCTGAAAAAACAGAGCTGAGCAGCAATGTAGTACAGACATAGGAGCTGGCAGTTATAGCTTTTGGTCGCGGCGACGGCGATCTCGGGGCCCGCGCGCATCGCGACCGAAAAATCGGCAAGCGAAGCAAGGGAAGAACGCGCTACATTGGTGACCGCCAAGATATATGCTCCCCGCGAACGAGCAAGCCGCACCGCTTCCAGCGTATCCGCCGTTTCGCCGCTCTGCGAAACGGCGATGACCAGATCTCCCTCTCCCACCAACGGATCACGGTACCGAAATTCGGACGACGTATGACACAAAACGGGAATTTTTACTTCACGTTCCACCGCATCTTTGAAAGCAAGTGCGGCATGGAATGCCGTTCCGCAAGCGACGGCAAACACCTTTCCCGCACTGCGCAAAGCGCGTGCGCAGGGTGCAAAATCCGTTCGGCGCAAAGCCGCAAGCGTATCGGTAAGAGCGCGCGGAATATCGAAGATCTCTTCTTCCATGAAGGTGCCATGGCGCCGATCGCGCAACTTCTCCTGTTCGGTAACGGGTGTAAATTCACGCTCCAAACGATTGCCCGCCCCGTCACAGAAGGTGATCTTCCCGCCTCGAACATGAATGAACTCTCCGTCGCGGGCGGCGGCGATTGCGTCTGCTTCCCCGCAAAGCGCGGGCGCGTCGCTGCAAACGTACAGAGCACCGCGCGCGACACCCGCAACGAGCGGACTGCGATACTTTGCGCAGACGATCTCTTCGGGGTGATCTTCACACAGCACCGCGATCGCGTATGCTCCTTCCAGCCGCGCGCAAACCGACGAAACGGCGCTGAAAAAATCGCCTCGGTACGCCCTTGCAATGAGTTTGACGATCACTTCGCTGTCTGTTTCGGATAAAAAAGTCTCGCCCTCCCGCAACAGCTCGGCTTTCAGCGCCGCATAATTTTCAACAATGCCGTTGTGAACAAGCGCAAACTTTCCGGCTATATGCGGATGCGCGTTTGCATCCGAGGGCGCACCGTGCGTCGCCCAGCGCGTATGGCCGATCCCCGTTCTTCCCTCGAACGGTTCGCCGGCAAGGTTTTTGACTCCGCCCTTTTTTTTGCGCACAGAAAAGCCCTTTTCGGAGAGAAGTGCAATGCCCGCAGAATCGTAACCTCGGTATTCCAACCTTCCGAGCGCGCTCAGGATTTTGGAATAGCAATTTTCTTTTGCGACGAGACCGACTATGCCGCACATATCAATCCTCCGCCGCGGCGATGGCTCGCCGCACCCGTTCCACCGCACCGCGCGCGGCGGAAACACTTTCCGCTTCCGCAAAAATGCGCACGACCGGCTCCGTCCCCGAGGCGCGAACGACAATGCGGGCAACGTTTGCGCTCTCCGCCTCGATTGCCGAGCGCACCGATTCTTTGCCCAGCACCCGCGCTTTATCCTGCACTCGAATGTTTGCATTGACCTGCGGCAAAAGCCGCACCGCCGCAAGTCGGGAAAGCGGTTCTTCCATAATCAGCTCGGCAAGTTTTATGGAAGTCAAAATTCCGTCTCCCGTCGTCGCGTAGTCTGAAAGTATCATGTGTCCCGACTGTTCGCCGCCCAGAACCGCACCGCTTTTTCGCATCTGGCGCGAAACGTATTTGTCGCCGACGTCGCTGCGCATCAGCGCAATCCCCTCTTTTTCGAGCGCCCGTTCGATACCGGTGTTCGTATGTGCCGTGCCTACGACCACATTTTGCGGCAAACGTCCGCAAGATTTTAAATACTTTGCCAATATGTACAAGATCTTATCGCCGTCCACCAGTTCGCCCGTTTCGTCGGCGGCGATGAGGCGATCCGCGTCGCCGTCATAACAGAACCCCGCATCCGCACCCGTCTCCACGACCGTCTGCCGCATGCGTTCCGGATGCAAGGCCCCGCACCCGACGTTGACCTTTTTTCCGTCACGGCTGCGCCCGATCGCATATACCTGCGCCCCCAGTCCCGCAAACACGCGGGGCGCGATCTCGCCCGCCGCGCCGTTGGAACAGTCCAAAACAAACTTCTTTCCCGAAAGCGGACGCTCGCAACAAGACGCGAGAAAGGCGGAATAATCGCCGCGCCGTGAAAGGGTTCGAAAGCTTCCGCAGCGCAGGGCGGAAGCAAATGCATATTCGTCAAAAAAACGTTCCGCGCGCCCTTCTTCCTTTTCGGATAGCTTATACCCCTGCGCATCAAACACTTTCAGCCCATTGAATTCGGGCGGGTTGTGCGAAGCGCTGATCACAACTCCGAAATCAGCTTTCAGTCTGCGCACAAAAAACGCGACCGCCGCCGTCGGCAGAACGCCGCCGTCCCGAACGTTTCCGCCGCCTGCGCACACACCTGCCGCCAAGGCGAGGGACAGCATATCCGACGATGTTCGCGTGTCCTTTCCGATCACTACGAGCGGAGCACGGCGCAGGCGGCAGAGCGCATTCCCCAACGCAAACGCCGTCCGCGCGGTCAGTTCCTCCCCCGCGACACCGCGAATTCCGTCTGTTCCGAAATATTCAGCCATCTTTTTTCTCCCCCTTCGCGCGTTTTTTTAGGAGTATGTACCCATATTTTTCGGAAAGCCCCGCATTCTCCTGCTGGCGGGCGCGCCCGATCACGAACGCGCCCGCAGGCACGTCGCGCGCGACGGTCGTTCCCGCCGCAATATAACACCCGTCACCCAAAGTAACGGGCGCGATAATGTTGGCATTGCTTCCGATAAAACAGCCGCTCCCCACTTTTGAACGCTTTTTTTGCGCGCCGTCATAATTGCAGAATACTACCCCGCACCCGACGTTGCAGTCTGCGCCGAGGTCCGCATCCCCCACATATGTCAAATGGCTGACTTTGCTGCCTGTTCCCAGACTTGCATTCTTAATTTCCACAAAATCGCCGACGCGGCAGTTTTCACCGATCACGGCGCCCGCGCGCAAATTGGAAAAAGGTCCGATGCTTGCGCCTTTACCCACCCTCGCGCCGCGCAGAACGCTCGCCTCAATGCGAGCTCCCTCGCCGATTACACTATCCTCGATAATGTTATTGGGAAGTAAAACCGCGCCCGCGCCGATCGTTGTATTCCCGAAAATGTGATTGTTCGGATAAATGACTGCGCCCGCACCGATGCGGGCGGTATCGGCAATCGTGACCGTTGCGGGAGATATGACCGTATATTCCGCCACCGTGCCCCTCCTTGAAAAGAAAATCAGTACCATAGTATGCAAACGCGCCGCAAAAGGTTTTTATCTCGTAGGGCAGAAAGCCTTTTCTTTTGGTGCGAGCTGTGCTATACTTACATATAAGAAGCAAAGCGGAAAGAAAAATATGTACGAAACAGAAATTCTTGAATTTAATCATCTTTGCCCCGAGGCGGCGGCGATCCGGAAAGAAGTTTTTCAGAAAGAACAGGGATTTGTAAACGAATTTGACGAGACGGACGCGCGAGCGGTGCATGCGGTGCTCTATATCAAAAATGAACCTGCGGGCACCTGCCGCTATTTCGAAGAAAAAGACGGCTGGCATATCGGGCGGCTCGCCGTGCTGAAATCCTTCCGCGGCGCGCATTTGGGCGCGGCGCTTTTGCAATTTGCGGAACAGCGCATCCGTGCCCGAGGCGGAAAAATTGTTATGCTCTCCGCACAGGAACGCGCCCGCGCCTTTTACGAAAAACAAGGTTATATCGCATACGGCGATGCGTTCTGCGAAGAAGAATGCCCGCACATTGCCATGCAAAAACATCTTTAAAGCACAAAAATCTTCGCAACGATCAAACGATTTTAAACAGAGGGCAGCTGCCGTGCTGAACACGGCAGCTGCCCTCTTACAATAAAAAAACGCCTGCCGGATCACGGCAGGCGCTTTCATTGGTATCAAATTATTTGATGCTGAACTCTTCAAAGTGGCGGCATCCGAGTTTTTCCGCAACGCCCGACACGGGCGCAACGTAATCGCACGCCTGCAATAAAAGAGTGCGCACTTTGTCGATCTTGTATGTCGGATAGGTTTCGTGGCCGGGGTTGAAATAAAAGATCTTGCCCCTGCCGCGATGGAAGACGCACCCGCCGCGGAACACTTCGCCGCCGCGGAACCAGCCGATGTAGACGAGTTCATCGGGCGTAGGGATATCGAAAGGTTCCCCGTACATTTCCTCGTGCTCCACGTCAATATATTCACCCAAGCCCCGCGCAATGGGATGATCGGGCATCACGCACCACAGACGCTCTTTCTCGCCGACCTCACGCCACGCGAGCGAACAAGTCGTACCCAGCAGGCGTTTGAACGGTTTGGAGTCGTGCGCGGAATGCAGAAACACCATGCCCATACCGCGCTGGACGCGGTACGCGATCTTATCGACAAGCGCATCATCCACGGCGCCATGATACCAGTGTCCCCACCAGAACAAGACGTCGGTCTTTTCCAAAATATCATCGGTCAAACCGTGCACACCCTGTTCGTCTGCACGGATCAGGGTCACGTTTTTGTCTTTCGCCTTTAAAAGCTCTGCGATGCAAACGCCCAGCCCTTCGGGATATGCCGTTTTCCCCTCTTCGGAGTCCATGGACGGATTATGCTCGCAAACGACGGTAACTTTCATAAAACGCGTCCTCCTCAGTCAAAATAATAGGGTTTGCCCGATTTATCGGATTCATAAATTCCTTCGAGGATACGGGTAACAACTGCCGCCTGATCCGCCGTGACGTACAGATCGCCCTTGCCCTGAATGGCATTCGTAAAGCAAGCCGCTTCAAGGTCTTCGGGGTTACCGCCGCCGCTTCCTTCAAAGAATGCGACCGCACCGCTTCCCAAATCGGGCTTGATCATGACTTGTTTTCCTTCCATGACGGTATTGAGACGCAAGCCGTCCAACATATCCGCGCCGGCCTTTTCGCCACAGATGGTCGTGATCGCCTCGCGCGGGTCTGCCATGTTCAGCGCCCAGCTGGATTTGAGGTAAATGACAGCGCCGTTCTTCATGACAACGAAACCGAATGCGCAGTCTTCCGCCGTGAAGCGCTCTACATCCCAGTCGCCCCAAATATTTCCCGTTTCGGTATTTTTATTGAGTTTGTGGAAGGTTTTGCCGACGCAGTACGCGGGTTCGTAGTTATTCATTGCGAACAGCGTCAGATCGAGCGCGTGCGTACCGATATCGATCAGCGGGCCGCCCCCCTGCTTTTCCTGGTCGATAAACACGCCCCAGGTAGGAACGGCACGGCGGCGGATCGCGATGGCTTCCGCATAGTACACTTCGCCAAAATAATCTTTGTCCGCGAGTTTTTTCAGATACAGAGAATCGGGACGATAACGGTTCTGATATCCGATCGTGAGCACTTTGCCCGCCTTGTCGCGCGCTTCCAGCATCTTTTTCGCCTCGGCATAATTCATTGCCATCGGCTTTTCACACATGACGTGTTTGCCCGCATTCAGCGCCGCGACCGTGATCTCACAGTGCGAGCAGTTAGGCGTAAGCACAAGCACCGCATCGATGCTCTTATCTTTGAGCAATTCTTTATAATCGGTATAGACGGCGCTGTCCTTTGTGCCGTACTCTTTTTGCGCCTTGACTGCACGCTCCTCAATAATGTCGCAGAACGCGACGAGTTCGGACGCAGGGTTGCGCGATTCCGCGGGGAGATGTTTCCCGTTCGCAATGCCACCGCAACCGATGACACCCATTCTGATCTTTTTCATGGCGATTTCCTCCGTTATTTTGCCAATTTTTTCATATTTTCCAAGCTGCGTCTGAGATATTCTTCCTCGTCGCAGGGATATTGTTCCACTTCCAGCACCGCCCATTCGATGCCGCTGACCTTCATCTGCCCAAACACGCCGCCCATATCCACGATTCCTTCACCGACAACGGGTTGCGCGTCCTCGCGCGGGTTTTTCCCGGCTTCTTTGATATGTACCATCGCGAGCCTTTCACCCAGTTTTTTCATGTATTGTACAGGATCGCGCTGTGCGACCGTCAACCAGAACACATCCAATTCCGCTTTGAGCGCAGGCTGTGCCGCAAAGAGCTGTTCCAGTCTGTCTTTTCCGTCTTCAAATTCGTGCGCGTGGTTGTGATAACCGAGCACCACGCCGCGCTTTTTAAGCTCCGCCGCCGCTTTTTTGATGCGCACGTCAAGTTCGGCAAATTTTTCAGGCTCATCAAACACATCCTTGCTTTCCCAAGGGATGAACACGTATTTGATGCCCAAAAGATCGATGTACGGCAGGGACTCTTCGATCGCATGCGTGCCGATATGCGCCGAAATAGGATCAAGATGATATTTTTTGACCAGAGCAAGCATTTCCTCGGGAGTCTTTCCATAGAATCCAGCAAACTCCACGCCGTCGTAGCCGGCTTCGGATACCATGCGCAAAATTTCTTCCGCGCCCTTTTTCTCCGCGGTCTCGCGCAGACTGTATAACTGTACGCCGAATTTCATAGTCTCTCCTTTATGCCCACCACATATTGGTGTTGTCCTGCGTGATGACGCATTCTTTTAAGAACGCGATCGCCTTTTCCAGACCTTCCTTCGGAGACATCAACCCGTCTTCGTGCTCAATGGATATGGAATCGTCGTAACCCATGATTTTCAGCATGGAAATGATCTGTTTCCAAAGATCGGTGCTGTGCCCGTAGCCGAGTGTACGGAAGATCCACGAACGATGCGCCGCGTCGGTGAAGGACTTCGTATCCAGCACTCCGTTCTCGCGAACATTGTGCTCGATCATCTGCGTGTCTTTCGCATGGAAATAATGAATCGCTTTCTTCTCACCGAGTACGCGGATGACTTCGAGAATGTCCATGCCCTGCCAGAAAAGGTGGGACGGGTCGATGTTCGCGCCGATAATATCACTGCCGACTTCCTCGCGAAGCCGCAGGCAAGTCGCGGGATTGTACACACAAAAGCCCGGGTGCATTTCGAGGGCGATGCGCTTTACGCCGTTGTCCGCCGCAATCTTTACCGCCTTTTTCCAGTACGGGACGAGCACCTCGTTCCACTGCCATTCCAACGCCTTCGGGTAATCGGGCGGCCACGCACACGTGATCCAGGACGGCGCTTTCGCGTCCTTGTCCGATCCCGGGCAACCCGAGAACGTGACCAGCCTGTCCACGCCGATCTGCCCTGCAAGCACGCACGCCGCTTCGAAGTCCGCTTCGAATGCCGCCGCCGTCGCCTTGTCGGGATGTACGCAGTTTCCGTGCACGGAAAGCGCCGAAATCCCCATACCGTTGCGCTTAAAAGTATCCAACAGCGCCTCGCGCGCCTTTTTGTCCTTGCTCAGGACGAGTGCGTCCGCGTGCGCTTTTCCGGGATATCCCCCGACGCCGAGTTCAAACTCGTCTACGCCCAGACCCGAAAGATATTTCAGGCTCTCGTCCAGGCTGTAATCGCCGAGGATACCGCTCACTACACTGATCTTCATGATTTTCCTCCGAAATTGCTATTTCCTATCCGATCTCAAAGGTACGAGATCAGAGTATTTCCTTGATCACAACATTTTCGCGCGCCGAACGCTCCGCCGCTTCCATAAGGCGGAACACCCGCAAAACTTCGTCCTTGCGGATGGCAAGTGCCTGCACGCCCGCGCACGCACCCGCGAAATTTTTATAGAACGCGAACGGCTCCGCATGCACCACGGGCAACGGCAGACGCTCCACCGAAGAGTGGCTGCGCTGTGCCATCGTGCGCGTGAACCCGTTACCCGCACGAATGCCGACGAGGTTT
>CABQND010000015.1 GCA_902465495.1 uncultured Eubacteriales bacterium
AGACAACAGCGCTCTTCTATGGTAAAATGGTGGTAGTTCATACAGATCTCCTTTGTAGTAAATTTTGGTTTTGCAACTCTATTTTACCACAGATTTGTATGAACTCTTTTTTTTCTTCTACTGTTGCTCTTAATAGTATAATTCACCTTGTTACATTGGATGAGGAGGGCGATCGATCTTTTTCGTTTTACCGAAATCCTTCTGCCGATTTGTTCCTCAATGAGCAAGAAGTGACGAAAGTTCCTTTCAAAAAGGGTGATATTCTTCATTTCGGAAGCGTTGATCTTGTTGATTATCCGGTTCGGGGAGCGCATATGAGCGCGATCTCACATGCAAAGGATGTTGGCGCAATTGTGAGCTTTGACCCCAATTTGCGGTATAATCTTTGGAAAAATCCGAAAGAGCTTTTGGATACAGTCAATACTTTTATCCCATTTGCTGATGTAGTGAAGGTGAGTGAGGAAGAGCTTGCGGATATAACAGGAATTTCTGATGAAAAAGAGGCGGTGCGGAAGCTTTTTCGCGGAGACGTTCGGCTGATTTTTGTAACAAGGGGCGGAAAGGGCGCGAGCGTATATACTAAAAGCGGAAGTGTTTATTCTTCGGCTTCGGAGCATGCCAATTGTGTAGATACCACGGGCGCTGGAGATACATTTATCGGAGCAATTTTATTTCAGTTGTTAAGAAGCGGTAAATCGCGCGAAGAATTGGATACCATCGGAGGGCTTCAAAACTGGTTGCGCTTTGCAAATAAAGCAGCATGGTTTGTCGTACAGAGGCCAGGGGCGATTCCCGCAATGCCTTCATATTTCGAGGTTTTCGGAGAAGAAGGTAAAAGCAGCGGAAATTAATTTGCGGAAAAGAAGAATCAGATCAAGAAAAAGCAATCGCGGAAGTTAAAGCTTCTGCGATTGCTTTTAGTATAAATTTTTGCGATCTTGTTCATACTCATATGCGGAAAGGCCCGAACGCGGAAAGATGTGTGTTACATATAATAAAGAGGGAGGGGCTTTCCGAAAGATAAATTGCGAGGTTTGCAAAAATGGAAATCAAGAGGGGAGAGCTGTATTATGCCGATCTCAGCCCGGTAGTTGGCAGCGAGCAAGGCGGTATACGGCCCGTGCTCGTAGTGCAGAATGATATCGGCAACAAATATTCACCCACAGTCATTGCCGCCGCAGTTACAAGTAAACTTACAAAAGCGCGGCTTCCTACGCATATCGAAATTCCGGGGGAGGGCAACGGATTGCAAAAAGATTCGGTAATCCTTCTTGAACAGATCCGAACACTGGATAAGCGGAGACTGAAAGAGAGGATAGGGGCGCTCCCTGAGAATACGATGCGAAAAGTGGACGGCGCGTTGCTGATCAGTTTAGGCTGTACGCGTGCCGCAGCAAATTGATTTAAAACCGCCCTGGTCGGGGCGGTTTTTTCAATTTTGGGAAGTTGTTTGAAATCTGTGCGGTTATTGCGAATATTTTGTTTATTTTACTTTAAATTTTTTGATAAATATGATATAATGACTCTAACACAAAATTTTGGTTGCGCCGCCTTACTTGATGAAGGGGCGGCGGCGGAGTGTACATATGCTGAGTTTTGAGCTTGCTTCGCTGAATCCGCATTTTACGATATTCGGATTCGACATCTACTATTATGCGGTCATTATCGTTGCGGGAATTATTTTGGCAACGATCGTCGTGGCGCTTTTATTTAAGCGCCGCAATATTCCTACGGACTGGACATTAGATCTTTTGCTCTGTATCCTTCCGCTCGGAATAATCGGGGCACGCACATTTTATGTAGTTACTGATCCTTCTGTATCTATAACCGAATGGTTTAGCAGTTTTCGTGAAGGCGGATTGTCGATCATCGGCGGTGTTTGTGGTGGTGCGCTGGGGGTAGTATTATTTTGTATTATTCATAAGATCAATTTTCTTCGTGTAGCGGATTGTCTTCTTCCCGGCGTCATTTTGGCACAGGGTATTGGTCGATGGGGGAATTTTGTCAATCAGGAAGTATATGGACCTGAAATTACGAACGAAGCATTGCAGTTTTTCCCTATCGGGGTTTATATTGATAAAGTCGGGGAGTGGCATTACGCTTTCTTTTTCTATGAAAGTGTTTTAAATTTAATTATTTTTGCCCTTCTGTTCACATTGATGTGGAAGTTCTTGAAAAAACCGCATGGATTGGCTGTTGCGGGATACTTTTTTGGTTATGGAACGATTCGTTCAATAATGGAGCCTTTGCGCGATTCACAGTATATTCTCGGATCGAATCTTCCGATTTCGCAGATCTTTGCGCTGGTCATGGCGACGGGCGGAGTTGTTTTGTTCTTGGTGATTTTGTTGGTCAACCGTCGAAAGTATGGAGCATGTTTCGGGGCTGCGGTTGGTGAGCCTTTGGCGATTATGCCCGTCTACCATACTCGCGAGGAGCGTAAGAAGTTGGAGGAAGAGCGCCTTGCAAAAGAACGCGCTGCACAGGCAGCCGCGCAGAAACGGGCGGAGCAAAGTTCGCAAGCAGGTTCCGACAACAGCGACCAAACAGAACAAAATCAATCAAAGGACGAATAAAAGATGGCGCGCAATCTTACGCTTTTGACCGATTTGTATCAGCTTACAATGATGAGCGGATACTTAAAAAACGGCAAGGAAAAAGACGTTGCGGTGTTTGATTTGTTTTTCCGTCGCAACAATATAATTTCATATTCTGTTGCGGCAGGTTTGCAACAGGCAATCGAATACATTCGTTCTATTCATTTTACGGCAGACGATATTTCATACCTTCGTTCCTTGTGCCTTTTTGATGAAGAGTTTTTGGAATATTTAAAAACTTTTCGCTTTACAGGGGACGTATATGCGGTGCCTGAAGGTACCATTGTATTTCCCGAAGAGCCGCTTGTTACGGTAAAAGCGCCGCTTTTGGAGGCACAGTTTTTGGAAACTGCGCTTTTGAATATTATCAATCATCAGACGCTTATTGCTACAAAAGCTGCAAAAATCGCATACGCGGCAGAAGGCGAAACGGTGATGGAGTTTGGTCTGCGGCGTGCGCAAGGTCCGGATGCGGGTGTGTTTGGCGCACGGGCGGCTGTGATCGGAGGATGTAGATCGACATCCAACGTTTTGGCGGGACAGTTGTTCGGGATTCCGGTAGCTGGAACGCACGCGCATAGTTGGGTTATGAATTTTCCCAGCGAATATGAGGCGTTTCGCGCATATGCCGATATCTTCCCCGATGCTTGTCTGTTACTTGTGGATACGTACGACACATTGCGCAGCGGAGTTCCCAATGCAATTCGCGTGTTTGACGAGTTGCGGGCAAAAGGGCATGAGCCCAAAGGTATTCGGCTTGATAGCGGAGATCTTGCATATCTTTCAAAGCGTGCTCGTGTCATGCTTGACGAAGCTGGATATCCTGATGCAATCATATGTGCATCGGGTGATTTGGATGAATATCTGATTTCTTCACTCAGGAGTCAGGGGGCTAAAATTGATCTTTGGGGAGTAGGTACCAAGCTGATCACGAGTGCCGATATGCCTGCGTTGGGCGGAGTGTATAAACTTTCCCTGCTCTATCCGCAAGGCGGTGAAAAAGTTCCAAAAATCAAGCTTTCGGATAATTCGGATAAAATTACGAATCCGGAATTCAAACAGATTTACCGTATTTATGATAGAAAGACGGGTAAAGCTGAGGCGGATTTGCTTTGCGTTCGGGATGAAGAGATCGACGAAAGCAAACCACTGACAATTTTCCATCCCAAAGATACATGGAAGCGTACGACGTTTACGGAATATAAAGTGCGTCCGCTATCCGTTCCTGTATTGCTCGGGGGCGAACCGGTGCGGGAAAATCCATCTCTTTCTGAAATTTGTGCGTATGCGAATGCGGAAAAAGAGAGCTTTTGGGACGAATATAAACGTATTGATAATCCGCACGTTTATAAAGTTGATTTGTCGCAAAAATTGTACGATATTAAGAATAAACTTATTACGGAGATAAGGGGAAAAAATGGCTAAAAAATTCACGCAACGTGAAATGGAGCAATTGATTGGCGGTATTCGCGAAGCGTACGAAACGAAGATACGGCAATTGCAATACCGTTTGGATGGCCTTGTTGCCGAAAACAGGAGCCTTCGAGCGAGCCTTGCTGAATATAAGAACAAAGAAAACCGAATCGGGCGCGCGATTATTGCGGCAGAGGAGAAAGGGGAAGAGATCCGTGAATTTTACCGCATGTCGGCGGAAACGGAATGGAAGACTTTGCAGTTATTCGCTGAGAAATGGAAGAATCTTGCGGCACAGATGGCAGGATTGATTCCGCAGGGCGAAGCGGATCGATACGCGGAATTTGCAGAAAACCTTTCTGCTCTTTTGGGCAAAAATGAAGGCCGTTTTCAGCCGATTGAAGAAAAAAAGGATATATTGAATGAGCAAGTCGATGAGCCTGATTTACATTCGGAAGAGTTTGATCCGAAAGCAGTAATCGGAAAGTACATGGACGGGGAGGAAGAAACAGGCTTTAATCTTGATGACGTAATTAACCCTAAGGGCGTGCTTGATTTGGAAAAACTATGCAAGAGCCTTGGTTTGATGGAGGATTCGGAGGACGTACAAGCACAGGAAAAAGACGAGGGAGATGTTGTACCGGATTCTTTGGGAGCGCAGACTCTTGCGCAAGAGAATGTTGTGCAAGCAAAACCGGCGGAACAGACGGTGGTGCGTAGTCCGTCTGTGGCACAGCCATCCAATCTAACGATTGGCAGGACTGCATCTTCGGCTCAGCCTGCCGTACAACAAGCGATGCGGATAGCTGCCGCGGCAAAGCCTGCTGCACAGAGTTATCTTCGCCCTGCAATGCCGACAAAACCGACAGACAAAACGCAAAAAAAGTCGAATGGGGTGAAAAAATTTCAGCCACCTCGTTAATAGTGCTTGGAGAAAAAATTTATGGCATATTTATTTGTTTTTTTAATTTTGCTTTTTGCGGATCAGATCACAAAAGCGGCGGCTTTTGCCGTGTATGGTTCAAACGGTCCGCTTATATATTGGATTCCTAATTTTTTGGGTTTAGATACTTGTTATAACCCGGGCGCATCATTTGGAATCGCGGCGGATAAAGAGTGGGCGATGCCTTTGTTTATCGGCTTGACTGTCGTTGCAGTGGCCGTTTTGCTGATTGTGTTTTTTCGCCTTTCTAAGAAACGCCGTTTTTTGCGTACGTCGATCGTGCTGATCATGTCGGGTGCAATCGGGAATTTGATCGACCGTATAGTTTTTCAGAGTGTGCGCGATTTAATCCATATGAATTTTGGATTTGTAAGTTTTAGCAACAATGTAGCCGATCTGGTAATTACTGTCGGCGCAGTAATGTTTATATTAGCGCTTCTATTTGTGGATGAAGATGCGATTTTCCGTTCACACAAGCATAAAGAAAAGAGCGAAATTATAGAAGCCGCTACAGAGCTGTCTTCACCGCAGCAAGAAACGGACAATGATTTAGGGGCTGAACCTTCTGCAAAAAATTCAGCGCAGACGGATTCAAGGCGCGATGGATAAAAAATCTTTTGAAGTAAACGAAGGACCTTTTCGGCTGGATATTTTTTTAAGTGATGCGCTCGCTATTACTCGCTCTGCGGCGAAAAAGTTGATAGATAAAGAATTGGTTAAGGTCAACGGAAAGTCTGCGAAAGCTTCGCGAGAAGTGTCTTCGGGAGATGTGGTTGAGGCGGACATTCCGCAGCCGCAAAAGCTGGATTTGACGCCGCAGGATATTCCGTTGGAGATCGTTTACGAAGACGAGGATATTGCTATTATAAATAAGCCGCAAGGGCTTACCGTGCACGCAGGAAACGGTCATCTGTCGGGTACGCTGGTGAATGCTCTTTTGTATCGATTGAAAAATCTCAGTTCGATCAATGGAGTGATTCGGCCCGGGATTGTGCATCGGATTGATAAAGATACTTCGGGGCTTTTGGTCGTCGCGAAAAACGATGCGGCACACCTTTCTCTTTCGGAACAGATTGCGCAAAAAACCTGCGCGAGGGAATATCTTGCGCTATGTGACGGACTGTTTAAAGAAGATCGAGGCCGGGTAGAAACATTTATCGGGCGTAGCCCTTCGGATCGGATAAAAATGGCGGTCGTGCCGGAGGGGAAGGGCAAGTATGCGGCGACAAATTATGAAGTGGTGTGCCGATTTGCGGCAGGTTATACACTGGTTCGTTTTCGTTTGGAAACGGGGAGAACGCATCAGATTCGCGTTCATTGTCGATATTTAGGCCATCCCGTAACGGGTGACCCTGTATATGGTTCTAAAAAACAGAAATTTAATTTGAACGGACAATTGTTGCATGCTTGCAGACTTACACTCACACATCCGCGCACAGGACAACGCATGACGTTTGAAGCATCTCTTCCGGTTTATTTTGAAGAAGTTCTGAATAAACTGGAAAAGGGCGGAGTTTGTTGATTTCAAAGCAAGTTCGTGAGGTTTATATGGTCATTAAAGGAAAATTGATGGATGAAGCGGGGATGAATAATACATTCCGGCGGCTTGCTCATCAGATCATTGAAAAAGAGGGCGGTATCGCAAATCTTGTCATAATCGGGATTCGTACGCGCGGCGTTACCGTTGCACGCCGTATAAAAGCTTGCCTTGATTCCATAGAAGGCTCTGATGTCCCGATGGGTATATTTGATATTGCTTTATATCGCGACGATTTGGAAGATCTAAATTCTCAAATTGAGTTTTCTGGAAGTGAGATCGGGTTTGGCATAGACGGAAAAACAGTGCTTATCTGCGACGATGTGATCTATACGGGAAGAACGGTGCGTGCTGCAATTTCGGAGATCATGCAAATGGGGCGGCCTTCACGTATTCGTTTTTTGGCATTGATCGACCGAGGCCATCGAGAGCTTCCGTTTAAAGCGGATTACACAGGCAAAAGTGTGCCTACATCCAAGCGCGAAGGAGTAGCTGTTCGTTTTTTTGAAGATGACGGTGAAGATGCCGTTTACATATATGACAAGCAGTGAAGTTGCGAGATGTTCATGTTTTGTCAAGGACGTTATCGGCTTTTTCGACTCTATCTGCAAAAATTTTCCAAAGAAAGTAAAAATTTTTATATTGTTTACTTGTAAATTTGGTTATTAGGTGATACAATATTATAGACAAAAGCAATTTGTCTGTTTTATCGAAAAATAGGCATTAAAGCAAAATCAGAAAGGAGAATGTAGCTATGGCAAACAGGCAGAGAACGGAAGGGCAGGCTCGCCGCGATTTCATCAAAATGTGCTGTTATATTACTTTGATTTTGGCAGCGGTCCTGATTTTTGTAAACAATTTGCTTCCTTTGATCGGGGTTGACGTGTCAGGTCCGTTTTTCAGGGCGTTGGTACTGATCAAGGATATCGCGTTGTTGCTCGGTATCGTGTTCGGTGCATGGAGCTTTGCAAAGGCGCATGGAAAGACGTGGATTATTATTTTCTGGATCGCAGTGGTATTGTATGTGGCAAGTGCCATCATGGGGCTGTTCTGAGATCGGAAAAACTGTATGAATTAAAGCGGTTTGCCTTGTGCAGGCCGCTTTTTTCTTTACAAATGTACGTGAATCGGTTATAATAAAACAAAGGAGTATTTATGGCAAATCCGCTCGTAGCGATTGTGGGCAGACCGAATGTCGGCAAGTCCACGCTTTTCAATAAAATAGCAGGAAGAAAGATTTCCATTACCGAAAACAGACCGGGTGTCACGCGCGATCGTCTGTATGCTGATGCTGTGTGGCGAGGCAAAAAATTTACGATCGTGGATACGGGGGGGATCGAGCTGAATTCCGAAGACACGATGTGGAAAGAAATTCTGCGCCAGGCGGATACCGCCATTGACATGGCGCAGGTTATTCTGCTGATGGTTGATGGCAAGCAAGAGCTGACTTCGTCCGATTATGACGTAGCGGATAAGCTTCGCCGCAGCAAAAAACCTGTCATCCTCGTCGTAAATAAAGTAGACAATTTCTCACCCGATAAATTGTTTGAATACTATGCGCTTGGTTTGGGTGAGCCGTTTGCAGTTTCGGCGGAGCATTCGCAGGGTATCGGTGACGTATTGGACGAGGCTGCCTCGTATTTTGACGGCGGAGAGGATGAAGATCCCGATCGGTTAAAAATTGCAGTTGTCGGGAAACCCAATGCAGGCAAAAGCTCTCTTGTAAACAGGCTTTTAGGTTTTGAGCGTTCCATTGTCACAAATATTGCGGGAACTACGCGCGATGCGATCGATACGCCGTTCGAGTGTGACGGGAAAAAATATATGCTTATTGATACGGCTGGAATACGTAAAAAACGGAGTGTTTCAGACGATGTTGAATATTACAGTGTTCTGCGAGCATTTGATGCTGTGCGCCGTGCCGATGTTTGCTTGCTTGTTGTGGATGCCGCTGAAGGGCTGACCGAGCAAGATGTCAAGATCATCGGATACGTGCATGAGCAAGGAAAACCTTCCGTTATCGTGATGAACAAATGGGATCTGATCGAGAAGGATACGAATACCATCAATAAATTTGAGCAAAAGCTGAAAGCGGATCTTAGCTTTATGGATTACTATCAGTCGGTATATATTTCGGCTAAGACGGGACTGCGTGCAGAGAAGGTGCTTGCGATGGCACAGAAAGTATTTTCGAACGCAAATCGCCGCATTTCGACGGGCACACTCAATGACTTGATACTGGATGCGGTACGGACCAACGAACCGGCGTCGGTGAACGGAAAACGTCTTCGCATATACTATTGTTCGCAGCCGTCTGTGTGTCCTCCGACATTTGTTTTATTTGTCAACGATGAAGTGTTAATGCATTTTTCTTATCGCCGTTATCTTGAAAATGTATTAAGGCGCGCATTTGATTTTTCGGGGACGCCGATTAAAATTGTGACGCGTAATCGCGGCGAAGATGAAGCGGGCATGATGTAACGATTTTGCGGGATAGGTCACAAGGAGCATTGTATGACGGAAATATATTTCAGTGACATTTGGTACTGGTTTATCGTAATGGCTGTCGTTTCCTATTTTGTCGGGTGTTTCAATTTTGCGCTGCTTATTTCAAAAATAAAACATAAAGATGTGCGCAGAATGGGCAGCGGTAATCCGGGGACAATGAATATGAGCCGCCAGTTCGGATTAAAGATCGGTGCGCTTACGCTGTTTTTGGATATGATCAAGGGAGGTATCCCTCTTTTGATCGCGTATTTTGTATTCCGCGGGCAGGTATTTGCGGGTACAAATGTTTATGTATCTGATTTGGCGCGCTATGTTTGCGGAGTATCGGTAATCGTCGGTCATATTTATCCGATAACTATGCATTTCAAAGGCGGAAAAGGCATTGCCTCTACGCTTGGAATGTATGCGTTTGCTTTGTGTTGCGAAGCGTGGTGGATGATTTTTATTGTTCTTGCGATTTTACTTTTGACGCTCTTTTACATTTGGGCAAGCGAATGGGGATCGATGGGTTCTTTATTGGGGATATCATTGCTCGCGGCCATACAGATGTTTGTGTTTTGGTTTCGGTATGCCGGGGAACTTGCGAACGTATACGTAGTCGTGTTGTTTATGCTGATTTTGTTCGATTGTTTCCTGACATGGTTTGCGCATCGCAAGAATATTTTGGCGCTTCTTGCGGGCGAAGAACATCACACTTCGGTGCGAAAACTTTCTCATGGCAAAAAGGATTCGTAAATTTTGTGCCGATTTGCGTCATTTTTGAGAATAAGCCTTCATATACTGAACTGTAACAGGCGGATACGGGGGCTAAAAGAAGAAACAGCTTCCGTGTACCCGGCATTTGGTATATGGGAGGCTGTTTTTTTATGGAAAAGGAAGTTTACGAGAGCATTGCCGCCCGCACGGGCGGAAAATGTACAATTGCAGTGATGGGCGCTACGGGGTGTGGCAAAAGTGCGTTCTTGCGCGATATGTCGCGGGCAAGCGGCCTTGAATTGTCAGAAGATGGGCAGGTCGCTAAAGGATCGGTGTCGGATGCATCGCTGGAACTTGAAGTGAACGAATGTAAGTCCAGTGAGAGAAATCCTGCGGGAACCGTCGTCATTCTTGTGACTTCTGACGGTAGTTTCGGGCGTGCGCGCAGTGAATGTGTCGCTGCGGAAGAGGAAATGGTGCAGGCATTGAAGGCAAATGGCCGCGCTTTTGTTTTGCTTGTAAACAGTGCCGATCCTGCATCAGACGGCTGCGAGGCGTTACGCAGCGGGCTGGAAGAAAAATATGGTGTTGGCGTTATTTCCGCAAATTGTGCGAGTGGCAGCAATGATTATTCGCGGCTGTATGAAGAATTGGTTCTTGCTTTTCCGGTTGCCGGGTTGGAAATTTTCCTCCCTGCATGGATGAGTGTTTTGCCCGCGGAAAACAAGATTGTGGCGCATATTCTGGAAAAGGTGCGGGAAGTATCGCCCCGCATTCGATGTGTCCGCGATTGCGCGATGTTGGAAACGGCTTTTACGGACGAGGAGGCTTACTGCGAATCAAGTGAAATTGATGCAAATACGGGTGTAGCGCGCTATCGTTTTGCTGCGCGCGACGGGCTGTTTTATAAAGTACTTTCTGAGGAATGCGGCGCACAGATTGAAGGTGACTTGGAATTGATGGCGTATGTCCGCGCACTTCGCGAATCGAAATATTTTTATGATAAGTTCCGCGGCGCTTTGCGTGCCGCCGATGAACTCGGATACGGCATTGTGCAGCCATGTGAGGCGGATATGGAACTTCGTGCACCAGAGCTTGTGCGAAAAGGTACACGTTGCGGCGTGAAGCTTAGTGCGGATGCTTCTGCGTATCATATTATTAAAGTGGATGTGCATAGCGAAGTCAGTCCTGTTACGGGAGATGCTCCGCGCAGTGAGGAAATAGCAAAAGGGATTGTTGAAAATTATGAGCGCGATCCCGAAGCGCTTTGGAATACGGATATGTTCGGCAAGAGCTTTAAAGATATGGTTCGCGAGGGTTTAAACGAAAAGACAATCCCGGAAGAGGCTCGCGGGAAGTTGCGCAAAGCGGTGACTCGCATCGTTAACGAAGGCAAGGGCGGAGTTCTTTGTATTTTATTATAAAAATTGCAAAAAGAGCGCTTTCGGGCGCTCTTTTTTAGTGGTTCAGTTTTGATAGTGGTTCAATTCGTGCATTTTCTATATCAGCAAATTTGCAAAACATCATGATTTGCTTGATTCCTGACTGCTTCTCGATTATAATAATAGAAAACAAAATTTTGCGAGAGTAACATTCATGAGGCGGTATTTTAAATACTTAAAAGAATATAAATGGCGGTGTATTTTCGGAACGCTGTCTAAGTGGTTTGAGGCTGTGCTTGAACTGCTTGTTCCGCTTGTAATGGCAAGGGTTATAGATGACGGCGTTGCAAACGGAGACATTGCATATGTTTTGAGGGGCGGCGCGGTAATGCTGGCAATGGGGTTAGTCGGTTTTCTTTGTGCGTTGTATTGTCAGCGGAGTGCATCCATCGCATCGCAGGGTTTTGGTACAAACGTGCGAAACGCATTGTTTTCGCATATCAATACCCTTTCTTATCGCGAACTGGATAAGATCGGGAATGCGTCGCTCGTCACGCGTACGGTAAATGACGTGAACCAAATGCAGAGCGGTGTTGCGATGATCATACGCCTTGTTGTTCGAGCACCGTTTATTGCCGTGGGATCGGTCATATTGTGCCTTATTATTGACTGGCAGATTGGTTTGGTGGTGACCGCCGCTTCAGTTTTTGTGGCTCTTGTTTTGTGGGTGATTATGCGGCGTACTGTTCCGTATTATTCCAAAAATCAGAAGAAGTTGGATCGTCTTTCACAGATTGCGGGAGAAAATCTTGAAGGGGCGCGTGTAGTCCGTGCTTTTCGTAGTCGCGATAAAGAGCGTGCGCGTTTTGATGCGGCTGCGGAAGATATGCTGGATAATTCACTTAAGATCGGCAAAATTTCTGCTTTTTTAAATCCGCTTACGTATGCCATCGTAAATTTCAGCGTTGCGCTAATCCTCCTATGGAGCGGATTTAAAGTGGATACAGGCGTCTTGACTAACGGTGAAATCATTGCTGTTATCAACTACATGATGCAGATTCTGAATGCAATGATCGTAATTTCTAACCTTGTTTCTTTGTTCACAAAGGCGCATGCTTCCATGAATCGCGTGAGTGAAGTATTCGATTTGAAATCATCGATCGATGCAGGCGGTAATGCGCAATGCGATTTTTCCGCACCGGCAATTGAGTTGGAAAATGTATGTTTTTCGTATGCGGAAAAGGGGCAAAATACTCTGCGAGACATTAGCTTGAACATTCCTGCCGGCACGACCGTCGGAATTATAGGGGGTACCGGTAGCGGTAAGTCAACACTTGTCAACCTTTTGCCGCGCCTGTACGACGCAGGGTCCGGCTCGGTAAAAGTATTTGGACACGATGTGCGCGAATATCCCGTTCGGGATCTGAGATTTCTTTTCGGGGTCGTTCCGCAGAATGCTTCTCTTTTTTCGGGAACGATACGTTCCAATTTATTCTGGGGTAATGATAAAGCGACGGATTTGCAATATGAAAACGCGTTGCGCGTTGCCTGTGCATATGATTTTGTCCAAGAGAAGGGCGGGTTGGATCAGCCTGTCACGGAAGGAGGTAGAAATTTTTCGGGAGGACAGCGACAACGTTTGACGATCGCGCGAGCCGTTGTCGCTGAACCGCGCATACTTATATTGGACGACAGCTGTTCTGCGCTTGATTTTGCAACAGATGCAAAAGTTCGAGCAAATATTGCGGCGCTCAAAGATATGACGACGATCATTGTATCACAGAGGGTATCATCAATACGGAATGCGGATATTATTTTTGTTATGGAAGATGGGATGATTGCAGGGAGCGGTACACACGAAAAGTTGTATCAGGAATGCTCGCTTTATAGAGAAATTTGCGATTCGCAGGCGAGGGCGGCGGAATGAAAAAAAAGAATTCTTTAAAACGAAACATAGCGGGTCGTCTATTGCATTATGTTAAACCGTATAAAGGATATGTTGTTGGGGCTTTCATATTCAGTATTTTGTATGTAGCTTTTGTTTTACTCGGACCTGTATTGTACGGTAGCGCGATTGATCATATGATAGGTGCGGGGGCGGTAGAATTTGATCAGGTTTACCGTATGGTTGCGGGGTTTGCTGCATGTGTATTGCTAGCGGCGCTTTCGCAAAAATTATTGGGAAATTGCGTGAATTCTCTTTGCTATAAATTGGTTCGCGATCTTCGACGTGAAGCTTTTTTTGCCATTACACAGTCGCACATTAAATACATCGATACGCATGCACAGGGTGATGTGATGGCTCGTATAGTCAATGACGTTGATATTATTTCTGATGGGCTTTTGCAAGGGGCGTCGCAGTTGTTTACGGGTGTAATGACAATCCTTGCGACGCTTGTTGTTATGTTTGTGATCAATTACGTCATTGCACTTGTTGTCGTGATACTTACGCCATTGTCATTGTTTGTAGCGGCGTTTATTACTAAGCGTACGTTCAAGAGTTTCAGCAAACAGGTAAAAGTCCAGGGGGAGTTAGCGGCACATGCGAAAGAGATGATCGGAGGTCAAAAATCGGTTATTCTTTTCAATGAAGAAGAATATTCATGCGAAAAATTTGAGAAAATTGATCAGGAATTGTACGAGATCGGTTGGCGTGCACAGTATTATTCAGCACTTACAAATCCGAGCACACGTTTTGTAAATGCTGTAATTTATGCCATAGTTGGTGTACTCGGGGCGATTTTCTGTATTTTGAGCGCTCGATCGGGCGGTCAGCTTGTGCTTGGCGCTCTTACATTGAGTGGATTTACTGTGGGTATGCTTTCGGTGTTTCTCAGTTATGCCAATCAGTACACAAAGCCTTTTAATGAAGTATCCAACGTTATCACGCAGATGCAGAACGCATTTGCATCTGCTGAGCGCGTTTTTGAGGTAATTGACGAACCGGCGGAGGAGCGAGGCGGAGACAAACACATACAAAAAGTGCGAGGGGACATTCGTATCGAGAATGCTCGTTTTTCTTATGAGCCCGGACAAAAACTGATCGAAAATTTTAACCTCGATGTCAAAGCAGGCAGTAAGATTGCCATTGTCGGACCGACGGGCTGTGGCAAGACGACGCTTATCAATCTGTTGATGCGTTTTTATGATTTGAACGAAGGAAATATTTTTGTAGACGGAGTAAATATTCGCGACATTCCTTTGGATGAATATCGAAAAATGTTCGGAATGGTATTGCAGGAAAGTTTTCTTGCTGGAGAAACGGTCGCTTGGAATATCGCATACGGAAAGGAAAACGCAACGCGTGAGCAAATTGAGGCGGCGGCGAAAGCCGCGTATTGCGATTTCTTTATTCGAAATATGCCGGAGGGGTATGATACAGTACTTTCCTCGAATATCAATGTATCGCAGGGTGAGCGTCAGCTTTTATGTATTGCTCGCGTAATGCTTGCCGATTCGCCCATGTTGATTCTGGATGAAGCGACGTCCAATATTGATACCATGACAGAACTTCGAATTCAGAAAGCCTTTCGTAAGATCATGCAGGGCAGGACTTCTTTTATCGTGGCGCACAGGCTTTCGACAATCTTGGATGCAGACGTAATACTTGTAATGAATCATGGATCAGTGATCGAACAGGGAACGCATTCCGAGTTAATGGAGAAAAAAGGTTTTTATTACAATTTGTATAATTCGCAATTTGCAAAGTCTGAGTAATATTAAGAAAAAAGCCGGGCGCTTTTGCGTCCGGCATAGATTGCTTTATTTTTGAGGAGTAAGGTTACCGTCTTTATCGATGAGCATCGTGGGACGTTCATCTTTAAGAGACATCAGATATTCATTGTACTGTTCATCGGTAAGTGTTTTGACTTTATGGTTTTTCTTTTTTGACATGACCGAAGATCCTCCGTTTTCAATGTTGATTGCATTATGTGCAAAGTCGGCAGTTTTCATACGTAAAGCGAATATCTTTGTCAAGAAAACCTTTTGATTAGAAAAACAGATGAGAAAAAGGGGAGTAATATGATTCGAAATGCAATAAGAAATTTTTTTAAAAATTTAAAGTATTATTTTACTCCTTTGGGAGTTGTATTTTTCTTTTTGGCGATCGCATGCGGGATTCTGTTTTTTCAAATGGGCGCAGCATTCACAGAGTTTTTCGGAAAAATCAATGATGTCCTTCAAAAGGCAGGCGTGAATGCGGAAACGTTTCAAAAAGAATTCATGCAGGAACTGGATAAACTGCCCTCAAATTTGTATGATGCAGTCGAGTACATTCTTTCCACGAGCTGGTTGGAAGACACGCTCAATCGGGTATTCACTACGCTTACAGGTGATGCTGAGGAATATATGGGGAGCGTATCGGCGGCAACGGCAACGTTTATCGGTAATGCGTTTGCAGGGATCTGGATCCTGTTTACTTTTTTGGTGCTGGGAGTTGTGATCGGGTACTGGGTTACAAAGAGTTTGATTCGACGCGAAATCGCGCGCCGTTCTATTTGGAAAAGTATTCTTGCCACAATAATCGAGGGTATATTGCTCGCAGCAATTGCGAGTGTGGGCGCGTTGCTTTTCTCGGTATGGAAGCCTGGGGCGTTTGTTACGTTTGCCGTTTTTGCTCTTTTATTCGGGTTTGTCAGCCTTTTGGAAAGCTATCTGATCCACGGATATCGAAAGATGCGCTTTCGGGAAGTGGTCAGTTTGAGAAATCTTTTATCGATGTATGCGGGTTATGCTGTCGTTTTATTGATTGTTTCGTTGGGTTACGCGATTGCGACGGTTCTTCTTGGAAAAGTGATCGGTATCCTGATCGTATTGCCGTTAATTGAAATTGCAATGATCGTAAACGGGCTGAATGTTGAATCTTATGTGATTCGGCAATCCGTTGATTTACAGGAAACCCCTTATTACAAAGAAAAAATGCTGAATAAGTAATAAAAGGACGGATTCCATATATTTTATAATTTTAAATGAGTATTGACAATTCTATTTGGGTATGATAAAATGTAAAAAAGGAAGGAGGGGATTTATGAAAAAATTTCTAGCTTCGGTACTAGGTGCCGCAATGGTTGTTTCTTCATTTGCTCTTTTTGCCGGATGCGGAGGCGCGAAAATTTATATTGACGGAAACTTTAAAGAAGAGGCTTCTGCGGAACAGGTTGAAACTTTAAAATCGACAGTCCGCGGTTTTTCATCAAATTATGCAGGCGATACATCTGCCGATGATTGGAAATATGGGATTCGCATGATAACTGACGGTAAAAATAATATGCAAATGTCCCTGTCTTTGGGTGAAAAATCGATGAATATGACGGCAAATATGGATGCCGATATTGATATGAATTTTTCAATGGCAAAAACGGCGGAAAAATTGGATTACGGATATGGCGGTAAATTTAATATTGGTTTTGAATTTGCGGAGATGACGCAATCGGCGCAATATTCCGCATCCATGAAGGGGAATATTTACGGCAATAAAACAGAACTTTATTTTGATGGTTCCGTTAAGGCATCTTTGGGTGAAGAAAACGGAATGGATTTAAGTGGTAAATATAAGTTTACTACTGATGAGACAATATACGATTCTATCAATGAAGCGCTTTCAACGGTGTTTTCCGGCGTTTCATTGGATATGGATTCGCCGGCAGAGAATGCCGAAAATTTTATTGATGAAATGTTTGCGTATTCAGGCGCAAAGGTGTACATAGATGACAGCGACGCTGAAGAAACCAAAGTAAAGATCAGTGTTGACAAAACTGCTTATCTTGAATCATCTTTTGCGGGCAACGGCGTGATTACAGAGGATGTTGTTGCGGAAATTGTTGGCGCTATGGATTTTAAAACAGCGGACTATTATCTTTCGTTTAACAAGACGACAGGCGTGATAACCGGTTATGGCGGGGTTTTTGATGTCTCGCTTAAAAATGTTTCTATAGATTTAGGGGCTGAAGGATCTTCAGTAATGTCTTTCAATATGTCAATGGACGTTGATTATTCCGCCTGGGTTCTGTTGAGTGATGATGCTGTTGTTGCGCCTGAGGATATTGCAGATTATGTCGCGGCGTAAGATGTTTGAAGTTAAGAGAATTTAATGTTTACCGCGCGGTGCCTGTTGCTGATTTATGGCAATAGACACCGCGTTTTTAATGATTTTCTAAAAAGCAAAAAAGAGAACGGTTTAGGCCGTTCTCTTTTAAAATTTTGTTTAAGTAATTTAATTTATAGTTTTTTCTGTTAAGCAAAGACGCGCACGCGAATTACGCAATCCAGCTTTTTGATTTCTTCGATCACCTTTTCGGTCAGAGGCTGGTCAAGATCTACGATCATGTAAGCCATTTCTTTTTTGGATTTATCTTGCAAGTTAGCGATATTGATGTTTGCAGAAGAGATGATTGTCGTGATTTTAGAGATAACGCCCTCTTCGTTTTTGTGCATAACGCACGCGCGTGCAGCAGAAGTACGGGGTGCGCAAACGTCAGGGAAATTTACGCTGTGCGTAATGTTTCCGTTTTCGATATAATCGACGAGTTCGCGCGCCGCCATTGCTGCGCAGTTGTCTTCCGCTTCGGGCGTGCTGGCGCCGAGGTGAGGGACGCAGATCACGTTCTGTACACCGATAAGTTCTTCGGTAGGGAAATCAGTAATGTAACGTTCCAGTTTTCCGCTCTCGATCGCCGCAAGTACAGCCGCAGTATCGACGAGTTCACCGCGCGAATTATTGATAAGGACGGAACCTTCTTTCATCTTGGCGAAAGCATCGGTGTTGAACATGTTTTCGGTAGAAGGAGTAAGCGGAACATGAACGGTTATGAAATCAGCGTTTTTGAGAAGTGTATCAAGGTCTGCTGTCTGAACTCTGTTATCGAGGTGAAGAGCGCCTTGTACGGAGAGATACGGATCATAGCCGATAACTTTCATTCCGAGGTCGGCAGCTGCATTGGCCACCATTACGCCGATTGCTCCAAGTCCGATCACGCCCAAAGTTTTGCCGAGTATCTCATGACCGACGAATTTGGATTTGCCTTTTTCGACGGCTTTGGAAATACCTTCGGTGCCTTTCAATGTTTTGACCCATTCAATCGCGTCTACGATTTTTCGGCCGCCGAGGAAAAGTTCGCAAAGGACCAGCTCTTTTACAGCATTGGCGTTCGCGCCGGGTGTATTAAATACGACAATTCCTTTTTCCGAACATTTGGGAACGGGAATATTGTTTGTGCCCGCACCTGCGCGTGCTACTGCGAGGAGTTCGTCGTTGAGAGGGTATTCATGCATATTAAAACTGCGAAGCATGATACCGTCGGGGTTTTTGACGTTGTCCGAAAAGACATAATTTTGAGGGAATTCCTTGTCGGCGACTTCGCTGATTGCATTTAATTTCAGTATATCGGGCATAGTATGATCTCCTTTCGCCGTCAGGCGTTTTCCTTTTCAAATTTTTTCATGAATTCGATAAGCTTTTTCACGCCTTCGACAGGCATCGCGTTATAAATGGAGGCGCGCATGCCGCCGACAAGACGATGTCCTTTCAGAGTGACCAAGCCTTCTGCTTTTGCCTCTTTAACAAATTTTTCATCCATTTCCTTAGAAGGGGTTACGAAAGGTACGTTCATGATGGAGCGGAATTCTTTGACAACGCTGTTGGTGTAGAAAGAAGAGTTGTCAATGAAGTCATACAGCAAACCCGCTTTGTACTCATTGATCTTATTGATTTCTTTGACGCCGCCTAATTTTTTGAGATGGCGCAAGACAAGGTTCGCCATATAGATAGAGAAACAAGGAGGAGTATTGTAAAGGGAACCGTTGTCCGCCTGCGTTTTCCATTTCAGCATTGTCGGGCAGATGGGCAGAGGGTTTTCGATAAGGTCTTTGCGAGCAATGACGATTGTGACGCCTGCAGGAGCAAGGTTTTTCTGTGCGCCCGCATAAATAACGCCAAATTTATTTACGTCGATTTCACGGGAAAGAATTTCCGAGCTCATATCGCAAACCAAGGGCGCTTTCGTTTCGGGGAACTTTACATAGCGTGTTCCGAAAATGGTGTTATTTGAGGTGATATGCACATAATCGGCGTCGTCATTGAAAGCGATTTTATCGACGTCAGGAATATATGTATATGTTTTGTCTTCGGAAGATGCCACGCAACGTGCTTCGCCATAGATCTTACCTTCCTGCCATGCTTTTTTTGCAAAGTTACCGGTTACGATGTAATCAGCTTTTCCGGTGTGCATGAGGTTGAGAGGGATCGCGGCAAATTGTTGGCTTGCACCGCCTTGCACGAACAGGACGCAATAGTTTTCGGGGATGTTCATGAGTTCGCGAAGATTTGCTTCTGCTTCTTCCACGATGGGGGCAAATGCTTTATCGCGGTGGCTGATCTCCGTAACGCTCATGCCGGTGCCAGCAAAGTCGAGGAACTCTTTTTGCGCTTCTTCCAAAACTTCGAGGGGAAGCATGGAAGGACCTGCCGAAAAATTGTAAACTCTCATATCAAAAACTCCTTCGGAATTTATTTTTCAAAAGATATCCTCATTATTATACAATAATACGCAATTTTTGACAAGCCTTTCAGGCGCTCAATCGAAGTAAACAAAAATTTTTTTGATTTTATTGAATCGGGTATAAAAAGTTATCCGGTTTGTCAAAAAATAATCGAAGAAAGTATTTACTTTTTTTGCAAAATATAGTAAAATATAAAAAAGAACATCTCTCGCCGGAATGCCGGCGAATTGAGGCGTTAAGCTTCAAGGGGGGCTCTATGTCAGAATCGTTTCAGCAAAAAATGAACGGCCTTACTCCCGTGGAGAGGCTCAAAGCGACGGATAAATATTTAACCGAAATGCGTGGCGTCCTCGCTTCGATGGAAGAGATTGCGGCTTTGCGTGAAAAGCGTGGAGAAGCGGCTTCCGATGAATTCGGCGGGTACAAAAGATCTACGGTTGAAAAATTTGTGGCGGAGCTTGAAAAACAAAAAGAGAGTATCTTGGCAGAAATCGCACGTGAAGAACAGAAGTCTGCGGATCGTCTTGCCCGTGAGCGCGCGGAGCGTGAACGTTTAATGCGGGAAAAGCGTGCGCTTGAACAAGCGGCAAATGTTCCAGCCGCCAAAGCGGAAGAAAATAATAAGGCAATATCCGAGCTTTCTAAAAAGGTTGACTCGATGGCGATAACGCCGCAAGATAATGCTCTTACAGGTTTTCGTAAAGGAGACGCTTCGCTTGCAATAGAAAGCATGTATGCGGGACTTTCAATGGATATTGAAAAAATGCGAGATGACGTCCTGCAAGAGCTGAAATATTCTTATAAACAGGATATGGCAATTTACGACGATCTTTCCGCTAAGATCGAAGCGATAAAACCGACGGATACAGCGGCAATTGAGGAAACGTTGAAGCCTTTGGGTGAAAATATCAACGCGATGAGCGGAAGTATATCGGCTTTGGATGAAAAAATCAATGCGCTTGCTCCTGTGGATTATGATCGTTTGGCGGGTGAAGTTGCGGCGAAGGTAATCACAGAAGGAATCAACTATGATGTTTTGGCGCAGCATATTGTCGGTATAATGACGGGGGCTGCGGCAGGGGCCGTTGCAAGCAAGCCGGAGGCAGATATCGCGAACCTTGAACGTAAAGTTGATGATTTGAAAGATACGTTGAACGGAGCGATCAGTGTCAAACAGATGCCCGAGTTCCGCCGTCTGGATGTTTTGATAGCGGATTATTTGCGTACGCTTTCGTATGATATGATTCCCGATCTTTTGATAACGGCAAATTCTATTCGCGATATGGCGAACCGTTATATTGTAAGCGGAAATATTCTGCGTGGCGAAACAATGTTATCCGATCTTCGTCAACGTTTATCGCGCGTAAATGTTTGGGGAGCAAGTGCGCTTGTGGCAATTTCGGATGCGGTCAATGCAAACAATTTGCCGTTGACATATTCGGCAGAAGCGATGCAAGCGTTTTTGGAAGCTGTGCGCGCATTTGAACAAAGTCCTGCGCTTCCGCAGGATGAAACGGTGCGCGAGCTTTTGCAGACGAAAAAGGCATTTCTGTGTGATACCGATGTGGAATCCATGGATCGTGACACGTATGCAGAGATGCTGGATATTCGCGAGTCGTTGGGAGATGCTGTACCGGAAAAGGGTACTATCGATAGCTTAAACGCGTTAAAGAAAGAGCTTATGTCGTTTAATCTTTCTTATTTTATAGATTTTACTCCGGCTGTTCCGGAAGAGCAGCAAGAGACAGGGGCGACATCTGTGGATACGCAAGCTATTCTTGATGCAATTGCGAAATTGGGGACAAATGTGGCGGTTCAGCCGCAAAGCAGTACTGTTGCAACAGATGAACAAGCGCAGGCGCGTTTGGAAGCATTGTCTCAAAATCGTAGCGTACCGAATGTAAAGAAACGAGTTCTTCGCCCTGCGGTGTCCGGTAAGGATAATCGCGTGGAAAAGACAGATCAGCCTTTGCGTACGGTAAAACGCAAATTGGTAACAGGCGCGGAAGAAAACTCATTATCCAAACAAGTTGTGGATGAACTCGCACAAAAGATTGCGAATAGCAGAATGAAATAAAGACGCCTTGGTGGATGTCTGAAAAATATAAGGATTTCAAGCCGGATTTCGGCAGTGGAGCCGTTTAAACGGAAGAAGAGGGCTGAATGGCGCATTCAGCCCCTTTGTTGTGTTTCCGGCAAGGTCAAAGGAGTTGAGGAGTTGAAACAGAAGCAAGAAAACGTGAATCGTCCGAAAAAGGGCGGGGCGACGCGTGCCGAATTCCCCCAGTTTTTAGGGAATGCGAAAGAAGCCGCAAAGCAGCAACCAAACATTACAGAGAAAGCAAAGCTGCGCGAAGAAAAAAGTAATGTCCTGCCGACCCAAAAACAGAAAAGACCGGTAAAAAGAGGAAGAAGCAGAAATCCGCTGAAAGTAATCTTTTTGGGCGGTGTTGGTGAGATCGGGAAAAACATGACCGCTCTTGAATATGGCAATGACATTATCATTATTGATGCGGGACTCACATTTCCGGATGAAGAGCTTCCGGGAATCGATTTGGTAATACCCGATATTTCATATTTGGTAACGAATAAACAAAAGGTACGCGGGCTTTTGATCACGCACGGGCACGAGGACCACGTCGGCGGGATCGCATATCTTTTAAAAGAGATCAATTGTCCTGTTTACGGGACGAAGTTGACGCTGGCGCTTGCGGACAATAAGTTGCGCGAGCAGCACATCAATAAGGCGCAGCTTTGCTGTATTAAACCCGGAGATAAAATCAAACTTGGTTGTTTTAATATTGAGTTTATCAATGTCAATCATTCAATCGCGGGAGCTGTTGCGCTTTGCATCGATACGCCGCAAGGAAGAGTTTTTCACAGCGGAGATTTTAAGATCGACCTCACTCCCGTGGCGGGCAAACAGATCGATCTGACGCGAATTGCCGAGATCGGCAGGGAAGGTGTTAACCTTCTTCTGTGTGAATCCACCAATGTCGAACGTCTGGGATATACGATGAGTGAAACGGTGGTTGGAACCACATTGGATCATCTCTTTTCCGAGAACGCGAACAGGCGCATTATTGTTGCAACTTTTGCGTCAAATGTACATCGTTTGCAGCAGATCGTCGATCTTGCGGCAAAATATAGGAGAAAGGTCGCACTTTCCGGCAGAAGCATGCTGAACGTTGTCGATGCTTCGACAAAGATCGGCGAATTGACTATTCCGGAAGGGGTTTTGATCGACGTTGAAAAGATCAAAAATTATTTTGATCGTGAAATCGTAATCGTTTCCACTGGAAGCCAGGGCGAGCCGATGAGCGCACTTACGCGAATGGCTTCGGGCGAATTTAATAAGGTTACGGTTGGTGCCAATGACACGATCATTATTTCAGCAAGTCCTATTCCGGGCAACGAAAAGATGATCTATAAAGTGATCAATAATCTGTACCGCAAGGGTGCCAATGTTGTGTACGAATCGCTGGAAAAGATCCACGTTTCGGGACACGCATGCCAAGAAGAACTGAAAATGCTTCACTCACTGCTTAAGCCAAAGTTTTTCATTCCCGTGCACGGTGAATATCGGCACCTGAAACGTCATGCGCAGCTTGCCATGAGCCTTGGAATGAGTGAAAATAATATTCTTCTTGCGGACATTGGGAATTGCGTGGAACTCACGCGCGATACGATGCAGTTTGGCGAAAGTGTTTCTTCGGGTTCGCGGCTTGTGGACGGCGGAAATTTGGAAGATCGAGAAAACAGCGTGGTCATGAAAGACAGAAAGCATCTTTCTGAGGACGGAATATTTGTGATTACAGCGTGTGTGTCTGAGCGCAGCGGCGATCTTTTGAGTGATCCGATCGTTGTCAATCGCGGCTTTGTAATGCCTGAAAACGCTGATTACATTTCCGAAATCAAACGGATTGCGATCAACTGCGCAAGTCAGACGGACGTCCGTCGTGACGTGGACAACACCGAGCTGGCGGCGGCGATTAAAAAATCAGTGAAGAACTTTATTTATCGTAAGACCAAACAAAATCCCGTGATCATGGCAAATATCGTTCGTATCTGATGAAAAAGCGCGAGAGGAACGGCAACAAAAATTCGAAAAGGTTTTGTTGTCGTTCCTTATCAAAAGAGAAAGTAATTTATGGATTTTTTAAAAACGTTGCCGTTTCGGTTGGATGATCGTTTGGTGAGCCTTCGCGATCGTGCAAAGGGAAGGCGTGATCCTGCGACGGAAGATGAAACATTGGCATTGTTGCTTACGGTGGCGCGTATGCGAGCGCCGAGGCGTATTTTAGAGATCGGAACAGCGGAAGGATTGTCGTCGACCGCTCTTTTGCTGGAATGTACGGAGGCACGCCTTACTACGATTGAAGTGGAAGAATCGTTGTGGCGGAGCGCAAAAGAGAATTTTGCCGCATTTGGTGTAGCAGACCGAGCAAATGCACTCTTAGCCGATGCCGGTGACGTGCTCCCTTCATTAGAGGAACAGTTTGATTTAATCTTTCTGGATGGCCCGAAAGCGCAATATATTCACTATTTACCCGAACTCAAACGCTTATTGACTCCGCGCGGCGTTTTATTTGCTGATGATGTTTTATTGTACGGTTGGGTCAGCGGACGTGAAGAAGTACCGTATAAACGCCGTTCCATAGTCGAGCGTTTACGTGAATATTTGCGTGCGGTTCGCGACGATCCGGATTTTGCAACTACTATTCTCGAAGTAGGAGAAGGGGTTGCAATTTCTGTTTTACGCGGCAGATGAGGAAGTTTTGAAGAAGATTTGAGAGATACCGAAGAGGTGATTATGGATCAAACCCCGGAATTGCTTGCGCCTGCGGGTAATTTTGAAAAACTGAAAACGGCATTGCGCTTTGGTGCGGATGCGGTATATTTAGGCGGAAAAGATTTTTCGTTGCGTTCTTTTTCGGATAATTTCACGCGCGATGAAATGCATGAGGCAGTCGAATATGCGCACATGCGCGGGAAAAAAGTCTATGTGACCGTAAATATTTTTGCAAAGAATTCGGATTTCAAAGAACTGGGGGATTATTTTTCTTTTTTGCAAGAGATCGGGGTTGACGCCGCATTGGTTACGGATGTCGGGGCGTTTGCAGTTGCCAAACGAACGGCACCAAGATTGACTCTGCATGTTTCTACGCAAGCGAACACAACAAATAAATATGCGGCGAGATTTTGGCAAGAGCAGGGTGCGAGTCGAGTAGTGCTTGCGCGAGAACTTTCTCTTGCAGAAATTTCAGAGATTCATGAATTTTGTCCGGATCTTGAACTGGAAGCTTTTGTACACGGGGCAATGTGTATATCATATAGCGGCAGATGTCTTTTGAGTAACTACTTGGATGGGCGGGATTCAAATCGCGGGGCATGCGTGCAAGCGTGCCGTTGGAAATATTTTGTGCGCGCCGATAACGCAAAATCGGAGAGTGGTGAATGTCCGGTTGAAGAGGATGCACGCGGCACTTATATTTTTAACAGCAAAGATTTGAATATGCTTGGATATCTCGATAAGTTGGCTGAGGCAGGGGTTTGCTCTTTCAAGATCGAGGGCAGGATGAAGAGCTCTTATTATCTTGCGACTGTAGTCAATGCTTATCGTAGGGCAATGGATAAAAGTATGAGTGTTCAGCAAGTACAGGAGGAGTTGTGTAAGGTTGCGCACCGCGATTTTACGACAGCTTATGCGTTGGGCGAAAATGTGCAAACGGTCAATTATACTGATTCGCAAGAAATGGGCACACGTGAATATACAGCGGACGTATTGAAAGGCGGAGAACACTCACTTGTCCAAATGCGCAATCGTTTTCGGGTCGGAGATAAGTTGGAAGTTTTGTCTCCTTCGAAAAATCTGAACCGAACCTTTATTGTTGACGAATTGACGGATGAGTCAGGAATACCCGTAGAAGACGCAAAGTTTGTTATGCAAAAGTTATATTTGCGCGTGCCGTTTTCCTTGCAAGACGGAGATATTTTACGCAAAGTAAAGTAATAACAGCAATACAATGATCATTCTTCATTCCGATCTGAATAATTTTTATGCGAGTGTCGAACGCAAACTTTATCCTGAACTTTGCGGCAAGCCGATCGCTGTGTGCGGTGATAAACAAGCGCGGCACGGAATTGTTCTTGCTAAGAGCGAAGAGGCGAAAAGGTGCGGAGTAAAAACAGGCGATGTGATTTGGGAGGCAAAGCGTAAATGCCCTGAGATCATTATTCGTCCGGTCCGTTTTTCGGAATATGTTCGCCAATCCCGTGCAGTACGAGATATTTATGCGCGTTATACAGACTGCATTGAGCCGTATGGCATCGATGAATGTTGGCTGGATGTCACGCATAGCGGCATCTTTGGCGATGGGGTCGCAATTGCCGAGCGTATCCGTAAGGAAGTGAGAGAAGAGCTTTCCCTGACGGTTTCTGTCGGAGTAAGTTTTAATAAAGTTTTTGCAAAACTTGCCAGCGATTTGAAAAAACCGGACGCGGTCACCGTTGTTGACGAAACAAATTTTCGCCAAAAAATTTATCCTCTTCCGGTAAACAATCTTCTGTACGTGGGGCACGCAACGGCAAAAAAACTTGAAAAACTCGGGATTCGTACGATCGGGGCTCTCGCGGAGGCGGAACCGAAATTTCTTGCGGATTATCTTGGAAAGTGGGGGACAACGCTTTCAGCATATGCGCGGGGGGAAGATAAGTCGCCCGTGCGAAATATGAATGAGCGGGCTGATCTCAAATCGATCGGTAATTCGTTGACCTATTTTGAGGATATTTATCGTCGCGAAGATGTAAAGAGACTGCTTTATGTACTTAGTGAAAGCGTTGCGGCCCGTTTAAAAGATGCGGGACTGGGCAAAGCGGACACGGTTCATCTTTGGGTGCGCGATAAAGATATGAAAAATTATTCTTGGCAGACCAAGGTGCGTCCTACGGCATTGTGCGGAGAAATTGCTTCTGCGGCGTTTTCTGTGTTTTGCGAGCGCTATACGAGTAAAGAGGGCGTGCGCGGGTTGGGTGTGACCGTTTCGGGGTTCGATAAAGGAATTGAACAATTAACGTTGGAATCTTTGGACGGAAATTACGATAAGAAAGCGCGAGCAGAAGCAGCGGTAAGTGATATCCGTAAAAAATATGGATATTCTAAGATCCAGCGAGGGATCATGTTTGAGGACAGGCTGTCATTGCAAATGGACATTCGAGGGGAACGATTGGTTCGCCCGGCAGGGATAGATGGAGCGGTCGTGTCGCAGGATGAAGGCGAATATGACCGTGAGCCTGAGGAGACGTTGTTTTCGGAGGAAGAATGAAGAAACAGAAATACGGAATGAAAGAATTTAGCGCCGCACATGGTTTGACGTGCGCAAAACGCTCCTGTTACGGGTTGTACAGAGGATATCGTATTCATGTCAAGTATGCCGTGATGGGTAACCCTGCTTGCTTGATTACGATCGTAACAGATACAAAAGGCAGGGATAAAGATATTGAAAGATATTTGGAGAAGAACAAACGTGAATTAAAGATTTCGCAATACGGCGTTGTGGGAATCGGTCTGATGGTAAGTCCGCAGGTATATAGGGGCGTATTTCGGCGCGTTGAAGAAATTTTGGATAAAATCATAGCGCAGCTTACCAAGCTGGGCTGTCCGAATGCGGTATTTTGCCCATATTGCGGAACAGAACTAACCGGCAATACAGTGGAAATGGAAGAATCCGGCATTCCATTCAAAGCGCATGAATCTTGTTATGAACGCGCATACGATGCAATGCGACGCAAGGAAGAAGCCGAGCGAGCGGTTCCGGATAAAAAGGCGGCGGGATTGGGCGGCGCTTTATTGGGAGCGTTGGCCGGTGCTGTTACTTTTATCCTGATGTATTTATGGTGGAATTTTGCGGCGGTCGCGGCGGCAATCTCAGTATTTCTTGGTGCATGGTTGTACGGAAAGATGGGCGGAAAAAATACACCGTTTAAAGTTGTTTCGGTGGCGGCATTGTCACTCATTGTGATGCTGGCCGTATTTGCCCTGTGTCTCTTTTTGCAGGCAAATGCAAACATGGAAGGCTTTGATGGAAGCGTGATTGAAAAGATTGCGTATGATTTGCAAAATGACGGGCAATATAAAGTTCGGGTAATTTTAAATTTTGTTTTTATTTTTGTTTTTGATTTGATCGGGACTGCGTACACGCTTTTTTCTTTTTTGCGAGCGAGAAAAAGTATTGCGTCGCAGATGCGTAAGATCGGATAAGGAGACTGAAGTGCTGATCGATTTTCATGCACATGCATTTTTAGATAAACTAGCGGCAGGGGCGGTTTCATCATTGGCTCAGCGTGCACACATTCAACCGCATTCAAACGGCACGGTAGCAGACACGATTCGGATTATGAACGAACAAAAGGTAGATCGCGCCGTTATTCTGAGCATAGCCGTCAGCCCACGGACCGAGCATAACGTCAATGATTTTGCAATTTCGCTTTTAAGTGAACCGAAATTTGTTCCGTTTGGTTCTGTGCATCCCGATTCCCCGAATGCATTATCCGAATTGGAACGATTAAAAGCCGCAGGGATCCGCGGGGTGAAATTTCACAATGAATATCAAAATTTCTATGTGGACGACGAGCATGCTTATCCGGTGTATGAAAAATGTGCTAAATTAGGATTGATTATGCTGTTTCATGGCGGGGCTGATTTGGGGTTTGGTCCGCCCGTGAAAGCACCTCCAAAACGAATGCGTAGAGTTTGTAATGAGTTCCCACAGGCGAGAATTGTTGTTGCGCATCTCGGCGGACAACGAATGGAAGAGGATGCCGCGGAATACCTCGCTGATACGAATGCCTTCATCGACACGAGTTATGCGGCAAGTGCGGCATCTTTGGAAACGGGCAAACGCACAATTGAGGCGTTTGGATTTGATCGTGTTCTCTTTGGTACAGATCTTCCATGGGATACGGCGGAGCACACGTTTTCGTATTTGGAAAGGATGGGCTTCACAGAGGATCAAAAAGAGAAAATATATTTTCGCAATGCGTTGCGCCTGTTGGGAGAATAGAGAGGTTTGATAAAAATGGATTTTTCCTATTACATGCCTGTTCGAGTAATCGCCGGGGCCGATTGCGTCACGAATAATGCAAAATTATTTAAGCATTTTGGAAATCGTGCATTGATCGTCACGGGGAAAAGTTCGGCAAAGAACGGTTCTCTTTTTGATGTTGAGCAAGTGTTGCGAGTAAACGGACAGAAATTTGAAGTTTTTGACAGTATTTCGTCCAATCCGAATGTACAAACCGTTCGAGAGGGGGCGCGCCTTGCCCGTTCTTTCGGTGCGGATTTTGTTGTAGCAATTGGTGGCGGTTCGCCGATGGATGCCGCTAAAGCGATTGCAATGCTCGCAAAGCAGGAAGCAGAAGACATTTTTTCGTATTCCATTTCCGATGATGTGTTGCCGATGATACATATTCCGACAACGGCGGGCACGGGCAGTGAGGTCACGCAGTATTCGGTGTTGACGAATGATAAAGCGAAGACAAAAATGAGCATTTCCGCTCCGTCATTATTTCCCAAAATTGCTTTCCTTGACGGAAAATATATGAAAGGCTTGCCACAGAACGTGACAGTGAATACAGCGATCGATGCGCTTTCGCATGCAGTCGAGGGAATGCTTTCTGTGCGGGCAAATGCAGTTACGGATGCTCTGGCGAAAGAAGCGCTTCGTATTCTTATGGGGGAATATGATTCGCTTGCGGCGGGAGAATATTCAGAAGAGGTAAGGCAGAATTTGCTGATCGGGGCTTCTCTTGCGGGAATGGTCATCGCAGGTACGGGCACAACGCCTGTGCATGGGATGGGATATTGCCTTACTTATTTTCGGGATGTTCCGCACGGACGCGCGAATGGATTGCTTTTGCCTGTGTTTTTGCGTGAATGTAAGAAAAAGATCCCTGCTCGAATTTCAAAGATTCTTGCGGCACTCGGCATGGAACTTGCTGAGTTTTCACAAAAAATTTCGGCGCTTTTGGGGGATAGGGAGCACTATGCGGCAGCCGAACTTCAAAATTATGCGCATCAGGCGGCGCAAAATCGAAATATTCTGAACTGTGCTGCGCATTTCAATGAAGAAGAGCTGTTTAAAGTGCTCTGTGAATCAGTTGGGGAATGAAACGCAAGAATCAAATATTTATCAATAAAAACTCGCTTTTTGTCGCTTGGACGCAAAAACTCAAATACGTATATGAAAAAATGAGCCAAACTCTTGCAATGTGAGAGTATAGGTGGTATAATATTCCTACTTTCCAAGCAGGGGGTGATTGTATTGAACATAAAAACTTTTTTGGCGGTAGCGGATTTTTTTGCAGGCTTAAAAGATTCTCCCAGGCTGATAGCCTATCTTTGTATTGCAGCGGCCGCTTTGATTGCTGTGATTATTTTGCTCGTTTTGCTGTTTGCACCTTTTAAATTGACGCTTTATATTGATGATGAGAAAAAGGTCATTCAAAAATATCCCGGATTTAAGGCTGTGCGTTTGCAGAAGCCTGAGTCTCGCGAGGGGTATACATTTGACGGGTGGTACGCGGATAAGAATTTTACGAAGCGCGTAGAAGGTGTGTATCGTATGCCCATGAGCGGTGCTTCTTTATACGCAAAATGGATCAGGGATGAGCAGGAGCAAAAAGAAGAGGAGTTTGTTTCGGAAGAAGTGCTTTCGGCGGAACAAATTTCTGTTGCGGAAGCAGAGGAATCGGCAATTGAAGCAGAAGAGTCATCGGCTGAATGTGCGGCTTTGGAAAAGTCGGCAGAAGAAGAGCCGTTGCCGGAAACGGAAGATGAAGAAGAGGGAGAAACGGAAGAAGGCGACGAGATTGAAGGCGCTGTCGTAACGACAGTTACAGGAAGTAAAGTCTTCGTACAATATCGGCGCAGTTTTACGGCTCGGCTGATACAGGCGGCAGACGAGATTAAGGATTTATATAACCGCATTCGCAATGAATTGTTGTCGCAGATCGGTGTCAAAGAACGTGTCAGCTGGAAATATGATTCCTTTAATGTCGGAAGAAAGCAGTTTGCCAAGATCAATGCAAACACAAAGAGTTTGATGATTTATTTTGCGCTCGATCCTGCATCCGTTGATGAAAAATATAATTTCCGCAATGTCAGTGAAAAGAAACGTTATGCGAGTGTACCTGTGCGCTATAAGGTCACGGGCAGTCGCAGTTTTAAATATGCCTGCGAATTGCTTGAGCAGACGGCGCGCGAATTCGGATTGGATTTTAAACGCGTTGACGATACGCAAGAAATACCTTATGAAGATCGTGAAACGTTAATCCGCCGCAAACTGATCAAAGTTTATGCAAAACGCGACACAGGCGAGGCTGTTACGGCTGAAGAGGTGGACGAAATGATTGCTGCGGGCGCGAAGGTAGAAAAACTTTCTGCCTATACGGTTACGGACAAAGTTTCCCTCGGTGAAGCGGATAAATTGCTGAGTGATGAGACTGCAAAACAACTCATTGCTTTGGCAGAAACGCGCGAAGAAGGAAAGGGTGAACGTATTGTAGGCAAACGTACTTATGTTAATTTGGATACAATATCGGCAAATTACCATGAAGGGGAAACCGTAACGCTCGACTCGCTAAAAGCTAAGGGGCTGGTTGATAAAAAAGCGATTTCGTGCAAAATTCTTGCGAGGGGTATGCTCGATAAATCTCTTACAGTCGAAGCGACCGATTTTTCTTTACCTGCAGTCAAGATGATTGCTCTTACGGGCGGGAAAGTTGTAAAACTGAAAAAGTATTGATTTATATTCAAAGAATAATGTTGAAGAACGGGCGCGTTTAGCCGCCCGTTCTTTTTTATTTGTAAAGATTCAAAAAAATTTTTTTTAAGACTTGACAAATGTATATACTGTATATATAATATATATACAGTTAAGAGGAATACAGTATGAACATAATTATCAGTAATTCCAATGATCGACCTATTTATGAACAAATTTGCAATCAAATTAAAAGTGCGATTTTGCGAGGGGAAATGTGCGAGGGTGAACCTTTGCCGTCGATCCGAGCGCTTGCCAAAGAACTTCGTATCAGTGTAATTACGACGAAGCGGGCATTTGATGAGCTCGAGCGCGATGGATTTATTTGTTCTGTGCAAGGGAAAGGGAGTTTTGTCGCAGGGAGGAATCGCGATTTGGTTCGCGAGGAATTATTGAAGCAAATAGAAAAGCATTTTTCGGAAGTGTTGCTGTTGGCAAGGCAAGGCGGAATTTCGGATGAGGAACTGATAGAAATTTTTGAGTTGATCAAACAGGGAGAAGAATAAATGGAATACAGTATCAAAATAAGCGGCTTGCAAAAGAGATTTAAAGAGTTTGGGTTGCATAATGTATCGTTTTGCGTACCGCGCGGCAGTGTAGTGGGGTTTATTGGAGAGAATGGTGCGGGAAAAAGCACAACAATCAAAAGTATTTTGGGGTTGATTCATGCCGACGCAGGGACGATTCAAGTGATGGACAAAAACGTTGCGTTACTTGCGCAGGCAGACAAAAATAAGATAGGGGCTGTATTAGGGGAAACTTGTCTTCCGGAAAATCTGACTTTAAAAGATATTGATGCTGTAATGGAGCATATTTTTACGAGCTGGTCGAAGGAATTATTTTTTCAATACGCAACACGTTTTTCGCTTCCGCGAGATCAAAAGGTACGTGAATTTTCGCGCGGAATGCGTCAAAAATTGTCGCTTGCGGTAGCGCTCTCGCATGGCGCGGAAATTCTTATTTTGGATGAACCGACATCTGGGTTGGATCCTGTGGCGCGCGATGAGATTCTTGATTTATTGTATGATTTTATGCAGGATGAACGGCATTCAGTGCTCATTTCATCGCATATCGTTTCGGATTTGGAAAAATTGTGTGATTATATTGTCTTTATTCATGAAGGCAAGATAATTTTTGAGGAGGAAAAAGACCGCCTCTATGAAAAATACGCAATTCTCAAATGTTCCGAAGATATCTTGCAATCGTTGGATCCGGCTTCGGTCGTTGCATATAGAATCGGTGAGTTCGGGGCCGGTGCTTTAGTTTTGCGCGATAAAGTTCCTAGAGATTTGTCCCTTGAACGGGCGAGCATTGAAGATATTATGCTGTATTATTTGCGAGGCGAACGTACAGAGACCAGGTGTTAATAAACGAGGACAATTATGTTTGGAGTTATTTTAAAAGATTTAAAAAATGTCAAAGGACAATTGTTGTATTATGCGGTAGTCGTTTCAGTTTTTTTTGCAATCGGATTGTTTTTGAAAAATATATATTTTTATTTGGGTGCTATCGTTTTTGTTGCGGCAGTTTTACCGATTTCCGCATTGGCATACGACGAAAAAGATAATTGGGATAAATTTGCTCTTGCTGCGGGTGTAAAGCGAATACAGCTTGTTTTTGCGCGCTATATTTTGGGCGTGATCCCTTTTATTCCTTTATTCGCATTCGGATTTCTCTTTTTAGTTTTGCCTTCACTTCGAAATATAGAAACACTTTCTTCTCTTTTTGTATTTGGAGGGATTGGATTTTTGGCTTTGGCAGCTGTGATGCCGACAGCATTTCGTTTTGGAGTGGAAAAAGCGCGAGCTGCTTATACAGTTATATTAGCGTGTGCGCTAGCGCTTAGTGTAGGAATATCGTTGTTGTTTGCGCGCTTTGGTGAGATGTCAAGCCTGACAGCGGCGATTGTTACATTTTCCATCGGAATTGTTGGTGTTATAGTTTCGATTTACTTTTCTGCGAAGATTTACGAAACAAAAGATTTTTAAAGTCATATATCGCATTAATTTAAGAGAAATTATTGTTGAAAGCAAAAACAGACGCCGCCGCAGATGAATCTGCGGCGGCGTCTGTTTGTTTTGCGGGCGACGTTTTTGAACGTCGCCCGCAAAGGCCCAATCCGATTTATTTTCGGGTATTGTCGGGGGTGTCAAACAGACTGGAAAAAATCTCTTGCTGTTTTTCGGGCATATATTTCCAGTAACGGACGGGCATATATCCTTTCATTTGTTTTTCGTGGGGGCGTTGATCGATATTTACGGACCTATAATATTGTTGCCAAAGAGACTGAAAGCAAAGTTCATCTTCATGAAGAAGAACGCGTGCGCCGTCATCTACGGTTACGATTCTTGATTTTCCTTTAAAACACAGGGCTGCTTTTCTTCGAGAGATATCGTGAATTACAAATGGTTGGTTTGCAAAGCGTCGATAAAAATGCGGCAAAATCAATTCGAGAATATCGTTGTCAGGTGAAAAGGGGGCATAGAAAATGCCGCCTTCGCTTTCCATAAATCGGAGAAAACCGGTAAAACGGTGGGCTTCGAGGGTAACTTTGCGCCTCTCTTCCATGGCAATTCGTACCGCAGAAACGGCAAGCATATCTCGAATTGGTCGCTTTTCCTGAATCAACAGTCGCAGATAATTAAGCGCCGTCATCTCTTTATCGGGAGACCCTCGCTTTAAAAGAATGCGGATATCATTGAGTGCTTCTGAATCATATTCATCGATTTTTTTGCGCACGCGCTTGCATTTATCGTGATCGGTCTTTACTTCGATTATGTGGGCATCCAGAGAAAGCTGAAGATTTGGCTGAGACGTTACAATACAATTGCGGTCTGTACATGCTGTAAAAGCAGCGCTGAAAAATCCGTCGAGCGTTCCGTCAGTAATAAAAATGTTCATAATTGACCTGTCAAAACGCTGTTTGCTGTTTGCGTATCGGAAAACAGGGAAAGTTGTTCATAGTTTTCTTGTTTTGATTGGATCGCAAGCATATTTCTCACAGCTGAAATATTTTCAGAACCGTAAAATTTCCCATTGCAGGTGATAAAATGTTGTGCCCGTTTAAGCACAATCCGCATTTTTGCAAGATCTTCAAAATGCAGTATGGTAAATTTGCGGGCTCTTAAAATTTTATAAGCGCCGAGTGTCCCTATGCCGGGTACGCGCAGCAGCATTTCGAGGGGAGCGCTGTTAATTTCGACGGGAAACAGATGCATGTTTTTTAATGCCCAGGCACATTTCGGATCCATGTCTTCGGGCAGGTTTTCGCTTTCATTGGCAATTTCGTTGGCTGAAAATCCGTAAAAACGCATGAGCCAGTCTGCTTGATATAACCTGTGTTCACGTAAAAGTCCTGTGCATTTATCAGGAAGCAGGGAATGCCGCACGACAGGTACATAAGAGGAATAGTAAACGCGCTTTAAGGAAAACTTTCGGTACATCGCTTCGCTCAGCCGAAGGATTTTTCCGTCCGATTCGGGAGATGCGCCGACGATCATCTGAGTTGTTTGCCCGGCAGGTAAAAATCTGGAACGATGTTTTCCTTTTTCGCCGTCGGATGCGCGTTTTTCAAGAAAAAGCTGTTGCATCGGCAAAAGTACACTTTCTTTACTTTTTTGAGGCGCGAGAAGTTTTAAACTTTGCTCGGAAGGAAGCTCTACGTTATAGCTCATGCGATCAACATATTGCGCAGCTCTGGATAGAAAAATTTTGTCGGCATGCGGAATTCCTTTCAAATGGATATATCCGTTGAAATTATAAACTTTGCGCAAACGGATGACAGTTTCAAGCATTCGCTCCATTGTGCTGTCAGGGGATCCGTCTACAGCCGAGGAAAGAAATAGTCCTTCAATATAATTGCGTTTATAAAATGAAATGACAAGTTCACATAACTCTTCGGGAGACGCAGAGGCGCGCGGTACATCGGCTTCTGCGCGATTGGGGCAGTATAAGCAATTGTAAACACATCGATTGCTCAAAAGGATCTTTAAGAGGGAAACACATCTTCCGTCCGGTGTAAAAGAATGGCAGATTCCGCCGACGCTTGCATTTCCGAGACCACCTTTGCGATTGCTTCTGGTAGAACCGGATGATGAACAAGAAACGTCGTATTTTGCGCTTTCCGTAAGTATTTTCAAACGTTCTGCGTCCAGCATTTGATTTCTCCGCAAACTATTGTTCTTTCAGTATACACATAAAAAATTGAAAAGTCAAACATTTGTTCGTATTTTTTTCTAAAAAAACAGGGAATTATTTCCTTTGTTTGGTGTAATGAGTAAATTTATTGAATGCAGTTTTAATATTAAAAAATGAAAATTTCACTTGTTTTTCATGCAGTTTTAGTGCTATAATAATAATGATCCGCTACAATAATACAAATTTGGAATAACGGAGGAGAATTATGAAAGTTTTGATCGTCGATGACGAAGAGATGATCCGCACTGTGCTCAAAGAGTATATTGAGTTTGAAGGGAATGAGGCTTTTGAGGCGGCGGATGGAATTCAAGCCGTGAAGATGTGTCGTGAAAATGATTACGATATAATATTGATGGATGTTATGATGCCTTCGCTTGAAGGTTTTTCAGCGGTCAAGGAAATTCATAAATTCAAAGATATTCCGGTAATTATGCTCTCTGCGCGCGGAGAGGAATATGACAAGTTGTTCGGGTTTGAAGTTGGCGCGGATGATTATGTAACGAAGCCGTTTTCGCCGAAGGAAGTAATGGCTCGAATAGCGGCAGTAACAAAACGTCATAAAGCAGGAGCGGCGCCTTCGCGGGAAATTTTGAAATTCGAAGGGCTTGAGATTGACATGCCGGGGCGTAATGTTTACGTAAACGGTGAAAAACTGGAACTTACACCTAAGGAATATGAGTTACTGTTTTTTTTGGTAAAAAACAACGGGATAGCTCTTTCTCGCGAAAAGTTGCTTTCCGATGTGTGGGGATTTGATTTTTACGGAGATGACCGTACCGTAGATACACATATAAAAATGTTGCGAAGCAGTTTAAAGGAATACAGAAAATTTATAGTGACGCTTCGCGGATTGGGGTATAAATTTGAGGCATGACAAAGCGGCGTTTTCACAGTATCAATTCAATATTGTGGCTTAGCTTTCTGGTATTTGCTGCATTCATAATTTTATTGACATGGGTCTTTCAAACGGCTCTTCTTCGCGTGTTTTTTTCAGCACAGGTTGAGCATGATTTGGGATCAATCGGGAAACAGGCGTATGAACAATTCAACGCTGCTTTGCGCATTGAAAACGATGATCGAGCCATGGAACTTATTCAATATTGTGTGGATGATCTGAAAGCGAAAAATCCTTCGGCGACAGTTTATTTGTTGACACCTGAAGGTGAAGTTTTATTTGCTTCTGATTATGTTGGAAATTCAGATATTTCACAGGAGGAAGATTATCCGGATCAAAGCAAATTTGAAACAATCTGTAATAAATTATCGACAGTTGAAAGAAACAAGGGGATTATTTATAAGCTGAGCGACAATTATTATGTATTTGCCGCGAGGTTACAGGAAGCGCAAACAGCGCAAGCAAGCGGAGAGATGTATTTGTATATCAGCTATTCAACCGAATTGGTTGAAATGGCATTTGGTACAATGCGAATACAGCTGATTCTTGTTGCTGTGATAGTTATATTCTTGGCGTTGGTGATATCCGCTTTGATTTCAATGTGGTTGACGAAACCGATTACACAAATCACACGCGCGGCGAAACGTATGGCCGAGGGGGATTTTTCGGTAAATTTCAAAGGGGGATATTCTTACGCCGAAATGGATGCCCTTGCTGAAACATTGGACTATGCGAAGGAAGAGATCGGGAAATCTGATCAGCTTCAAAAAGAAGTACTTGCAAATGTTACGCATGATTTAAAAACACCTTTGACGATGATCAAAGCTTACGCTTCCATGATCCAAGAAATTTCAGGAGATAATCCAGAGAAACGAACAAAGCATACGCAGATCATTATTGATGAATCGGATCGGCTTACAGCGCTTGTGAATGATATTTTGAATATTTCGAAAATTCGTTCAGGAATGGACATGCTCAAAATTTCGACGTTTAATTTGTCCGAATTTATTTATACCGTATTGGAACGTTTTGACTATCTTGTGGAAACAAAGGGATATACGATTGAAAGAGATATAGATGATGAGTTGTTTACGGAAGCCGATATGGAAAAAATTGAGCAGGTTGTTTACAATCTCGTGGGCAATGCTGTAAATTACACAGGTGAGGATAAGAGGATTGTAGTCAGATTGCATAAGTCGGAAGGAGGTTTTTTGCGATTCAGTGTTACGGATACAGGGAAAGGTATTCCGGAGGATGAAATAAAAACGATTTGGGATCGATATTATCGGTCTGCGGAAACGCATAAGCGCCCTATAAAAGGGACCGGGTTAGGGCTTTCCATAGTAAAAACTATATTGATTAAACATAATTTTCAATTTGGGGTGGAAAGCGAGGTCGGAAAGGGCAGTACATTTTATGTCTTGTTCCCTGAAAAATAGCTGGGATAATATTTTAGTTTTTCATATAATGTAAAAATATTTTAATAATAAGCGCCATAGAAGATCCTTCTTCTATG
>CABQND010000016.1 GCA_902465495.1 uncultured Eubacteriales bacterium
CAAAGTGCGCGGTCGCGGGTACAGCGCGTCAGCCCTGTTTTACACGTTTTATGACATACATACGGCTTTGAATGCAGCCGCTGTTTTCTCGCGTCACATCATAATTGAATATGCCCGCAAGCGGAATTTCCCCATACATGAGCATATCCCCGCTCGCCGTAAATTGTTTCCCGTCTACACTTACCTCGTACAGTGCGGCAGGATTCAGACCTTTCAATCGGATATACGGATCCGCCATCGCACAGCGTCTCTCTAAAAGATTGACCACAGCGATCGCGCTGTTTTTGTCCTTTGCGACCGTAATAAATCCGGCGCTGCGCTCCCCGTGCAGGCGATACTGATCGCCAAATTGCAACAATTTGCGATTCTCTTTATAGAAAGCGATCTGTTTCGCGATCGCTTCGCTGTCCTCTTTGGAAAGAACGGAAGCATCCAGCTCATAGCCCAGCACGCCGCCGCACGCAACATTGAATCTTGCAAAAATCGGGCTGGAATTCATTGTCTGATGATTCGGGCTCGCCGATACATGTGCCGACATGATCGTCTGCGGATAGCCGTATGACGTACCTTCCTGAATGTCAATCCGTTCGCGCGCATCCGTACAGTCACTCGTCCAATACTGCTGGAAATAACACAGATTGCCCAGATCCAGCCTTCCGCCACCGCCCGCGCAACCTTCAAACAAGACGGACGGGAATTTTTTAACGATGCGCGATACAACGCGGTAATATCCCAGCATATAGCGATGGAAATATTCACCCGCGGGAACCCCTTTGCCGTAGCAATCCGTCATGGAACGGTTGTAATCCCATTTCACATATTCCGCCCCGCTGCGCGAAATGACGTCGCTGATCGTGCGCACGACATAGTTTTGCACCCGCTCGTCCGCAAGATTGAGCATCAGCTGATGCCGCATGCGCGTGGGCGTCCTTCCCGGAATCTTCATCGCAAAATTGGGGTGCGCGCGGAACAGATCGCTATCTTCGCTGATCATCTCCGGTTCCACCCAGATACCGAACGAAAGCCCCAGCGCACGGATCTTGTCCGCAAGCTGACCAAGCCCGCCGCCCGTTTTTTCCACGTTATCGTACCAGTCACCCAACGAACACGTATCGGTGTCGCGCTTTCCGAACCAGCCGTCGTCAAGAACAAACATCTCCGCACCCAACGATTTTGCCGCCGATGCGATCGAAAGAAGTTTTTCTTCGTTGAAATCAAAATACGTGCCTTCCCAGTTGTTAAAAAGAATGGGACGCTCGCGTTTTTTCCATTTACCACGGACAATGTGCTCGGATACAAACGTGTGCATCTGACGGCTCATACTGTCTTCGTCCGGCGCAAAGCACATCACCGCTTCGGGCGTCTGCAACTCCTGCCCCGGCGCAAGCGGCCAATCGAACATATAGTCGTTCATGCCAACGAGCACGCGGAACTTTCCCCCTTCCGTATCGCAGGCAAAAATCTCTTTATGGTTGCCCGAATACACAAGATTAAAGGCATAAACACCCTTATCTCCTTTCGCCATAACAAAAGGATTGTTCTGATGGGATGACGAACCGCGCACCGATTCATTACAGAATACACCGCCTTGAATACGACGCTCTGTCTTATGCCGCTCACGTGCCCATGCGCCTTCAAACGTCACTATGCCGTAATCGATACCGGGCAGATCCATTTGCAAGCTCATAAGCCTTTTCACGCGGATCTCTTTTTTGGCCCCGTTCACAAGCCGCGCCGAAACCGCGATCACGTCGCAATCTTCAAATACTGTATAAGAAAGATACAAGCTCACTTTTGTGGGCAGATCGACATATTTCAACTCAACGGTCTTACTCTCGCCATATGAGGAAGGAAGATCGGCAAGCTCGGGCTTTTCCGTGAGAATGCGCGCACGGGAAAAAGTAAAATCATATGTAGCACCGCCATCCGCATTGCACAAAATCAGATTCGGCTCTGTATAATCCGGATTATGCGGAAAAGACAGAATATTGCGCGAAGGATTGCCTTCAAAAATGCCGAAATCGGCAGCAGAACACAGCCTGCGTCCAAAATAGAGATATTCTGCGGTATCCGCTTTTATAACAAGCGTCGTATTTTCGGTATCCAGACGGATAATAGATCCTTTCTTTTTGATCATAATAAAAATGACTCCCCTGATTTTGTATGTTCAGTATAGCATAATTTTTATTTTTTGTATAGTAAACGCGGCGCGTTTTTTCTAAAAAATCGCGCCGCGTTTATATGGTTTTTTTCTATTTTGATTGTTCAGTAATCCTTCTTCACACAACATTGAAACTGTTCAGTTTTTCTTTTTAGCGAGTTTTTTTTGCATTTTTTCAAGGTCTTTATACAATTTTTCCGCTGACTTTTCACTCGCCGAAGGCTCTTTTCCGAACAAATAATTTTTTTCTTCCAATATGGCACTTAATCCCTCTGCAGCGCTTGCCATACATTCAAAAATGGCTTCTCGCATGCTCCGCGTGAGCCCTTCGCCCAGTGCCCCGCTATAACACGCGAGAAGATCGCGTTCCGTTTGTTCCAATTCGAAGAGCATATCCTGTACATCCAGGATTTCCGTCTTTTCAGGACTTTTCATTCGATTCTTCCTCCCCCAATCCGCGCTCACATTTTAACGCACGAAGAAGAGTTCCAAACCTCGCTTCATGTCCGTCCGCAAGTTTTTCAAGACGCGCGGCAAACGATGCATCCAAAATATGCACCGCATAATTACGGATTCGCTGACATGCCTCATATTCCGCATAAAACAGCCGCGCCAAAGCAGCCGATTCCTGCTCGTTTATCTGACAAAACATATTTCCCTCCGCATGCAGTATGCGCCGCATTGCCTGCATTTATGCTAAAAAGCTCCCGTCGCAACGGAAGCTTTTTTAGCATCAACGAATTTAATTTACAAGTTGTTCCCCGCGCGCACGAGCATGACTGCGCCGAATACGCACAAAAATTTTGGAAATTTCAACTGCCAAAAGCGGGAACAGCGCCAATCCGATACAAATCAACCATTCCTGCCACCCGATATACACCAGTTCGAAGAGTTTCATAAACGGCGGCACGAATACCACGAGTGCAACAATTGCCGCAGAAATGACCATCGCGCCAAACAAATATTTGTTGTGACCCTGTCCGCGCTTAAATACAGAATCGTAGTTAGAACGCTGATTAAGCGCATGCGCAAGCTGGGACAGAGAAAGTACGATAAACGTCATCGTCATGGCCTCGGGATGATTCTTATACACAAGCATCCCGATAAAATATGCAGCAAGAGCAGAAGCCGAAATAAACAAGCCGTGCAATATAATGCGGTAAATCATGCCCCGCTCAAAGAGTGTCCCGCTCCGCACCGGTTTTTGCTTCATTACGTTGGAATCGGCAGGATCAATACCCAGCGCCACCGCGGGAAGCGAATCTGTCGCAAGATTGATCAAAAGGATGTGCACGGCGAGAATAGGCATTTGCCAGCCGAAAACAACAGCAAGAAGCAGAATTAAGATTTCCGATATATTGCCTGCGACAAGAAACTGGATTACTTTCTGAATGTTGCGGTATACACGCCGTCCTTCGCGGATCGCATACTCGATCGTCGTGAAATTATCGTCCAACAGAATCATGTCCGCCGCATCTTTCGCAACATCCGTGCCCGTGATGCCCATCGCTACGCCAATATCCGCCTCTTTCAGCGCAGGCGAATCGTTTACACCGTCACCCGTCATCGCCGCAATCTCACCCGTACGTTTCAGTGACTGAATAATGCGCAATTTATCCGAAGGCGATACGCGCGCAAAGACAACGCAATCCTTGACCGCTTTGTCCAGATCTTCATCGCTCATATCGTCCAGCTCACTGCCCGAAATGACTGTATTTCCCTCACGAAAAATGTGCAGTTGCTTCGCGATCGCCATCGCAGTGACTTTATGGTCACCCGTGATCATAACAACGCGAATGCCTGCTTCATGACAAGTCTCGACTGCCTTGATGACCTCTTTGCGCGGCGGATCGATCATACCCACAACACCGATAAACGTCATATCCGTTTCCAGGTCCGCCGTTTCGTCTTCAGGAGCCTCTTTCCATTCCCGCACCGCAAAACCGAGCACGCGCAGAGCTTCTTCGCTCATACCGTTGCAGACTTTAAGAATCTGCTCTCGATCCGCATCCGTCATAGCACGCACACCGCTTGCCGTACGATACTTTGTACATAGAGGAAGCATCTCATCTACGGCACCCTTCGTGAACGCCCTCAGTTTCCCGCCCATATCATTAAGCACTGTCATGCGCTTGCGGTCAGAATCAAAAGGCTGCTCAAATATGCGCGGGTTGGCATCTTCAAATGCCTCGGAATCAATTTCAAACTTCTCCGCAAACAGAACCAATGCACCCTCTGTCGGATCGCCGAGAATGTTTTCCGGATTGTCCGGATCCTTCTTGGCATTGACGCAAAGCGCACACCCTTCCAATAAATCCCGATACACATCCGGTGCATATTTGGCGGATACGTCTGCGGCATTTGTGACACTTCCTTGTAAAAAATCATCGCCCACCGCAAGGTGTGTGACCGTCATCTTATTGAGCGTAAGCGTTCCCGTTTTATCACAGCATACAACCGAAGCACTGCCCAGCGTCTCCACCGCAGGAAGACTTTTGACAAGAGCGTTCTGTTTTGCCATCCGCTGAACACCCAGCGCCATAATAATGGTTGAAGTAGCAGGCAGACCTTCCGGAATAATGGAGATGGCCAGCGAAATTGCAATAAAAATGTAATTGACCCAAGCGTCCCAGCCGTCACGGATCATACCGATCGCAAAAATCAAAACGCAAACGATCAACCCCACGACACTGAGTATTTTTCCCACTGAATTGAGCTTGCGTTTCATGGGGGTATCGAAGTCGTCCTGCTCATCCAAAAGATTTGCAATTTTGCCGACTTCGGTATTCATGCCTGTACCGACAACAACGCCCGTTGCATTTCCGTACATTACAACCGAGGAACTGTACGCCATATTGACGCGGTCGCCGAGCGGCGCATCCTCCGCCAATACAGTCGGACCATCCTTTTCCGAAGGAACACTTTCGCCTGTCAGCGCAGCTTCCTGTACCTTCAGATTGGAATCTTGTATAATGCGGATATCCGCAGGAACAATACAACCGTCTTCCAGATAAACAATATCCCCCGGGACAAGATCGCTTGCCGGAACAACACTTTCTTCCCCTTCACGGTATACTCGTGCCGTCGGAGCAGTCATGTTTTTAAGTGCTTCCAAGGCATTGGCCGCTTTCTTTTCCTGTACCACCCCGATCGTCGCGTTCAGTGCAATAACCACCAAAATCACGATACATTCGGCAAGCCCCTCATCTTCTATAAAATACATGACAAGCGAAAACGCCGCCGCAATCAAAAGTATGATCACCATGACGTCCGTCAACTGCTGCCAGATCATCTTTCCGATGCTCTTGGGCGGTTTCTGCCGCAATGTGTTTTTGCCGTATTCATTCAGCCGTTTTGCGGCTTCGGCATCGCTCAGCCCCTCTTCGCTCGTCCCGAGAATTTTCTCAGCCTCTTCACAGGACATTGCATGCCAGTTTGTTCGGTGTTTGTCTTCCATAATCTTTGGGAAAAACTCCTCCTATAAAAAATTATAACACAAAAAGACATAGCCTATACGGTTATGCCTTGTGCTTTAAAATTTCTGTTCAATTTTTGGATTTGCGGCGGAACTGTCGCCGTCGTCGCCTTTCATTCATGTTCCCCTTATTGAAAATCAAATTTATTATATAATATATTTGAAAAACTGTCAAATATTTCTATTCATTTTTTTACTGCCTTATTTAATAATTTAAAATCCGCCGTGCTATTCTGCACGGCGGCTATACTTCTTTTTGCTCTGTTATGCTTGCAAAGCCGATTTGCCAACCGCATCCGTAATGTTTTCTGCCCCTTTGTAACGGGTGTTCACACGCATCGCGTTAAGAATAGCCAACACAGCAACACCAACGTCGCCAAACACAGCCACCCACATGTTTGCAAAACCAAGCGCAGAAAGTACGAGTATTGCAAGTTTTACTACGATACAGAAAACAATATTTTCAAATACGATCCTCATTGTCCTGCGCGCAATACGCTTTGCAAGAGGCAAACAGCGCAAGTCATCTTTCATTAACACAATATCCGCCGCCTCGATCGCCGCGTCACTCCCGACACCTCCCATTGCTATGCCGATATCCGAACGCATAAGCACCGGTGCGTCATTGATACCATCGCCCACGAAACAAAGCGCGCTCTTTTTCGGTTTCTCATTGAGAAGCTTCTCCACTTCTTCCACTTTGTTTTGCGGAAGAAGAGATGCTTTATATTGAGTCACCCCAACCTCTTCCGCTACACGCTTTGCAATGACGCCATTATCGCCCGTAAGCATGACTGTTCGACACCCCATTCCATTCAGAGAATTGATCACTTGTCTCGACTCTGTTTTTAATTCATCGCTAATAAGGATAGCTCCGATAAATTCCTTGCCTCGAGCAACATATACAACAGTGCCTGTGCCTTCTTCCCTTAAAAAGGAGATGCCTTTTTCCTGCATTAGTTTCTCATTTCCACAATAAATAATGTCATCGTCCTTTTCCGCAGCAACCCCTCTTCCCGCGAGCGCCGTAAGCGTGTAGCCCTCCTCCGCTTCTTTTCCGTAGCAGAGCGCAATCGACCGCGCGATCGGATGATCGGAATCGCGTTCGGCTATCGCCGCCAAATGCAAGATCTCATCGCTGCGCTCTGCGGGCGATATCTTTGTCACCGCAAAATTTCCCTTAGTCAGCGTGCCTGTCTTATCGAACACAAATATATCAGCGCAATCAAACTTTTCCAAATAATTGGAACCTTTCACGAGAATACCGCTTCTCGACGCCGCTCCTAATCCTGCAAAAAAGGAAAGCGGAATGGAAATAACAAGCGCACACGGGCAAGACACTACCAAAAAACTCAGCGCCCGATATATCCAGACCGACCACGCAGAAGTGATCAATCCCGGTATGATCGCCAAAAGCACAGCTATACCCACTACGGCAGGCGTATAATATCTCGCAAATTTTGTGATAAAATTTTCGGCTTTGGATTTTTGCTCGGATGCATTTTCGACAAGATCGAGAATTTTCGTAACCGTGCAATCATAAAATTCTCGCTCAACACGCACTTCCAACTGAGACGAAAGATTTACACTCCCGCTGATCACCGCATCGCCAACCCCCACTTCACGCGGCAACGATTCTCCGGTCAGTGCACGCGTATCCAAAACCGACGCCCCATTTTCTATCTTACCGTCCAAAGGTACCCTCTCGCCGGGGTTAACCAAAATCAGCTCCCCTGCTTTCACTTCGGAAGGATCTACAATCATTATTTCCCCGTTCCGCCGAACATTTGCCACGTCGGGACGAATATCCATCAGCGCCGCAATGGATTGCCGCGATTTGCCCGTAGCAAAATCCTGAAAAAATTCCCCGACTTGATAAAAGAGCAATACGGCACAGGCTTCGTCAAACCCCTCGATCTCTTGTCCTGTCACCCCACGAAAAATTGCAAGCGAAAATGCGCCGATCGTCGCAAAACACATCAAAAAGTTTTCATCCAGCACCTGACCGTGTGCAATATTGCGCACGGCCCGCCATAAAACATCATATCCGATCGCAAGATAAATGATAAGATATAAAGCAAACGGGAACAGCCACGCCGCCTTTCCCGGAAATACACTTCCAAGCCCCACAATCTTATCCGCCGTAAACACAGCGGCAAATGCCACGAGCGCAACGATAATCCTGATCAGCTGTTTTTTTTCTTTTCTCGATAAAATCTTCTTGTCCATATTCGCTCCGTTTTTACAGCAAAATCCTACAATCCGGCTCCACCTTCCTGCACTGCTTTACGACCTTTCGCATCAGTTCATCAAACCCTGCTTCCTCTGCTTCAATCGTCAGCTTCTGCGTCAAAAAATTTACGCGCACAGAAATAACCCCTTCCAGCTTCGCAATCGCACGTTCCATTTTTGCTGCACAATTCGCGCAGTCCAAATCTTCCATATTATAAACTTTTTTCATACAAAACGCTCCTATTACGCAATTTTATATCTTTATATTTTATAATTGAACAAATATTCAAGTAAACGGTAAAAAATCTCTTTGTCTTAATCACGTTCGTTAATGTGTGTTAAGCCGCAATCAAGAATCTGCGTTACGTGTTCATCATCCAAAGAATATTTCACTTCTTTGCCTTGCTTTGCGCCCTTGACAAGCTTTGCTCCACGCAATATCCTCAATTGATGCGAAACTGCGGACACACTCATCCCTAAAATTTCCGCAATCTCCCCCACGTATAAATCACTTATACGCAGACAACCAAGAATCTTAGTGCGCGTGGAATCCCCAAACACTTTAAACACTTCCGCAAGATCGTAAATTAAATCGTCATCGGGAAGTTGTGCCCGCACTTGCGCGACAGTTTTATTTTCTTTCGCATTCTCTTCCATCTCTTTTCTTCCCTGCTATTATTTGAACAATTCTTCAATTGTTCAATAATAGTATATATCTTTTTTCGTGTGATGTCAACAACCTTATTTCAGATTTTTAAGATTTTTAAAAATATTTTGCCCGCCGATAATTTCGGCGGGCAAAGCTTTTTGTTGAATAACACTTTAAATTAAATTATTGAGGCAGTTGCGCGGAAAACGAAGAAACAAAAGTCTTCCCACACAAATCGCCAAGAACAGAGGAAGAAAAATCAAACATCAAACTTTTTGCTACAAGAATTTGCCGATGCAAGTGATATTTCTTATTCAGGGCCTCATCGCCATATTTATCGTCCCCTGCCACGGGATGGCCTGCGAATGCCATATGGGCGCGGATCTGGTGTGTTTTTCCGCTATGCAAAATAATTTTTACGAGAGAATATTCTCCATATTCCGCTAGGACAATGTATTCCGTTTGAATCGCCTCCGCACCTGCGCGCGGTGATCCGTATACCGATACCCGTGCCGCACCGGCATCTTTTTTCAGATATGCGGTAAGCAATTCATGCGGCAATGTAAACGGATAAAAACAGATTGTTTCATAAATTTTTTGTACGCGGCGAGAACGAAAAGCATCGATGAGAGCCTTTTCGGCAATCTCATTCTTTGCAAACGCAATTACTCCTGCCGTATTGCGATCCAATCTGTGCACAGGTCGCGCGCCACATCTCTCTTTCAAGTGTACAGCGAGACCTTCGGTATTTACGCCGGCATATTTATCAACAATAAGCGCATTTACATCCTCATATATTACCTTATAAAAGGGGCGGCTCTCCTCTTTGGGCGCCGTGAAATAGATCACTTCGTCCCCCATATGAAGAAGAAGATTTTCGCCGGTTTTTACGCCGTTCACGCGAATTTCTTTTTCGCGTAAAAGACGAGAAAAAGCGAACGAACCCTGCGGATAATTTTCGTCTGTAAAATCTCTGAGAGTCTGCACGTTTTGCGCAATGAATTTTTTCATGTCGTATATACCCGATCAAAAGCCAAATCAATCCCGCAGCCAATAAAAGCGCGGACAAGATTGTCGCTGCCAGCGCACCTGCGCAAAGCAATGCGTACGCAGAGTATGCTATCAAAAAAGCCGAAGCCGTCTGCAATACGGCATACAAAAGAGCCCGTTTCCACCCAACTTCACGCGCTGTTGCGGCAATCGCCGATATACAAGGCGAACAAGTCATCATGAACAAAATAAACGCGACAGCCGAAGGCACACTCATCGCTGCCGACAGATCCCCCCCATAAAAGAGCGAAAGCATGCCCGCAACGCTTTCCTTTGCAATCAACCCTGAAAAAGCCGCAAGCGCAACCTGCCAACGCGTAATACCCATCGGATAAAATAAAAACCGAAGGCCGCGGCAAAGTATCGCCATCATGCTTACTTCACTCCCTGTCCCGACATATTTAAAAGAAAAGCTGAAGGACAAAAGGACCCACATAAGGATCAAGAATGCCATAACTACCGTTGCAATTTTTATTATAAACTGTTTCAATGAAAATAGCAACGATTTGAACACCAAACGAAAACATGGAAATTGCGGACGCGCAATTTCCAGCACAAATTCTTCTCCACCCGGAATCAACGCTTTCAGCGCAAACGCCGCCGCGAGTGAAAAAAGTACTCCCGTAAAATAAATCGCCAGAATTGCAATAAAACTATTTGTAAAAAAGGCGGAGAGCATCACTAAGTAGACAGGCATCTTCGCACTGCATGAAACATACGCAAGAATTAAAATAACGCGCTTTTGCAACTGCTTATTTTCCAATCCGCGAGTCGTAAGAATTGCCGCCGCCGTACATCCAAACCCCATGCAAACAGAAAAAGCCGCTCTTCCAGTAAGACCTACGCGAGCAAAAATTCCATCTGTCACAAACGCAAGCGCAGACATGATCCCGCTCTCTTCCAAAATATACAATGCGAAATACAAAATAGCGATCTGCGGAAGAAAAGATAACAGCATTCCTACACTCGAAAATAACGACCGAAGAAATTCTGCCGCCACCACAGCTCCCGCCCCCTCCGCCGCAGAAGCGAGTGCACCGCCGACATGATCGGCAATAAGGCTTTCGCATGCGTTTTTTAAAAGAGTACCGGGCATATGTGCCCCGAACGCAAAGAAAAAGACCGTAAGCATGATTGCAAGAAATAACGGCAGCGCAAAACGCGGATCATACAGCAAGCGTTCAAATTTACTTTCCCGCATTTTTCCCGCTTCGTAAATTCCCGCAAGGATTTCAGTATCGACAGACGGTGGCGAAACAACAGTTTTTTTGTTTTTTCCATCTATACACGCATCTGCAAGAAATCGTCTCAACCGAATAATATCTTTTTTCTTGCGCGCGTCGATACAGATCACCGGAATTTTTAACCGAGCAGCAAGAGCCTCCGTTTTCAGAAACCCGCCGCGCTTTTGCAATGCATCCGCCATCGTAACAATCAGCACTGCTCGCTGCGTAATGCGCAATACATCTTCCACGAGCGACAGCGAACGCGACAAGGTCAATGCGTCAGCAATGCAAGCCACAAAATCATAGTCTTTTCCTTCAATCGCATTGCGGGAAATACTTTCCTCCATACTGTACGAGCGCAAGGAATAAATGCCGGGAAGATCACTGATCTCCGCGTGTAAACCGCAAAGATCTGCACGCCTTGATTGCAGTCCTACTGTTACTCCGTGCCAGTTTCCTGTTCGTGCATGTCCGCCCGTCAAAGCATTAAAAAGAGTGGATTTTCCGCTGTTCGGATTCCCTACCAGTAAAATTCTCATCGCCTTTCCCCTTCCGTCCTGCGAACGATCACTTTCTCGGCAAGCGATCTCCGAATAGCAAGGCGTACCCCTTCCGCCTCCAACATTTCACCGCCGCGAAACGGCGCCAGCCGCAAAACTTTGACAATCTTTCCCGTAGATACGTTTAACGTTTTCAGCCGCTCGGCAAGAGCTTCTCCACATTGTACAGATACAATTTCGGCCGTATCACCCGCCGCAAGTTCCGATAACTTCATACCGATAGCTTATGCGAAATCATTCCTAAAAAGACCTTCCTTTTCGCGCAAGAGCCTCCAATCCCGTCCCTATTCGCGGGCGCCAAAACAAAAAAAAGCTGCGCCGTTTCTGCGGCGCAGCTTTTAGAATTTTTACTTTATGCCTGGATAGAAGTAAGATCGGAATACCTGTTCTTATAAACGACAACAGCAGTGTCATTTTCCAACTCAGTCAAAATATAATTCTGCTTCTCACTTGCAAAATCTTCCACCGCCGAATCCTTCATCGCCTGATAGAAGAAATAGGAGAAAGTTCCTTCTTTCGTTCTTTTTGCGTATTCAAAGCCGTTTTCATATACGAGCCCGCCCGTATAAACATACGAAACGTACAGGATATGCCAACCGTAATCAGTTCCGACTACATAATAGGTACCAGCCCCGCCGAGACCGACATCATTGGTAGCATTGATCGCCTGCTGTGCCGCATACTCAAACTCAGGCACGTAACTGCTTGCATCTTCTTTTGAAATGATCGAATAGCCGAGATAGGTATTCAAGCATCCCGTATCCGTAGAATACGCAAACATAAGCTCGTTAAACGCCGAAAGTGCTTCGTACGAAACCGATGCTTCGTACGAAACCGATTCTTTGACCATCCATTCTGCCGCACTCACATCCGAAACGCCGGCAACCTGCCCTGTATAGTAAATCGCCTTGCTGTAATCAATCGTGCGTCCGTCCGCATTCAGGAAATCGGAGGGTTCATACGTATAGAACGTTTTGCCCGAAACAGGTTCATACTTGCTTCCGCTCGCAACATCGCTTCCAACAATATAATTGATATAGCCTTCCAACTCGGAGATAAAAGCATCGATCTTCATCTCGTTCGTTGTAAGTTTATACGTTTTGTCGTCATTCTTCGTGACTGTGCCGTTGTACGGGTATTTGCCTGCATAACGGTCAATCCCTTTATCCGAATTCACGTAGCTGTCTTTGAAGAACAAATAACTGCTCTTTTTCTGATCTCCGTTTGCCACGTTATAATATTCCAAACCCGTTCCGGTTGCGTCAAAGCTGTAATCTTCACTGCCGTTGAACCACGAAGAACGCTGATCCTTTGCAACAATATCTTTGAACAGCTTGTTCCGCTCAGCATAATACTCTTTTGTATCCGTGCCGTAGCGGCTCTGCAACTCATCCAGCTCAAAACTCTGATCGGTATCGAACGGAAGAAGAATATTATAAACAAACCCGTACGTTCTGCCTACACGCGAATACACTACAAAAGAAGAATCGGAAACGCTGTCCATCGTCGTCGTGAAATCGGACTGCGAAGTAACTTTCTGCTCGCTTACGAGAAGATTATACGCTGTCGTCAGATTCTCGTTTTCCCAACGCTCAGTCATATCCAATGCAATTGTCGCAGAGAATTTGTTGATCAGAATTTGTTCAAGCTGCGTTTTCAACTCAACACTGAAATAAGAAAGATTTTCGATATCCGAAAGGTCTTCCCCTTCTTCAATGAGATAATTTTGGCTCAACGAATACAAGAAATCATTGTACGCCCTTCTGCGCGTACCGCGCGTCGAACCGTCCAATTTTTCATAGCTGCCGCACTCGCTTACAAGATTGGATCCTGTATAAATATCATAATCGATCACTCTCTTGCCATCCACTTCCTTGTAAGGATAGTAGCTGTCCGTCACTTCGTTTGCGCCCGTAGGGACAGTTCTGTCCTCTTCCGTGCTCGTCGAAGAATCGCTTTCCTGCGAAATGCGCTCTTGCTCATACGAATCGATTGCCGAGTTAATGGAAGCCATAACGCTGTAAATCGCATAATTGATCTCATCTTCGGTTAAGAAATATTCAAAACCTGCGATCGCAGCGGCATCACCGGACTTGTCCGCAATTGCAGAAAGATATCCGTCTACGCTGATATCTTTTTGCATACGTGCCTCATCCGTATCGTTCGACACGTCATAGCCTTTGAGAGAATCGATGCTGTCACGATCCACAACAACAGCACCTTCGTTGAGATAATACAATGTTGCAAACTGCGCAATGATTTTGCGCTGCGTAAGTGCATCCATCAGCATCTCAAACGTCTGCTCATACGTATAGCTTCCCGACGAAACATAGCTGTATCCGTAATTCAGGAAATACGCTACGAGGTCGCGCTTATAAATCTCATCTGTCGAAATGACGTTATTGATCTGCTCGTCCGTAATCGAAAGAGTCTTTCCGCTGAATGCGTTAAACGCCGCATCGAGCGATGAACGATCGTTACCGATATTGACGGTTGCCACGACCTGTTCCATATCCTTTTTGTTGTCAACGGAAATGAGGTCGCAACCGGCAAACATGCCTACCGAGAAAACGACCGCCAGAACCGCACAGAGAATGGTTGTGAGTTTTTTCTTCATAGAATGTGCTCCGAGTTTGCTTTTTGCTAATGCAATATACTTTATTATTATACCGTATTTCCAAGAGAAATGCAATCGTATTTTTATGAAAAACTCGTTAAAAATCGCGAAAATTGCGAAGAATTCACGCCACTTGTCCGCTTTGCGCGAATTTAAAGAATTTTGTCATTTCCAACATGACCTTCTGCGCGTCTTTTCCGCCCGCAAACTCGATTGCGGGACACTTGGACATTTCGAGCCGCACAGACGCCGCATATTTATCCAACGCCGAAGCCAGCCGCGCGTCCGCAAGGCTGTTCACAGACGGAAGTTCGATGCGCCCGCCCTTGGCACTCACGGCGATCTTCCGCACATTGAATTTCGCCGCGTACGATTTGAGAACCGCAATGACCAGAAGATTGAGAACTTCCGCGGGCATCTTGCCGTAATTTTCTTCCATGGACAGGCATACCCTCCGATAATCGGAAATACTTCGGATCTCTGCGATCTGCTTGTAGCAATCCAGCCTCGACGCGCTCGCTTCGATATAACTTTCGGGAATAAAGGCATCTGCCTTGATATCCAGCTCGGCAACCGATTGTTCTTCGCCCGTAAGTTCCTCTTTGAGAAGCTTTGCATACAGCTCATATCCGACTTTATCCATATGACCGTGCTGTTCTCTGCCCAACACACTTCCCGCGCCGCGAATTTCAAGATCGCGCATCGCAATCTTGAACCCCGACCCCAGCTCGGTAAATTCCATGATCGCCTGCAACCGCTTGGAAGCCGTTTCCGTCATTACTTTTTCGGGCTTGAAGGTAAAATATGCGTGCGCCAAAACCGAGCCGCGCCCCACTCTGCCGCGAAGCTGATACAACTGTGAAATACCCAGCCTGTCGGCATCGATCACGATGAGCGTATTTGCCTTGGGCAAATCGATGCCGTTTTCAATGATCGTCGTGGATACAAGAATATTGGTTTCGCCGCGGTAAAAACCCAGAATCCCGTTTTCAAGCACCGTTTTATCCATTCTGCCGTGTGCCACACAAATCTTGCCCTCGGGCACGATCTGCTCGATCTTTGCCGCAAAGCTGTATATGCTTTCTACGCGATTATACAGTATAAAAACCTGCCCGCCGCGCGCAAGCTCACGAACGCATGCGTCGCGGATAAGCGTCTCCGTTTCCTCCACGACGTAGGTCTGCACAGGCAGACGGCTGGAAGGCGGTGTGTCGATCGTGCTGATATCGCGTATTCCCGACAGCGACATATGCAATGTACGCGGTATGGGCGTTGCCGTCATCGTAAGACAGTCCACGTCCGTCTTCATGTTCTTGATCTTTTCCTTATGCTCGACGCCGAAACGCTGTTCCTCGTCCAGTATGAGAAGTCCGAGATCTTTAAATTTTACGTCCGAGGACAAAAGGCGGTGCGTGCCTACGATCAGGTCCACCTCCCCGCGCGAAAGACGGGCAAGGATCTTATCCTGGTCGCGCGGGCTTTTAAAGCGATTGAGCGCTTCGACGCTGACGCCGAAATCCGCGAACCGTTTGAGCGCCGTTTCATAATGCTGCTGGCACAGAATTGTGTTCGGGCACATCAATGCGACCTGTTTGCCGTTCAATATGCTCAAATATGCCGCGCGCAGGGCAACTTCGGTCTTTCCGTACCCGACATCCCCGCACAGCAAACGGTCCATTACTTTCTTTGAACACATGTCCGCCTTGATCTCTTCGATCGACGAGAGCTGATCGGGCGTTTCTTCAAACTCGAATGCCGATTCAAATTCCTCCATTTCTTCCGCGTGCGGCAGACACGCAAACCCGCGCTGTTCGGAACGCTCGGCATACAATTTTTTCAGATCGAACGCCATCGCCTTGAGCGATGCACGCACGCGCTGTTTGACTTTTTCAAATTCCGCCCCGCCGATTTTCGACAGCGAGGGCGTCTCCTCGCCCATGTAACGGGACAAAATGTCCATCTGCTCCACAGGCACATACAGAACATCGCCGCCGCGGTATTCTAAGGCGATATACTCCTTTGTACCGTCCGTCGTTTCGATCTTCTTCGTGCCCGTGATCCTGCCCACGCCGTGCGTTTCATGCACCGCATAATCCCCCACTTCGGGCGACGTGAACATATCGTTTCGCTTGCGGCGGATACGCTTCTTGACCGTTGTCTTAGTGTAAAGATCGCCCGTTCCGATGATCGCAAGCTTTTGTTCGTGAAGAATGATCCCTCGCTCCAACTCCTCGTCGCTCACTGCGACGCCCTTCAACAGTTCGAGCGATGCAGGACAATCTGCTACCGGAATGTACTCGTCTGCAAAAAGATCGCGAAGCTTCTGCGAGCGCGAGGCTGAGCCGCTGTACACGAGAACACGGTATCCGTTCGCACGCCAGCTCTTGACATCGCTTGCAAAATTCATTAAACCGTTCAGATATCTGCCCACCGGCGTCGAATGAAAGTTATAAATTTTTAAAGGTTCAAAGAAATATGTTTTGGACGCAAACGTCTGCAACGCCGCCGAACGCACCGAGGAAAGACATTGCAAAAAACTTTCCCGCGGTTCGTATTGTCCTCGGCAGAATGAAAAAACTTCCCCGCCCCGTCGCAGACTCGAAAAACGCTCGTCATGCTCTTTGTACAGTGCGTCCATTTTATCGTAGATGAGTTTACATTCGTCGAACACAAACAGTGCATCACCGAAAAACGTCCGAAAATTCGTGGAACAGCGCAAAAGAGGCATCAGATAGGATGCACCGCCAAACAATGCATCGTTTTCCAGCTTTGCTGCGATATCTCCCGCAATGGTCTGCGCTCGTTCATAGGCACCCGGATCTTTGAAAGATGAAAGTTCTCCAAAGAGCACGTCTTTCATCGGGCCGATTTCATCCGCCGAAACGGTCACATCCGTCGCCGCGACAATGTCTGCCGAAAAAACGATCGGCAAGCGCTCTCCCGATATAAAATTATACGGTTTGATCTTTTCCACCGTATCGCCGAAAAAATCCACGCGCATCGGGTTTTCCGCATTGATCGGAAATATATCCAAAATATCGCCGCGCAGGGCAAACTGTCCCTTGCTCTCTACCGTTGCCGCACGCGTATATCCAAGCCGCACCAGCCGTGCCGGCAATCCTAAGAAATCGAGCTCTTCCCCCTCTTGCAGAGAAATCGAATCGACACGTACGGGAAAAAGCTGCATCAGGCTTTCCACATCGCATACCGCAAGGCGCGCGCCGCACTGTATGCGCCACAGAGCATTCAAACGGCGGAACAACGCGTCTTTGGATACGGCGTCTTTATAAAGGAGTACCTCATCTTTGGCGCAAAGCAGAGCAGGCTCCTCGCCCGAAAGCCCCGCAATTTCCGCCGCCATGCGCGCGGCCGTCTGTGCATTGTCCGCCACGTATACCGCACGACACGGCAGACAAGACGCCGCAATGAGTGCCTTATGCGGCTGCGATACGCCAAAAACCGCCGTCGGCGTGCCGAGGCGGATATTTTCTTCGAGGTCGAGATATTCGCCTCCTAAATTGTGCGGATTAAAAAAACCTTTTGGCATATTTCTTCTCCCGCTGCCCGAAAATTCGCGGGCGCAAGGCGTTATTTCCCGTTAAACTGCGTCATGACCTGCCCGATCTCTTTCCCTTGCGCAAATTCAATCGCCGCGTCCGCCGCCTGCGAACAAGCTTCGGCAAACAGAGGATAATCTTCGCGACGAATGTCTGCAAGCACATAGTTTATGATCGGAATGTTGACTTCCGGATCCTTAATCCCGATGCGGATACGCGCAAACTCACCCGTTCCGATCTCCCCGATGATACTGCGCATCCCGTTGTGCGTTCCCGCACTGCCCGACGCACGGATGCGGATCTTACCCTTGGGAAGGTCAAAATCATCATAAATGACAAGCAGGTTTTCGGGCGCAACTTTGTATTTGGACATAAGCTGCTTGACCGCCCGACCGCTCGCGTTCATATACGTCACCGGGCGAGCCAAAATCACCTTCTCGCCCCCGAGAAACGCCTCCGCTACCGACGCTTCACACTCTTTCTTTTTAAATTTGACCCCGAGTTTATCCGCCATCTCGCCGATCGCGAGAAACCCCATGTTGTGAAAAGTCGTTTCGTATTTTTTTTCGGGATTTCCCAGCCCCACGATCAGATACATATCCGTTCCTCGCAAATTTTTAATCGGTGCAGCGCCCTGCCCGTAAAAAGATATCCTGAACGCACGAACGCCGCGTTTTTTTCAAAACGCGGCAAAATCGTACGTAAATTCAGTTCATGCGTGCCGGTATCCGGGCACGACTGTTTTCTATTTTCTCCGCCCAAACAGATCAATCGTAGATCTTGGACATCGGCTTGTCGAGATACACATTTTCGATTGCCGCGGCAAAAATGTCCGCAACCGAGATCACGCTGATTTTGTCCAGCTTCTTTTCCGGCGGCAAATCGATGGTGTTGAGAATCGCAAGCTCCTTGATCGGCGCCTTTTCAAGACGCTCCATCGCAGGGCCTGAGAATACCGCGTGCGTGCAGGCAGCGTATACTTCCTTCGCACCGTGATCGATGAGCGCCTGCGCACCCTGGCAGATCGTACCCGCCGTATCGATCATGTCGTCGACCATCAGGCATTTTTTGCCTTCGATATCGCCGATGATATTCATGACTTCCATCACGTTCGCCTTGGGACGGCGCTTATCGATGATCGCCATCTGACAATTCAGCTTCATCGCGACGTTCCTCGCGCGCGTCACCGAACCGATGTCCGGCGATACCACAACAAAATTCTCGTCAATGATCTTTTTCGCGCGGAAATAATTATACAACGTCGGCCCGCCGAGCAGATGATCGAGCGGAATATTGAAAAAGCCCTGAATCTGCGCCGCGTGCAGATCCATCGTAAGAATACGGTCTGCGCCGGCAGCAGTGATAAGGTCGGCAACAAGCTTCGCAGTGATCGGATCGCGCGAACGCGCTTTCCTGTCCTGACGCGCATATCCGAAGTAGGGCATAACTGCCGTAATGCGCCCGGCGCTTGCTCTGCGCGCCGCATCAATCAGGATCAACAGTTCCATCAGATTATCGTTTACGGGTGCGGATGTCGACTGAATAATAAACAAATCCCTGCCGCGCACGGTTTCATCCAAATGGACTGCCGTTTCACCGTCCGAAAATTTCCCGACTTCCGCGCTTCCCAGCTCCGTATTGAGCTTCTTGGCGATCGCCTCCGCCAAAGGGCGGTTGGAATTGCCCGCAAAGAGTTTGATCTCGTTGCCGTGAGTTATCATGTGTACCTCCGAAAATAGATGCTATTCGGCGCGTAAAACGCGCTTGTTTGCCAAATTGAGTACACCGGCTTTTAAATTGTTAAAAAAAGCCGGCAAAACGTTATTGTTCTGCCTCCCCTGTCGGCCTCGCCGCAAATGGCTTCGGCCTGCACGGTGCGCCCGGTTTCCCCCGCCGCACAACCATGCAATAATATTGTAATTTTTTTGTATAAATTAGTCAACCGTTTTGCCCCGCGATTTACAATTCCGTCAAAAAGAAATCAATCCGTTTTTTCCGCCGAAGCATCCTGCACATTTTTCGCACGCTCCCGCATCGAACGAAAAAACCCCGAAAGGATCGCGGAACATTCTTCTTCCAGCACGCCTCCCTCTACCTCCACACAATGATTCAGCAAATTGCTCGCCGCAAGCTCGTCCGTCATCGAGCGGCCTTTTTGTTCGTAAGCACCGAAATAAATTTTACGCACGCGCGCGTTGAGCGCCGCCCCCATGCACATCGGGCAAGGCTCCAATGTCACGTACAGATCGCATTCAGGCAACCGCCAGCTGTGGAATTTTTTACAGGCGCGGTCGATCGCGTACATCTCTGCATGTGAGGAAGCCATCTGCGTTTTCGTGCGGCGGTTATACCCCGTTGAAACGACCTTTCCGTCACATACAACGACCGCACCGACAGGCACCTCACCCTGCGCCAAACCTCTTTTTGCACAGCGCAGCGCCGCTCGCATGAATTTTTCCTTATCCTCCATTTGTCCTCCGTTCACCTGCGTTCGCAAAGTTCCGCCGACAGCCTCCGCAAAACGTCCTGATTTTTTTGCAATATCTCCCAAAATTCCGATTCGCCCAGCGGATGCGACAACTCGTCTCGTCCTGCCTCCAACGTAAATGCGGGTATTTTTAAATGCCGCACGCACCAGTCCTTGTATCCGCCGCCGCTGCCTGTTATTCGCTTCACGCAATATCCCGTCTCTTCCGCAAGAGCAAGCGCAATGCCTTGATCACGAAAAAGAGCTTCTCCTTTTTGACCGTATTCCCAGTAAATCTCCTCCCCCTTCGTATGATACGAAAGGGTCGCGTCCGGCTTGACCTGCAAAGTAAAATCGCGCAGTACGCGCGTTTCCGCCTCCGAAAACGGACGAGATCCGATATAATTTGCAGGCGCGGGAAAACGCACGTTCTGTACCCCCGTGCCCCATCCCGCTGAAAAATTCACATTGAGATCGACACCGTTCGCATTCGACTTCCACAATGAAAAATCGTCGCCCGCGTTCAGCGGGCAATTGTTTTAAAAATTTTTCGCCGCCAATGCTGATTGAAACGCCGTCGGGATTGGCGAGCGGCACGAACCATACTCCGCCGCGGGGGGTCCCCCTCGCAAGCAGTTCGGGCACAAGCATCGCAGTCACCCATTCGCGCGCGTGTATCGCACATTGCACGATGATCTGCGGAAATTCGTGCCTTCCCGCAAATAATGCTACAATCGGAAGCCCGCACGAACTCGCGCCTAAAATCCTTTTTTCACCGCTGTATTTCCGATAGAATTCGTAAGTTTTCCGTACAATATCCATACGTCTATTGTACGACAACACCCAAAAAAAGTTGCTTGTCTGTATCTCTTATTTATGGTATTCGCTCCCCGCATTGATCATAAACGCACGATAAATTTGCTCACACAAAATCACGCGCATGAGCTGATGCGGAAAGGTCATGTCTGAAAATGACAACAAAAAGTCCGATGCGTTCTTGACATTTTGGTCCAAACCGCAGGAAGAACCGATAATAAATGTCACTTCTTTTCCCGCGTCCGAAAGCGTGCGCATTTTTTCGGCAAGTCCTTCGCTGGACAACTTTTTTCCTTCCAGCGCAAGGGCGATCGTATAGCCGCGCAGCTCTTTTCGGATGAGTTCGCCCTCTTCGGCAAGCGTACGCTTTTCCGGAAGCTCGCGCACGATAACCTGCGCAAAACGCGTGAGGCGCTTACAGTACTCGGCAACCGCATCCGCATAAAACTTTTCTTTGAGTTTGCCCACGCAAACAATGTTGATCTTCTGCATTTCAGCCCGCCATTCCACTGATTAAAGAATATATCCACATCACGATACAGAGAATGAGCCCCGGCAAGGCGGGATACAGAAAAGGTTTGATTTCCCCTTCCTTTTTGCGGTTGCCATTCTTATCAAAAAACAGCAGGTACGCAAGAGAAGCGATCAGGCAGACACCCGATGTGACATAAATTGCGATCTGTACGCCCGTCGAAAGGTCATTCAAAAAGCCGAATCGCTCGGAAAAAATAATGATCGCATTGTTTAAAAAATGCATCAGGACGGTGGGCAAAAGAGAGTCGGCACGCAGAGCAACAAGAGTGAATACGCAGCCGCAGATAAACTGATATACCGTCTGCGAAGGACTTTGATGAAAGACCGAAAAAAGAAGTCCGCCGAGAAGACAAGCCGCGACCGTACCGATATCCTTGATCCCATCTAAAATAATGCCTCGAAAAAGCGTCTCCTCGCACACAGCGGGAAGCACCGCCACCACGATGAGCACACCCACAATCCCACCGCCCGCCATAGAAGGCAGACTGGACGAGGGCGCCGTGTAACCGATCAGCGATAATAAAGTCACGAACAGGTTATTCACCCAGTTGAGGCTGAATAAAAGCCCGTACGCGAGAGGCAAGGCCAGTACGAGATATTTCCAATGCGTTTTGCGCCAACCGAACTTTGCAGGCCTTTCCCGATAAATTTTCATGAACACGAGAATGAGTGCAATATATACGAGCTGATATAAAAGATAGCTCATGTATTTATATGCGTTTGTCTGTGAAATCTCGTCGACCGATTTTTGCAAGGATGCTGCAATTATGGCAAGCGTAACGGCAAATGCCAGCGAGATCAGAAGCATTCCGATGATCGCGCCCGAATACACCATTCCGCTGACTACTTTGCGCGGCTGTTCAAACAAACTCCGTCTTCCCGTCCGCATTTCACCCTGCGGAGAAATATTTTTGTTATCCATGCTCATTATTATACCGAAAAATTTTGTTTTAGTAAATAAAAATCTTTTCCTTTCGCATTTTTTTTGCTATAATATTACCGAATCAACGCAAAAGAGGCAATCGGAATGCGAACAATTTCAGCCGTAAAAATTCAAAACGCCGTGTACGATCTCGCAAAACGTGCATGTCTGCACCTTACACCTGCCTGCCGGGCCGCACTGCGCGACGCGGCCACGAAAGAAAAGAGCGATTCAGCCGCGGCTTTCGCCCTCGAAACACTCCTGCAAAACGCACAAACCGCAGAACGGGAAAACATGGCGGTTTGCCAGGACACAGGTTACTCTGTCATCCTCGCCGAAATCGGCCAGGATGTACACATCGAGGACGGATTCTTTACAGACGCCGTCAACGAAGGCATTCGGCGCGCTTATAAAGATTTCTGTTTCCGCAAAAGCATCTGCGACCCGCTCACTCGCGTAAATACGGCAGACAATACCCCTGCAGCGATCCACACCGAGATCATACAGGGCGACAAAGTGCGCCTCACTTTCCTGCCCAAAGGCTTCGGCAGTGAAAATATGTCGCGACTGTACATGCTCACTCCCGCCAAAGGAACAAAAGGCGTGATCGACGCGATCGTCGAAACCGTCCGCCTTGCGGGAAGCAAACCCTGCCCGCCCGTCTATGTGGGAGTAGGTATCGGCGGAACATTCGATACTTGCGCGTTTCTTGCAAAAAAAGCGCTCACGCGAGCGCCCGGCTCGCACAATGCACGCGAAGACGTCGCAGCAATCGAAGAAGAAGCTCTGCGGCGTATCAACGCTCTGCACATAGGCGCGCAGGGTTTCGGAGGCGAAGTGACCGCGCTCGGCGTTTCCTGTGAGCTGGCCCCCACCCACATTGCGGGTCTGCCCGTCGCCGTGAACATTCAGTGCCACTGCATCCGTTGCGAAAGCATCGAACTGTAAAACGGGGACGCCCGAACATTCGGAGAAAACCATGCGAAAAATTACGTTACCTTTGACAGATGAAATTATTGAAAGCCTGCACGCAGGCGAAAGCGTTCTGCTTTCGGGAAGTATCCTGACCGGAAGAGACTGTGCGCATAAGCGAATCTGCGAATTTTTAGACCGCGGCGAAACACTTCCGTTTGATCTTCGCGGTGAGACCATTTACTATGCGGGGCCCTGCCCCGCTCCCGCCGGAAAAGCCTGCGGAAGCTGCGGGCCCACCACAAGCGCGCGCATGGATTCTTTTGCGCCGCGCCTGCTCGATCTCGGCCTGAAAGGCATGATCGGCAAGGGCGAACGAAGCGAAGATGTGCGCACCTCCATTGTCAAAAACAAATGCGTGTATTTTGCCGCCATCGGCGGCGCGGGCGCGCTGTATGGAAATGCGATCCGCAAAAGCGAGCTCATCGCCTTTCCGGACCTTCTCAGCGAAGCCGTTTACCGCTTTGAGATCGAAGATTTCCCTTGCATCGTCGCCATCGACTGTCGTGGAGAAAGCGTGTATCAATAATTACGAATAAAAAATGCGGCGCCGCAAGTTTGCGACGCCGCATTTTTCATATCATATACAGGACCGCGCCCAGCGCTGCCGAAATCAAAATCAGCATGATCGGCGTTGCCGTTCGACGGAATTTCTTCATGACCAGACTGACTCCGAGAAGTACAGCAGCGATCGTTACCGCGCGCCAATCAAAAGAAAATGCGCCCGCGTCTCCCGCAAAGAAAAACAACTGCAATGCCATCCAAAGCCCCGTCGCGCAAATGAGTCCTACGATCACCCCGCGAATTCCGACGAGCGCGCCCTGCACCCATTGATTCTGTAAAAAAGTCTTGAACAGCGAAGCAATGAGCAGTATGACTAAAAAAGACGGAAGCACAACCCCGATCGTCGCACACAGAGCGCCCAACACTCCAGCCTGCGACGAACCGATAAAGGTCGCAATATTTACGGCGATCGGCCCCGGTGTGGACTCCGCCACGCCGATAAAATTCATGAGCTGCGATTCGGTAAGCCAGCCGCGTCCGACCACTTCGTCCTCGATCATCGGCAACATGCTGTATCCGCCGCCGAACGAAACGATCCCGATCTTAAAAAAGATAAGAAATAAGGTAAGGTACTCCATCAGCGCACCTCCTCATCCTTTTCTTCTTCCGCGCTTTTCGAAAAGTCCTCTGTTTGCGGCAAATTTTCCTGCGCCGTAGGCAGGCTCTGCTCGTCCGACGCCCGAGCCGTTCGTTCGCGGCAACGCTTTATGCGCGCCACGATATAAAAGGCAAGCCCGACACCCGCTCCGATCAGAATAAACCAAATAGACGAAAAGGATAAAGAAAGCGCATCCAAAGCGATCATAATGCAAAATACAATTATCGCTATGGCGACTGTAAGTCGATTTTTGTGAAGCTCACGGAACAGCTTTATTCCCGCCGACAGAATAAGAAAAGCGACCGCGACCTGAATGCCCTGAAACGCCGCCGCCACCACCTTAAATTCAAGAAAGCGCTCCAAGAAAAGCGAAATTACAAAAATAATGACAAAAGACGGGATCACGACACCGATCGTTGCAAACAATGCGCCTAAAAATCCCCCGACTTTATAGCCGACGTACGTCGCACTGTTGATCGCAAGCGGCCCGGGCGTCGATTCGGACACGGCGATCATGTCGGTGAACTCTTCGGGCGTGATCCATTTGCGTCGGTCAATGATTTCTCTTCGGATAAGCCCGATCATTGCATAGCCGCCGCCAAACGTAAACAAACCGATCTTCATAAACAGAAAAAAGACACGAAGCCAAATCTTTTTGTTTTTTTCCTCTTTTTTCTCCATACGCCCTCCTGTTATTTTAATCCGGAACATGCGCGAATCCGTTCGTTTCCGAACGGATTCGAAATTTTTATCTTCGCGCGCCGCGCTCTTGCAATTTTTTTCGGACCAAAGGAAGTTTTTGTTCCAGATCCTCGTAAAACGCACGGAAAGCATCACAATAGATGTAGCGGCCTTCCCATTTATAGCGGCGACAGCCGCTCCTGCATAACGAAAAACAACGACATGTTTTGCATTCCCCGTCAAAACCGGCAGAACTCTTTAAAAATTTCTGCCCCGCCGCCGAAGCGAACAACTCCCGGAAACTCTTTTCGCGGATGTTGCCGAGCAGGTATTCATCCAGGCAGTAGAAATCGCACGGGTACACCGCCCCGTCCCCTTCCACGACAAACTGTATATTACAGTGCCCTTGCATGCCGCATTGCTCCGCGCCCTTGCCGTCAAAGAGAAAATACAGGTTATCGAAATACCGTATACTGTAATACTCGCCCGCCATAAAATCTTTATACCACAGCGAAAACAACGTTTTCAAAAAATATTTATAATCTTCGTTCGTCAGTGTGTATTCGAGTATCTCATCGCAGTCGAGCGGATTCAGACAGGGTATGAACTGCAAATACCGAAATCCCCGCTTTTTCATCTCCGCATAGACTTTGTCGATGTTTCGCGCGACGTCGGGCGTAACTACCGCGAGAATATTGTAATCGACTCCGTATTTATCCATTACCCGCGAAGCCTGCACTACGCGGCGGTATGTACCCTTTCCTGCCGCATCGATGCGCAAATTATCGTGTACCTTGATCGCTCCGTCGAACGAAAGCCCCACAAGAAATTTGTTTGCGCGCAGAAACTGCGCCCATTCGTCGTTCATCGTCAGCCCGTTCGTCTGCAACGTGTACTGCACCGGCACGCGATTTTTATTCGTTTGGCGCACTTTTGCCACAAACGCCTTAAAGAAATCGAGCCCCGCAAGTGTCGGTTCCCCGCCCTGAAACGCAAACAAAACAGACTGTTTTTCACATTCGAATACCTTTTCAATGAGGGCATCCGCCGTTTCTTTTTGCATGATGCCGCGAAACGCTACATCGCGATGCGCCGATTCGTCATGATAAAAGCAATATTTGCACCGCATATTGCAAAGGCTGGATGCGGGCTTGATGAGAAGGTTGAGCATTCCGTTTCCCTCAATATTCTTTGTCTTTGTATTTTTCGCGCCACTCGTTCAGACAGCCGATCAACTCCTCTTTCACCTCGGCATGCGCAGGATCGTCACAGAGATTGCAAAGCTCGTAAGGATCTTTTTGAAGATCGTATAACTCTTCGGTCATGTCCTTGTTGTAAATGTAGCGGTACCGCCCTTTGCACACCGCGCGGGCGATATGCCACTGAAAATGCCCGTGGCTTACCGAAACAAAATATTTTCTGCCCCGCTTTTTCTTACCCTCAACGAAGGGACGCAGTGACTGCGCATCGATCTCGCTTTCAAAAGGCGACCCGCAGTAATCGGCGATGGTCGCAGGGATATCCAGATTGGATACGTTCGCGCGAGATACCGTACCTTGCCCCGCGGAAGGGTCGTGCACCGCGAGCGGAACGCGGATCATCTCTTCCGAAAGATAACAATTCTTGTCAATATGACCGCCGTGCGAACCGAGCGCGTCGCCGTGATCGGCTGACCAGATGACGATCGTATCTTCGTACAAACCGCAGCGTTTGAGCGCGTCAATGATTCTCCCCGCCGCCGCATCGCACATCGTATTCTGCGCATAGGCATAGCGCAGCATCTTTTTCCAGTTCGCCTCGCTCTGCGGATTGGGAATGATCAGCTGCTTGTCCTTTGACAGAGAATATCCGTCTTCAAAACGGTAGATGGGAGGTTTGTCTTCCAAATCGTCATAAAAGCTCCCGTACATGGAAATTTCCGATTCGTCGTACATGTCGAGATATTCCTGCGTGGGGAAATAAGGCTGGTGCGGCCCCCAGAAATCTACGCGGAGTGCAAACGGACGCCCGTTCCCCTCCTGCGCCAATCGCTCGATCTGTTCGCACGCCCGGTTTGCAAGATAAAAACATTCATGTGTGTCCGCAGGCGTTAAGAGCGTTCCGAAAGTATATGTATACAAAAACGGAAATCCCGCAAGATCGGCAACTTCTCCCTCCTTGAAATACTGACGATCGGATTCGCTGAAATGTACATATCCTTTCGGGCTTTCCAACCCGCGCTCTTTCAGATATGCTTTATAATCATCCAAAAGATAGGGATTGCCGTACCCTTCCGCCGAAAAACCCTTATTTCCCAGCGATTGGGCGTTGCCTTTTCCCGCATGCCATTTCCCCAAATAATACGAGTCATACCCCGCGCGGCGCAAACAGTCGAAATAGGTCTCTTCACCCATCGGCTTCATTTCATTGCGTACCTGCCCGTGCTTGTGCGGATACAATCCGTCCAGCATGGAACGGCGCGCAGGTCCGCACAGCGGACAGACAGAGAAGGCGTCTTCAAAAAAAGTCGCCTCCTTTTTAAACCCGTCGAAGCAAGGGCGGCGCACCTGCGCGCCGCCGTCTGCCCCGTGGCGGTAAAATAGTTGATGGTCTAACAGGATCATCACGATATTCGGTTGCTTTTTCATGCCTTTCCTCATTTTATAGGTTCACGAGAGGAATGTTATCCTTTTCTTCGATCTGCCATTCGCGGAGCATTCTCTTCATAATTGCGATCCGCCCCTGCATTTCCGGCTCATAAATGAGATTGTTCATTTCATGCTTGTCATTTTCCAGATCGTAAAGCTCGTCTATGTCTCCGTAATAATAGGTATATTTGAACCCGTCATAATATACCGTTCGTGCCCGCGTATCGGTGAAATGTCCGTTGGTTTCACAAACCATGTATTCGCGCGGCTGCGCGCTTCCGTCGATCAGATCGAGAAGACTCATGCCCGCCACATCGTCAGGAAACGCCAGGCCTACTACGTCCAGCATAGTTACAGGCACATCCGCCGTGTTGACATAGGAAGTGTTCACAGTCCCTGCAAGATCCGCAAAATCGGGGTCGCGCACCGTCATGTTGACATCCAAAATCTCCTCGATCATGTAGCATTCCTTGTCCGCATGCCCGCCGTGCGAACCGAGCGCGTCGCCGTGATCGTTCGTCCAGATCACGACCGTGTCTTCCGCCAGCCCCGTCGCTTCGATCGTGTCCAGAATGGTGCCGATCGCATCATCCACCAGTGTCGTCTGCGCATATGCTATTGCCATGTACTTGCGAAATTCCTCCCATGTCTTTTCGTTTGGCACGGAAAGATTCGGATTGTTCGCCGCCTGCTGATCCCAAGCGTAAACTTCGGGTTTATTGATGAATTCATCGTAAAACGAAGGATATTCCTCGATGTTGCCGCCGATCACCCCATTCTCGTCCGTGTATAAATCGACGTATTCCTGCGTCGGATAGTACGGGTGGTGCGGCCCCCACGTGTTCACAGACATCACGAAGGGATGATCGTTGTCCGCCTGCGCAAGCTCTTCCAACTGCTCGTTGACCATATCTGCCAGGAAAAACGCTTCATGGAATTCTTTGGGCGCTTTCATGATCCCGAAATAGTTGCCCGTAATGATGTTCATGTTCGCAATGTTGAAGGTGTCACCCTCTTTGAGAGCAGGATTGACATACAGCGGAGGCCCGATCAGCGTCATGACCGGTTCGCGCTCATCAGAGCCAAAATAATCGTTGTCCGCAAGATAGTCCTTGTATTTTTGCGTCTTGTACGGCTGACCGTAACCCACCGTCGACCAGCCCTGCACGCCGTACGCCGTCTGCGGCGTGTCGTTCGCAAGGCTCCCGCTCCAATGCGTCTTCCCGTAAAAATAAATGTTTTCGGCTCCGAATCCGTTTTCAAGGAGAACGTCATAGATGGTGTCAATATTCGGATTGGGAGCAAGCCCCGTCGAGTTGGTGGTAATGCCGTGCTCGTGCGGATATACGGCCGTCAGCATCGTACGGCGCGCGGGACTGCACAGCGGGTTGATGGATTTCGCATTGACAAAATCCACCGACTCGGCGCGGAACTCATCATAATTGGGGCGAAGAATATTATACGTATCATCCTCGGTCCCGTGCAGATATGAAAGCTCATGGTCCGTTTGGATCATAATGACATTTTTTGCTTTTGTCGGCTTGCTTGCAGACGCCTGGGCAGGAAAAGAAATCTGCCACGCGAAGAGCATCAGCGCATATATGCACGCAAACAGCACGAGGAGCGCCGTGCGCAGATAATAATTATCGATGCAGAGCTTTCCGTTTTTCCATTGGAATCCTTTCATCCCCTTACCCTCCTATTATACGATATCCGGACGGGACATCGCAAGCGCTTGAATAGATAAAATCGGAAACCGACGCGGGAACGCCTTCTTCCGCATCGATCACGCCGACGCAGATCCCGACCGACTCGCCTTCGGCCACACCGAGCGAATATGCCGGAATAAAGAATTCGACTGCATAACCTGTATCTGTTTCCAAAACAGCATATGCGGCATCAAACCCTCCGACAAAGAGCAAAGAAGCAGGATTGAGATAGCTTTTTTCCACTCTCCCATCCGGTGCAACGGTCACAATACGATCTCCTTTTTGCATTCCCTTGGGAAGAGTATCGGACACAAGCGTCTCCCCCGCTGCGATACGAAGCTGCACGCAGTCCCCGCCGTATATGCTCCCATTGTTTCCGGCTGCGATCGCGCTGTCGTTCACTGCGACAAAGACATACAGCCCGCTTTCATCCGTAAACGCCTTGATCGACGCTTTTCCGTCGCCAAGCGACAACGTTTCGGCATTTTCCCAGGCGCTCTCATCCGCGTTTCCGTCAACAAAAACGCTATATGCGCCCTGCGGTGCCGCTATGCCCTTATGCTCGCCGCGCAAATACAGCGTGTTGTACAGCGCCGTAATAGCATACGTTTCGTATGTTTCCAAATCATATGTCTTGCCGTTATCCAGAATGATCTGCGTCACATTGTCGGGAAGATCGACATCACAGAAGAGTTGGTTTGCCTGCGCTCCGTCGTTGATCAGGGAAGGATTGGCACTGGACACGTCGCGATGCGTAAAGGCTATCCCGATCGCATCGGGAACACTTTCGATACCAAGTTGCGCGTAGGAAAAATACGCTTCGAACGTGTAGCCCGTATCCTTATCATAATAACTGAGATCGGACTCGCAGGAAACTTTTGTCTTTGTCCCATGAACCTGCAACTTGTATTCAGGAGCGATGCGCTCGTTCAACTCATATATAACTTTTCCTTCCGACGCTCCGTAAACGCGGACAAGCCCGTTCACGTTCACCTGGATCTTAAAACAACTTTCATTCAGCAGATCCCCATCCTCGCCGGAAAGATTCATATAAATTTCAAACCCGTCGCTCTGCGTAAAGCGCGAAACCACATAGTCACTGTAAATCAGCTGCGTATCCTTTACATCCGCCGCAATGTACATTCCTTCTTCGGCGAAATGATATTTAAAGGTCAAATTTCCGTTTACGCCCGTCGAATATGCCGGCATAAGCGAATATGCAGCATCGTCCGCTACGCCGTCGATCTCGATGCCTGCATCCGTGATCGGAATGTCATTGATCGACACAGAAGCCGTCGCTCGCGCCATGACCTTGCCTTCTTCATTTTCCACCGAATATGCGGCGATATAGTTTCCCGATTCGTTCGCAACGAAAGCATTGTAGAGCGAATAACGGTGCGCAGGTGACTGCACCCTCCCGTCTGCATACAGCACTTCCACTTTCACGCGGTCGGTCACATCCGCCCCCGTTCCGTCTTTTGCGGTGGGAACGGGCAAATAGGTCTCTGTATCCGTAAAACCTGCAATCTCTGTTTCCGATAAAGTCAGGGTATATGCTTTTTCCCCTTCGATCGTCTCGATCGCGGGCGGCTGTGCGTCATTTGCACAAGCCGCCGCGGAAAACGCAATTGCAAAAATAAGCGCCAACATGCACCATTTCAGTTTTTTCATGCCTGCACCTCCCGCGGCTCCACTTTGAAGTCTTTTATCTGGCCTGCGGCATATTCACTCGCAAAACCGAATGTCATGGGGCCGTACGACTTGGACGAACGCAACGCAAACAAAGCATCATTTACATAAATGCGGTACGCTTTAAAGCTGCCCATATCGCTGATTTCGATACGGAATTCAATGTCCCCCTCACGGTCGATCACGCTCTCCGTCGATATGTCACCCGTAAAGTCTGCATGATTATGCCACTGCGTAAAATCTGTAAATAAGAATGTTTCCACACGATCCTGTTTCTTCCCTACGCCGATGCAGAGCATATCTTCATACCCGTTTTCATAACTGATCAGAAGCGCTATTTTAGGCCACATATTCCCTGATGTATCGTAAGCAGAGTTCGGTTTTAACCCGGACGTCGTGAAGGAAACCGTGACATCGCCCGTATATTCACCGGAAAAAGAAGTCCGTGTGTACTCAAAAGGTTTCTGCACTGCCTCATCGGGGAAAATCACCGAATCGCTGTCCAACACGAGCCCCGCAAAATTGGAATAACAATACCCGACTCCGCCGTTCGGTGCCTGCGCCATGCATTCCTCGATCGCTTCATCAATGGCGGAAGAATCATCGGTATACACAGCATCTTCAAACACCGCCGTGCAATTATAAACCGCAAACCCCGGAACGGTCGCACGGATATCAAACTCACGAATCTGCATCAACGCGCCGTCGCAGACAAAATAAAACTGCGCTCCGTCACGGATCACGGAAAGTTCCATCCCTGTGGTCGGATTCCCTTCACACGTGAACATATGCCGATATCCGAGGTCGTATCGTTTTTCGGCATTGTATAAAGTTGCGTAGCTCGCCAGCTCTCCGCCGTTCGCCGATGCGTAAACAAAATCCATGTTCTGCGGAATCGAATTGCCGCCCGCACTCAGCCCGAAATAATAATCGTTTCCCGTTCCGTCCAGCGCAACTTTTGCCGTAAACATATATCTTTCCGATGCGGGCACGCCCGCATCCTGCCGCACATACGATTTCGTCTCCGACGTCAGGATCGCCGCATCAACCGCTACTGTTCCGACGCCGGCGCTTTGCGGACTGTCCGCATCGCCGTTTGTTCCCTGCGAAACGTTCTGCTCCTGCTTAACGCTATCCTCTTGCGATTTTTCCGCCGCGGGAGCACAAGCAAAAAGAGTCAGCATTGCCATTATACAGCAGAGCATGGCCGCCAATATTTTTTTCATCCCCGCTCCTCCTTAAATCGTCGTGTTCACCATATAATAGGTATTCGGTTTATTCGGTGTTGCACCTGTACCGTTTTCCTTACTTAATCCGTAAATCCACGAAGTGTTCGTTAAATCCGTGCCGCGGTCATAGATCGCAAGCAAACAGCCGATCTCCACTTCGTCACCCTCATTCGGCGCGGACATATTGAGCGTGCTCCACGGCATGAAGATCTCGACGCCCCAGCCGGAATCGATATCACTCACATTCTTATCCGCAATGAACGTATTGGAATCCGTCCACAGATCGTTGTGAGCCGACCGTCCGACTGTACCGTTCACCATGACTCCGTACGCAAACGGCTTTTGTACAAGCGTACGCGATAAGCCCACCGGTTGAAGCATCTGCATGTACGCCGCACCGCTCGCGTCCAGAATGACGATCTTACTATCCGTGATGCGTTTGTCGGTCGCCACGATGAGCGCATCTTCCGTCCGCTCCTCGTTCACCGTGATGCGAATATCAATGCTGTCGTTGCAGTTGATGCCGTAATTATTCAGAAAACTGCGGGCATCCGATACGACCTGCCCGTCGTCGATCCAAACCCCGACAAACACACCGCTTTGCGTAACTTTGATCTTCGCCGTTACCGCCGCACCTTGGGATGTCGTATTGAACGGAATCGCCTGCGCATCCGCCCAAAAACTGTTTTCCATAAAGCCGTCCAGCACGACATCTTCCTCATATGACACCGGATCAATACCCAGCGACTCACCCGTGAGGTACAGATAAGAGTAGAACCCGGGATGCAACCCCTCCGTCGCAACCTTCGGACGTCCGCCGAAATTCATGCCGTTATAGAAAACATTGTTCGCACCCTGCGCCGCATTCGCACTGTTCATCTGATAAAATCCACTGCGGATCTGCGTATGCTTAACGTCGCGCTGCCCCAGTCCGATGCGAATATAATCTTTCCCGTATGCCGCATCCTCGGAAGGCGCACCGTCATAGCCGAAAAACGACCAAGGCAATTGAATCTCCACTGTGTACCCTGTATCTTCATCCATCAATTCCGAAGCGTCCGACGCTGTCTGCCCGTTGACCGAAAGCGTACCGTTTGTTTTTATGGCAACTTTGTCCGATAGATCAAACGAACCCGCCTTCCATTGGTCATTGGCCGTATTGGCAACGTACGAAGCCGTTGTCCCGTCCACCCCCACGCGAATACGGAAGCTATTCGTCGAAGTAATGAGATCTTTGTTGGTGTCGCCCGGATCAAAATAAAACTCCAGCCCGTCAGACAAATTCAATTTTGTCGTTGCATCCGTTCCGTCGCCACGGATGAGACTGTAATCGGAAACAATTGCACCGATGTACAGAGCTTCGCTGTCCGAATAGAAACGATACAAGACATTTCCGCCGATCCCCCCGCGGTATGCGGGCACAGAAAGATATGCTCCTTCATCGACCACGCCGTCCAAAACGATGTCTCCCGATTTTGGCGCAACGACATGTACGTCAAACCCGACTTCATCTGCTTCCAACCCGCGCTCGCTCACGACGGAATAGATTACCTTATATTCGCCCGCCTCTTCAAAAGTATACGAAGAGAGCTCGGTTGCCGCCGTCTTCGCAACGACCTGTGTACCGTCCGCTTTTTCAATACGGTATTCGACCTTGTCGCTCAGATCACCGTCGATGAGATCACTCGCGTTCGCCGTCGAGATCGAAACGTTTTCTCCTTCAAACACCGTGACGTCTGTCAGCGGCGCCGAAAGGAAAGGTTTTAAATCCCCGCCCGTAGCAACAGTCAGGATATACTGCGCCGGCTCCGCGCTTCTGCCCTCATGTTCAAGAGTATATATTACCGTATATGTGCCGTCGGCAAGCCCCTCTACTGTTTGTGCGACATTGCCCGCCCCCTCAAACTTTGTAACATTTTTGGAATCATAAAGCGCAACCCGCACATTCGAGGAAAGATCTGCCCCCGCCGCGGACGCACCCGTCGCCGCGCGCAACGTCACATTTGCAGACGTGGAACTGTCCGCCGAGGTATCTACCGTGATCGTCGGTTTGCCTTCGGTATATGTAGGGACTTCACCCACCGAAATGTTGACTTCTTTTATATCCGAAGAAACGCCTGCACTGTTTTTTACAACGTAGCGCGCGACATAGTCCCCTGCCGCAGACGGCGTGAATGTCTGCTCTACATTACCGGCACTTTCCGCAAGCGCGACCGTCTCTCCCTGATACACGGCCACTTTTACGGACGCGGATATATCCCCGTCCCTTTCATCTTCCGCCGTCGCTGCCGGCAGCGTCACACTTTCACCGAGGTCACAATACAGCGCCGCCTGCGCAACGCTCAGCATCGGCTTGTTGTTTGCACTTTCTCCTGAATTGCAGGCAACTGCTCCCAACAACATACCTGAAACCAATAAAAAAGCAAGCAGCAAAGTTAAAGCTCTTCTCATAAAATCCTCCTTGCGCAATCATTCCTTGCGCTCTTTCCCCTTAAAATCTGCAAAAACAATCAGTTGACTTTTGCCACCGTTTTGCCGACAATCAACCGCGGCGGAGCAAGCGTCATCTGCGGCTCTTCTTTCCCTTCCAGCATCGCAACCATTTTCCGAACTGCTATATCCACCATGCCCACCTTATCCGTGTCTATGGTAGTAAGCCCGATCGGAAGAAAATAATGCGATTCCACATGATCATATCCGATCACAGATATATCTTCCGGTACACGAATCCCATATTCTCCTAATTGCATCATGGACGCTAGTGCAAACATGTCATTAAAACAAAAAATTGCAGTATACGACAATTTGCGCGCTGCCGCAGTTGCAACCATTTCACGAGCACTTGCCCCATCTTTTTCTAAACAAAGCACATTTTCTTCTCGGAAAGGAATTTTTGCCTCCGCCAATGCACGGCAATGACCGTCCAACCGCCTTTGCGCGCAGGAAATCGAAAGTTTTACCGTGAAATACAAAATATCGCGATGTCCGTTATCTATAAGATATTTCGTAGCGATATATGCGCCCGTTTCGTCATCCGTTAATATTGTTTCTACCCCCGGCCGCGTTGCTTCCCTGCCCAGAACAAACAACTTCTTGCCCGTCGCTTCAATGAGTTCGTACGCTTCTTCCTCCGCATCCAAAAAAGATACGATGCCGTCAATTCCTCGCGCCAGCATCTGCCGAACCATGTCCGCGCTCAAAAGACCGCGGTGACTCCAATCCGAAAAAATCATCACATCGTATTTTTCTACCGAAAACCGCTTCTGCAAAAGCCCAGTCATAATCGAATAGTACGGATTGAAATTATTATCGTACACGATCGCGATCGCCTTGCTGTACCCCGTACGCAACGCACTCGCGCTCAGATTGGATACATATCCCATTTCCGCAGCTTTTTTCTTGATTCGTACACGCAATTCGTCCGACATCTTTCCCGTCCCTTTCAATGCGCACGAAACTGTATTCGCCGAAATGTTCAGCGCCGCCGCTATGTCTTTTAACCTGCAAACCATTTTTTCCACCTGTTTTCTATTCGGAAATTTTTGGAAAGATTAACGTTAATCCTGTATATAGAGAATATCACAGAACGATTACGTTGTCAATACCTTTTTTAAATTTTTCACCATTTCTTTTTTTTACAAAATCATCAAAAAAACTGAGTTCTAATTTATTTCATTCCAAAAATGCGTGGAATCCTAATTATTTTATTATTTTTCCCCATTGTTTAAATTTGAATTGGGATTATAATTATATTGACTTTAATTTATTTTGATATTATTATAAGGAGAAAATAAATGAAAACACTTCGAAAAATCATTATTATTTGCATTTGTTTTGTTTTCTGCCTGGTCGGGCTCACCGCTTGCGGCGAATCGTCTTTGGACGTTTCCGTCAGCGAAGACGGGTATCTGATCGTCAATGGCGAACAGACAGACGTTCAGATCGGAAAAGACGGTGAAAACGGCACGGATGGCACAAACGGGACAAACGGCACGGACGGGAAATCGGCATATGAACTTTATCTCGAACAAAACCCTTCCTATACCGGCAGCGAGGAACAATGGATGAGCGACATGGCTTCGGGAATTCTTGCCAGCACGCACGAATATGCAATTGTATCCTACGGACGAAACTATGACGCCGATATCGTATCGGGAACTGTTTCGTCCGACGGAAACAGCGTAAAACTGAATACCGCCGTCCTTGCCCTGAATACTCCCGCCGTGATGCCCATCGGCGAAGACGCAAGCTGGCAGGTCGATCTGCAAGGTACTTTGCTCCCCGGAGGATCGGGCGGCGGACAGTTCCTTACCTCCGGCTACCTTACGCCGTCCGGCAGGGTTTATTTCGGAATTAACGCAGGCAACAACGTGCTTTTTATCGGCGTGAATATCGACAACAAATATTTTAATTATTGTTGGAATGTATCTTCCTCTACAATGAGCGAAGAACACGAATATTCTTTCTCCTATAAAAACGGTGAATACCTGCTTTCCGTGGATGGCGGCACGGAACAACACTTGTCCAGTCTCAACGTCAATCAGGCCAACATCACCAAGATCGACGACAGCGCCGCGGCATCTCGCGAACTCAACGACAAGATCCGCGCCGTTACGGGACAGGATTTTTTTACTTTCACCAACATTGGAGCGGATTCACACAAATGCACCCTCAACCTGTACAGCCTAAAAATCACAACTTCTTCCATTTACGGATATGAAACACTTGCAAAACATCCGCTTGCAGATAAAACTATTTTCTATTTAGGCTCTTCCATCACCCGCGGCCACGGCGGAAATACCGACGGCAGCTCCTACGTGGAACAAATTGCTGACCTTACCGGAAATACGTATCAAAAAGAAGCAATTTCAGGGACCACGCTCGCAAATTTCTCCAATACTTCCTCCTACGTGGCACGCTACGATAATTTTGATTTTGATAACGAACCCGACGCGCTTGTAGTTCAGCTGAGCACAAACGACTTTTCACAAGGAGTGCCCGTCGGAGAAATCAGCGACTCTACTGACCCCGCCGATATGAATCAACAGTCTCTTACCGGCGCAATCGAATACATCATCGCCATGACGCGCGCTCTTTCTCCGAACACGAAAGTAATTTTCTATACCTGCCCTCTCGAAGAAAGTTGGGGAAAACGGGCGAAATACGCAGAGTATATCAGCGGCACGCTCAGCCTGCTTGCCGAAAAATGGGATATCGGCATTATCGATGTTTTCAATGCCGAATATATCGACGTCGCCTGCTATATGCAAAGCGATAACCTGCATCCGCAGTCCGAAGGCTACGCAGGAGTCATTACTCCGATGTTTATCAATTATTTCCTCGAAAATTTGTGATTCATTTTTACAAACAGACAGGCGCCGCCTTGCTTTTAGCAAGGCGGCGCCTGTC
>CABQND010000017.1 GCA_902465495.1 uncultured Eubacteriales bacterium
GGTATTACCGAGCGCGCTTCTTATATAAAAATTATGAAATATTTAAATCATTGATCATGTCAAATAGATAAATTGAAAAACAAATAAACTGTTTAAGAAAAGATCGTAGGATGGTCGCGTGAATCGGATGTATAGAAACTATGAGGTCCGAAAGCATTTGCTTTCGGACCTCATAGTTTTAAACGTTACACGTTTTTATTTTTTGATTTAGGCGTTTTCGCCGTTGTTATTCGAGTCATCCGTGTCGTTGGATTCTTCGTTTTCTGCTTCCGCGTCTGCTTCTTTGATTTCGGATTCCTCAGGCATATCTACTTTGTAAATATCCTCTTCAGAGATCTCATCTTCATCCGGCAAAACATCGTTGGCGTTTTCGTCATGCTCTGCTTCTTCTAAGCGAAGCTTGCGGATATACCGTTTGCGCTTATTGTCATACGAAGGGCCTTTACGATCTGCACGAGGTCCTTTTACGCGGACATTTGCAAGAAGTTTACGCAGGAGCAAAGCAAGCATTGTGAATACGAGTACAACAGCGAGAACGATAGATACAATAAGCAGCCACACATTTTGATCGTTAGGGGTTGTTGTAGTATCCTCGGTCTCTTCTTCTTCCTCAGTGGTAGTGGAAACGGCGATTTCGCTCGCTGCATAGTTTACGAAAGTATCGTAGTAAATGCGGCCTTCTGTGGCGCCTGCATTATTGTAACGCAGGTAAGCGACTTCAGTGGTATAATCACTTGCTTTGTAATCGCTGTACGGATCAATTTCTGCATCCGAATAATCAGCATCATAAGAATTATAGCTGTCATCATCGAAGAGGGAGAAGTGATAGTAAATAAGTTCTTTTCCGTCGGTTCTGTCTGTGAAGCTGTCGGGATTGGCTTCATAAGCTTCTTTGAGCGCATCGGCGTCGTCGTAATCGAGATCGGCTGCAAGCTTATCAAGTCGCGAATTAACTTGTTCGTCAAATTTTTCTTCGGTCAATTCGCTGTATTCAACGACATCAAAAGCCACGAAGCTGTCTGCAGGGTTGGTGGTTTCACCACTACGATCACCAGACCAAACTTCCAATCTGTAATTCTTTGCTTCATCACCTGTTGCGATGAAGAAACGTACATAGTACCAATCCGAAGTTGTATCTTTATCGTTTACGATTTCCTGGGACAAAACTTTCGTTTTTGCCTGCTGACGGACCGCTCCGGTCAGATCAACACCAGCATCCGCGAAGTCTTTCACTTTCACAGAGAGGGCATCGGTGTCGGCATCTTTATAACGATAATAGACGCCGTCTTCTTCGGTTGCGTAATAAACGATATTGCCGCTCGCGTCAAGCAAATCGCCCGTTTCGGGGTCACGCTCGTAATTTGCGAGGTTAGCATAATACGTGTCGCCTGTAAAATCTTTCGCAGTGAACCACAACCCGTTCGCTTGTTTATAGAAGAGGGTATTGGTTTTAGCACTGTAATCGTCTGCGTCCGGATCTTTGTTGACTACATTTCCGTTTTCATCATAGCGATAGGAAACGCCAGACGTGTATTCGACAGGGGAGACATACTGCTTATCGCCAAAATTCTCAGGTTCTGCAGTATCGATGAGGTAGACGTTTGCGGTAGTATTTGCACTGAGCATTACGCGTACCGTTACGATTGCGTAAGAGCTTGCAGAGATTGAAGAGGAGGTTTCGGAGATAAATCCGTACGATTCGACTGTGTTTGCGATGAGCAAAGGTTGATTACAATCTTTTCCGAAAACATTATCCCAGTCTGCAATGGCGTTTATCAGAGAAGGACAATTTTTCAGAGTTTCACTGAGAGAGGTCGTATATTCGGTTGCATAATCGCGGTTCAAAAGTCCGGCTGTTGCGAGCTGATCTTTGTCATTTTTGTTAACGGTGCTGCTCTCATCGTTTTCGAGAACTTCTCCGCCGACATAAGTGCTGTTGCCATATACGCCTGAATAGTTACGGGGATCAGCGAATCCGGTTTTAATAGCATCCGGGTTTGCGTAAGATACATCGTCGAATACGCTTTCCGATACAAATTCACTGCCTTTAAGAGCAACTTCGACGGCATAGGTTCCGGTGGTTTTTAAATTGTATTCTTCGCTGTCAACGGTCGTGATACCGAATCCCGTGAAGGCTGCATAGCCGGGTGTGAACGAAGAAAGCGTTGAGCCGGATATCGACGTGGGACCGAATGAAAATTCAAGATTAAAAGTACGGGTTTCGTCAGTGTCATTGGTGAGATAGAAGAAGCATTGCTGCCAGCCGTCGTTGATATCCTTATACTCTTCGTTATCTTTTTTCTGATCATCGACGAGGTCTGTACCCGTCAGGGTAGTGGTATCAAAGGCTGCGATAGATGTTTCATTGTCTGCATCAATGAGAGTGATTTGCGCTCCGGTGCCTCCTTGCAGGTCAGATGTTTTGACCCAGAAAGAAATGATCATGTATGAATCCTTAGCAAGGGAAAATTTGCCGGAAGTAAGGGTTGCTGTATAAGGAGCTCCTTTGCCGCTATACAAAACAAGGATATTTTCATCGGCTCCGCCAAAAGAAAGATCATTGAATTTTTCAAAATCTTTTTTGAAAGCTGCGGTATAATCTCCGCTGTCAATGTTACTCTTTTTTACGACTCTGGAAAGAATCTTATCTTTCGCTATCTGGTCTTGCTGTGCTTTAAGTTCTGCTGCGTTGAAGCTGTCTTTAAAATATTCAATATAGGTGTTTTCGTAGCGATTTGCATTGTCCTTGGTATCATCGACGACAGCCCCGGAAATATCCAGATTTGCAAACTGCAATGTATCAAGGTCGAGAGAGAAAGAGTTGTTCGTGAGCTGTGTCGCGTCAAATTTCCAAGCATCGCTGCCGTAGGAAAGATCAAGTTTGGTTCTCTGCTGCGGTACAGTCACATTCGTGGCGAGGTTGTCGTCAAATTCATCTGCGGTCATGACTTCATAGGTGAGGTCATCAAAGAATGCATAGCCTTGAACATATTCATAATAGTTGGTAGAAGTGCTTTCCGCCTGCATGCCAAGCCCGAGAATGACAGAGAAAGTCGTCGTTGCATAGGAAGAAGCCTTCACATAGAACGTATATTGTTCCCATTCATCGGTGTTGATGTTGCGTACGATTAAAGAATCCTGTGTTTTCCCGCCGACGGTATTGGTAACTTCAATATAGGCACCCCTGTTGCCGTCTACGTTGGATCCGTCGTTGTAGGTGAGGTTGGAAGTTTTGACCCAAACGGAGAATTTAGCGGCCGTTCCGGCAGCGAGGGTGATGGAAGAAGACGTATATTTTGCTGCTGTACCCATCTTGTTGGAACGATAGTTATGCAACATAAGTACGTGCGATCCGTTATCACCGACGTCATCCCCCCAGTGCGTTCCGGGGTTAAGCGCTTTAGCGGCAGATTTGATTGCATCGTCGGAAACGGAATCCTCGTCTTCACCTTTAGCGGCGTCTGCAATGTCCCAACCGGGGATATCATAATTATTGTCGATATCCTTATAATATTCAGCGTCTTCCAGTTCGGGATCATCTTCATCGAGATCGCTGTAATATTCGTAGTCGTTGTAGGCGTCGACAAAAGTTCCCCAATCGATAGAGGTGTCTACGATACCTGATTTGGCGACAGACGAACTCGCGCTTATACCGCTGCTGTTTGAGCCGGTAGAGCTTGTCCAGCTTTCAGGCGTAGAGATAAGATAAGTTTCGCTGTTGTCGTCGAAATACTCAAAGTTGCCGTTTTTGAATGTCTGAGTATCAGTCTTCTTGACGGAAGAGTCATCCTCTTCTTCTTCTTCATTCTCCTGAGCGGCGCAAGCGGCAAGGAAGAAAGAGCAGAATGCAAGGATCATGACGAACGTCAGGAATAAGGTTGCGATTCTCAGTTTTTTTGATTGTTTGTTTTTAGCCATAAAACACCTTTTTGTAGATAGATAAAATTGTAAAGATACTTTTAAATCGTACTATCTTATTTTAATATAAAAGGCGATTAAATGCAAGCAATAAAGATAAAAAAAAGGTGAAAATCTGATTATTTTTCCCCGAACGCACAAACTTATTATTATAAAAGGATAGAAAAGGAGGCTTTTTTGTGGCATTACGCTTAAAAAATAAAATTTCACTTGCCGCAGCGGGCTGTGTAACAGGAGCGGTAAACGGTATTTTTGGCGGGGGCGGAGGAATGATCGTTGTACCGCTTTTGACGTCTGTCGGGAAGAAACCGCCATTGGTTGCGCATGCCACGGCAATTCTTATAATTCTGCCCGTGAGTTTGGCGAGTGCAATTGTTTATTTATGGAGCGGCCAATTTGACACAGAACTTTTTATTGCTGTAAGTTTAGGAGTGCTTGTTGGCGGAGTGGCTGGGGCAAAAGTACTCGGTGCGATCACGCCCGATCTTGCAACGGTGTTGTTTGCGGCGGTCATGTTTGCGGCGGGTGTGCGCATGATAATATAAAGGTGAAAAAGTTATGCGGTTTCTTGTTTATTTTTTGGCGGGACTTGCCGGCGGCGTGCTTGGTGGGATGGGCATGGGCGGCGGAACGGTTCTCATTCCGATTCTGACGGTATTCTGCGGGGTTCCCCAGCATTTGGCGCAGTCAGTAAACCTGCTTTCCTTTCTCCCGATGTCAGCGGCTTCTTTGCGCGTTCATAAAAAGAATGGTTTGCTTGACACGGAAGGTGTACTGTGGATGATTGTACCTGCGACGACATTATCAGTTTTGGGAGGGTTGTTTGTACAGAGTATTTCCGGTGGGGCATTGCGGATAGGGTTCGGCGTGTTTTTGTGCCTCTTGTCATTCTATCAGTTTTGGACGGGGATCCGAGGTTTTATCGCATCAAACAAAGCCTCGGCATAGTAAAACGTGGAAAAAACTTCGTCATGACCTCAAACAAAATTCTTTACAGAGTGAAGGGTTTGTGATACAATAAATTCAATGTGTTTCGCATGTTTGAAGAATATGCGTGAAAGTCGATATCGGAGGCGTTTTTTGTTGAAATCATTCAAAAAAGGCGTGCATCCAGCGGGGTGCAAAGATTTATCCGCCGGTCAAATTATCGAGCGGGGACCGGAACCGCAGAGCGTGTGGCTGCCATTGTCACAGCACATCGGAGCACCGGCTGAGCCAATCGTGGCGCCGGGTGAGCGTGTGCTTCGCGGACAATTGGTTGCGAAAATGGCACAAGGGCTTTCTGCGAATGTTTATTCGCCCATAGCGGGCACGGTAAAAGGTATTGTCGGACATATTACCGCTTCGGGCAAGAAGAAGGATCATATTCTGATCGAAAATGATTTTTCAGACGAGGCTGTATTATTGCCGCATCTGAGCGAAATCACGCAGGAGAGCGTGCTTGCTCGGGTAGAGGAAGCGGGCATTGTCGGCATGGGCGGAGCCGGATTTCCTACGGCGACAAAGCTGAACGTGGGCGGCCGGGCAGATGTCTTGGTTGTAAATGGTGCGGAATGCGAACCGTACATTACTTGCGACCATCGCGTAATGCTTGAATATACGGACGAGGTCCTGCGCGGGGTTGAACTCGCCATGCTTGCATGCGGCGCAAAGAATGCGGTCATCGGTGTCGAAAAGAATAAACCGGACGCGATCGCGGCATTGTCGGCGAAGTGCGGCGAAAATATTTCGGTGCGTGCGCTGAGGACGTTGTATCCGCAGGGTGCTGAAAAGCAGCTTGTATACAGCTGTACGGGCAGGGTAATCCCGGAAGGGAAGCTCCCCATCGATGCGGGTGTTGTGGTCGTCAATGTCCATACTGCTTTTTCAATTCACAGGGCTGTGGATTTGGATATTCCTTGCTATGAGCGAGTAATGACGGTCAGCGGCAAAGCGGTGCAAAACCCGAAAAATCTTTGGGTGAAAAACGGTACGCTTTTGCGTGAACTGGCTGAATTCTGTGGCGGCAGGGAGGACTGCGCGCGCATTGTATCGGGTGGCCCGATGATGGGTGAGTCGGTATTTTCGTTAAAGATATGCACGGGCAAAACTTCTTCCAGTTTGCTTTTCTTGGATGAAAGCGAAAGTGAGGGGAAAGTTGCATCGGTGTGTATCGGATGCGGCAGGTGCGTGCAGGCATGTCCGATGGGGCTGTCGCCGACATTTATCGAGGAGGCGCTTTTCCGCAAGGATTTTGCGGAGGCAAAACGTTACGGTGCTTCGTACTGCATCGGCTGCGGGTGCTGTTCGTATGTTTGCCCGGCCAAGCGTTTCCTGACGCAGAGTGTAAAGCTCGCAAAAAAAATCATTGCGGAGAGGAAGATCTGATATGGCAGAGATCAAAAATTATAAAGTGGCAGCCTCGCCGCACAAATTGGATTCATCCAATACCCGCAGGATCATGGCGGATGTCCTCATCGCGCTTGTTCCCTGTCTTGTCTGCGGTGTTGTATTCTATGGCTTATATGCGCTCATGCTCGTTGCGGTTTGCGTTGCAACCTGCTTCGTGTCTGAACAAATTTATAACCTTGTGCGCAAAAAGCCGTATACGTTCGACTTATCTTGTGTCGTAACGGGTCTGATTCTCGGATTAAACCTGCCGCCGCGCGCGCCTTGGTACATTCCGATCATCGGCGGTGTGTTTGCAATAATCATTGTAAAAATGCTGTTCGGCGGACTGGGCAAGAATTTTGCGAACCCTGCGGCGACGGCTCGTGTGTTTTTGCTTCTCGCTTATTCGACGCTGATGACACAGTATGTCGGCGCGGATGTTTCCAATATGCTCGCGGGCGATCTGACAACGGGTGCAACGTATTTGTCCGGAGGAATCTCTGCACTGAAAGATTCTTTTTGGGGCGTAAGTGGCTACTGGGGCTACGTCTTGCAACTTCTGTTCGGGTATGTAGGGGGAAGCATCGGTGAAACCTGTAAGATCGCGATTCTTGCGGGCGGCGTGTATCTTACGGCTCGGAGGGTTATCGACTGGCGCATTCCTGTCATATATCTTCTGACCGCTGCCGTTATGGTTCTTGTTTGCTATCAGAGCGCATCGGAAATTTTATTGCAATTATTTTCCGGTGGTTTGATGTTCGGAGCCGTGTTTATGGCTACCGATTATGCGACTTCTCCGAAGTGGCGTTATAACCGTATTCTCTATGCGATCGGGCTTGGAATTATTACGGTTCTGATCCGTAGGTTTGGCTCTTACCCCGAAGGTACTTCTCTTGCGATTCTGATCATGAACTTGTTTGTTCCGATCATGGACAAATTTATTTTGCCCGTGCGGTTCGGAGAGCTTACCAAGAGCGGAAAAGTAAAACCGCAAGTCATGCAGTGGGCAATGCGCGGTATTTGCATCGCGCTTGTCGCGGCGCTCGTCATTTCGACGCCGGTTGTATATGCGGCTGAGAGAAGACGTCCGCAAGAGCAAGAGCTTCCTGCGCAATATAATTACATTCAAACAATGTCGTGCGATGCCCTGGGAAATTATTATTTTGATGTAAAAGGGTCGTTGAAGTTTGAAGGAAGCGATTACGTGCAGGAGCTGGAATACAGCATCACTCTTAAGGAAGGGGTTGTACAGGAAATCCAGCCGATCAAACAAAGTACGATGGGATATGTCGCGGAAGAATCGCTGTTCGAAGGGAAAACGTTTGCTGAAATTGCCGCTTTGAGCGATCTTTCGACTGATTCACAGACCTCGGCAACGCGCACGAATACGGTATTGAAAGGGATGATCGAAGAGTGTTTCATTGCATCGGACGCGAATGCCGGTTTGAAAAAATCTTACTCCAACTATAATTATGTAAAAAGTGTATCGGAGTCATCGCTGTTCGGCGGGAATGCATTCCTTGTGGAAGGCGTTGCCGATCTGAAAGAATATGATTACAAACAGCCTCTTCTTTACTATGTTGTCATAAAAGATGCAAAAGTTCAAAAAGTGGTGCCGCTGAAACAAAGTACAATGGGTTATGTTGCAGAAGTATCGTTTTTTGAGGGAAAAACGTATGCGGAAGTTTCTGCGTTGACGGACTTGTCTACCGATTCGCAAACATCTGCGACGCGTACGAATACAGCGCTTCGCGCCATGATACTGGAATGTTTTGAAGTTTTGGGAGGTGGTGCGGCATGACGGCAAAGGTAAAATCCATGTTGCAATGCGTACTGGTTCTCGCGGCGATCGCGTTGGTCAGCGGTCTGCTTCTCGGTGCGTTTCACATTATAACGTATGTCGATCCGTTGCAGTCTGCATATGACCGATTTGCGGAAGATACCGGTAAGACCTTCAGTAAAATGACGGATGATGAAGGAAAAACGTATGGAAACGGTTCGGTTCTGTATTATGCTGTTTCCGATGACGGTTCAACGCATGCGTTCGTTGCAGAAGGCAACGGCGGTTATGGCGGGAAAGTGCAGTTGTATATTTATGTTATAGATGCAAAGATTGAAAAAATTATTGTAGGCGATAATTCGGAAACGTTCTTAAATAAATTGGACGCGGCGAATTATTACGCGAATTTTATCGGAAAAGATGTCGGCTCTTTGGATGCATTCGCGACGGATGCAGTTTCGGGAGCGACAAAAAGTTCGGATGCGGTGCGGAATGCTGTTGACGTAGTCGTGCAGTATTATGAAGAAAATGTTGCGGGAGGGCAATCATGAACAGGAATCGTATCAAAGAGACCGTTCTGGGCGGCCTGATCAAAAACAACCCGACATTTGTCTTGGTGTTGGGAACATGTCCGACGATCGCGATGACGACCAGTTTGTTTCAGGCATTCGCGATGGGTGTGGCGACAACGTTTGTTTTGATTTTTTCCAACTTATTTGTCAGCCTTTTGCGGAACGTCATTCCTGATAAGGTGCGCATCCCGTGCTATATCGTGATCATTTCCACTTTTGTCACCATTGTGCAGATGGTCATGCAAAAATATTTGCCTGATTTGTACTCGACGATGCAGGCGTTTATTGCGCTGATCGTTGTAAACTGCATTATCCTTGCTCGGGCGGAGAGCTTTGCTTCCTGCAACAAACCTTTGTATAGCGTATTGGACGGCGTATCAATGGGGCTTGGTTTTACGGGGGCTCTTTGTCTGATCGGGATCGTACGTGAGTTTTTTGCAAGCGGGTCATTCGCAGGATTTGCGATCCCTAATTTTCCGGTAATGGAAGGTGTAGGAGCAAGTGCTTTTGGTTTTATTGTGTTCGGCTGTTTGATGGCGCTGTTTAATTTTGTGATTCAGAAAGTCAATGAGCGTAAAGAGAAAATGAAAGCGGCGACACTGCCTCTGTCCGAAGGGGTAGTTGAGAGCAGCGAGGAGGCAGCAAAATGACAACATCATTGATATCCGTCATGTTTGCGGCGATCATATCGCAGAACATTGTGCTTTCGCAGTATCAGGGCATCTGTCCGTTCTTGGGCGTTTCTAAGAAAATGTCCAGCGCGGCAGGAATGGGCTTTGCGGTCATTTTCGTGATGGCAATTGCTTCGGTTTTTTGCTGGCTTGCATATAACTATATATTGTTGCCGCTCGAGATCGATTATCTTTATACGATGGCATTTATTCTCGTGATCGCGAGCCTTGTGCAGCTTTTGGAAATGGTTTTAAAACGTTTTTCGCCTACGCTTTACAGCGCGTTGGGTGTATATCTTCCGTTGATCACGACCAACTGCGCCATTCTCGGAACAGCTAACAGCGTTGTGGTGTTTAATGCGGCGACGTATTCGTTTGTAGAGGCTTTTGCCGTGTCCGTTGCGACGGGCGTCGGATTCCTTTTTGCAATCTGTCTGCTGGCGGGAGTGCGCCTGAAGACAGATAAGGCGGATATTCCGAAATGCTTCAAAGGTTTTCCGATTACATTGGTGACTGCGGCGATTATGGCGATGGCGTTTGCCGGATTTTCGGGCATTTTGGCGTAAGGAGGGCATAGATGGATACTCTCGTACAGATATTGCTGGCGGGCGGAATTATGCTCGCGATTGCTGTTGTGTTCGGCGTGATACTCGTTGTGTGTTCCAATGCGTTTTCGACGCCGCGCGACGAGCGGGTCGAAAAGGTGGAAAATCTTCTTGCAAAATCCAATTGCGGCGGTTGCGGTAAAGCGGGCTGTGCGCAGTTTGCGGAAGCGTTGGTGAAAGGGGAAGCAAAGCTTTCCGATTGCCGTGCTACTCCGACTGCAAATAAGGAGAAGATTGCAGAGATCCTTGGCGGCGGGGAGATCGAAGAAGAGACGGTAGCTGTCGTTCATTGCAACGGAGGGCATGCGTGCTATAATAAATACGATTATCAAGGCTATGGCGATTGTGCTTCCTGTGAACTGATTGCGGGCGGAATCAAGGCTTGTCCGGTCGGATGTATCGGCAAAAAGACTTGTGCGGGTGTATGCCCATACGGCGCGATCACGGTAAAAGACGGCGGGTATGCGGTCGTAAATAAAGAAAAGTGCACTTCTTGCGGCGTTTGCATTGCAGATTGCCCGAAGAAGATCATTTCGCGAATTCCGAAAAGCGCTAAAGTGTATATTGCGTGCTCCAATCATGGTAAAGGCAAAGATGTTATGGAGTTATGCCAGCACGGGTGTATAGGGTGCGGGATTTGTGCAAAAAATTGTCCGCAGGGTGCAATTGAAATGAAGAACGGCCTTCCCGAAATCGATTATTCCAAATGTATCGGCTGCCTTATATGCGTGGAAAAATGTCCGCGCAAATGTATCAAAGAGCATTGAAAAGCGCGCGGCTTAGGCCGCGCGCATATTCGTCAAAAGCAGATAGCGAAGGAAGAACAAGGAGAATAGCATGCGTTGGAAATACATTCTTTTTGATTTGGACGGTACATTATTCGACACGAGCGAGGGGATTATCCACAGTCTGCGTTATGCTTTGGCGCAATTCGGTGAACAATGCGGGAGTGACCGCGAAATGTATAAATTTATAGGTCCTCCGTTGGTAGCAGCCTTGAAAGAATTTTATGGGATGAGCGATGAAAGAGCGGAGCGAGTTAAGGATGTTTTTCGGGTGCGCTATCGCGAAAAGGGCGTTTTTGAATGCGTGCCGATAGCAGGCGCGGAAGAATGTTTGCGCGCTCTTTGCGAAGCGGGGATAACGCTTGCCGTTGCAACATCGAAGCCGGATGTGTTTGCAAAGCAAATTCTGGAAAGGCATGGCTTTACTCGCTATTTTGCGACGATCTCCGGTGCGGAAACGGATGCACAGAAAAAGTCCGATGTGGTTCGAAAAGCGCTGAATGCGCTTTCGCTGTTTGAAGGAATCGATAATTGTGTAATGGTCGGGGATCGGAAATATGATGTGGAGGGTGCAGCCGCATGCGGTATCCCTTGCATCGGACTGAATACAGGCTTTGCGGAAGAAGGAGAATTTGAGCGAGCCGGAGCGATCGAAGTAGTTGCAAATTATTCCGAACTTACACGTATCTTGCTTGCTTGAGATGTTTATTTTTCCGGCGAAAAGTTGCAAAAAAATAAAAAAATTTAAGCAGAATATTCTTTAAGAAGATTAAAAAGCGTTGAAAAAATGCGGTTTATGGGGATTGTGCAAAATGCACAGCCCTTTTTTCGTGTAAAAACGGTAGAATTCGCGTATATTTTTCAAAAAAAAGTCAATAATTTGCAATATTTATGTGGTTTATTGACACGTTATCGTTCATTTACAAATTTTTGAAAAAAAATGCACAAATTTTTCAAAAAGCCCTATACAAAAATGGAATTCAATGGTATAATGGTAAAGGTTTAATTTGGAAATCTATAATATTTTGTGAATTATCATTTGAAGATAAACAAAAATGGTTTTATTATCGTTAGCAGAGGTGGCTTGTGGAAAAGATAGGAATTATTGATTTAGGCTCGAATTCGGCGCGTCTTGTGATCGTGGAACTGTTCGGTGAAGGGCATTTCATGGTTGTTGACGAATTAAAAGAGAGTGTGCGTCTTGGACAGGATATGGAGCGCGACGGGTTTTTGAAGCCTCAGCGCGTACAAGAGACGATCAAAACTTTGAAAATGTTCAAAAAGCTTGCGGATGCGAGCAAAGTGGACCGTATTATAGCAGTTGCAACCGCGGCAGTGCGTCGGGCGAAGAACCAGCGCAGTTTTTTGGATGAAATTCAGGCGACGTGCGGAATCAAAGTAAAGGTTCTCAGCGAAGAAGAGGAAGCAACGCTTGTATATCGCGGGGTGATCAACTCGATGGACATCTCCAAAGGCATAATATTGGAGATCGGCGGCGGAAGTACGAAGATCGTATATTATAATCGCCGCAATATGCTCAATTATGTGACGCTTCCGTTCGGTGCGGTTACGTTGACCGATCTTTTTAAAGACGACGGGCTTTCTCCCGAAGAGCAGACGGAGAAGGTGGAGGAGTTCTTCACGGAACAGCTTTCCGGTATCGAATGGTTGTCGCAGATTGATCCGGATACGCAGATGATCGGGGTAGGCGGATCATTCCGTAACATTTTCAAGATCAGCAAACTTGTGCGCAAATATCCTTTGGATACAGTGCATAATTATGTTCTTCCGGTTGAAGACTTTGTTTCTATTTACGACATGATCAAAGTCCTCGATTTAGATAAAAAGAAGAAGATCAAAGGGCTTTCGACGGGCAGGGCAGATATTCTTCCTGCGGCGCTCGCGGTGGTTCGTTCGTTCACGCGGTTCATGAACTTTGAAACATTCACCATCGGCGGCTCGGGGCTTCGCGAAGGGATCATGTTTAATCAGGCAATGCCGATCACATTGGAAAAACCCATCACGGACATTCTCGGATATAGTCTCAACAGCCTTGTCAAGTATTATGAATGTGACGAAAAGCATGTCGAGCAGGTAGTAAATCTTTCTGTTCAGCTTTTCAAACAGCTTCGCGTTTTGCACAAATTCCCGCGTCAGTATTTGAAAATTCTGAAAGTGGCGGCGACATTGCACGATTGCGGCAACCGCATTAAATTTTACAACCATCAGAAACACAGCTGTTATATGATTCTGAATTCCACGTTGTACGGGATTACGCATCGTGAGATCGTGCTTGCGGCGTTTGTGGCGGGTTGTCATAAGAAGGAAGATATCTCGCTTGCCGATTGGACGAAATACCGCGATATCGTGCAGGAAGAAGATTTCGAGGCTGTTCGCAAACTGGGCGTGATGCTGCGTATAGCGGAGAGCTTGGACCGCAGCTGTTCGGGCACGGTCAAGGGCATCAACTGTGATGTGCTGGGCGATTCGGTCATTATGAAGACGGAAGTAGACGGTGATGCGTCTTTGGAGATTCGCGACGCACTTACAGCGAATGCGGAGTTCCGTAAATCCTTCCGTAAGAATTTGGAAATATTGTAAGGAACGATAGCCGCAAATTTTTTTGCGGCTATATTCGGATATTGCGATGCAATTGATTTTGGCGAGCGCATCTCCGCGGCGCAAGGAAATACTGGGCAGAATTCTGCCGCAATTTGATGTGATCCCCGCGCGGGGCGAGGAGCGGGCAAAAGAAGGGCTTTCTCCCGAACAGCTGGTCATTACCCTTGCACGGCAAAAAGCGGAGGAAGTGTTTTCGGGTCATCCGAATGCTGCCGTTTTGGGGGCTGATACTATTGTTTGGTTTGACGGACACGTATTGGGTAAGCCCAAAGACGCGCAAGATGCAAAAAACACGTTGCGTTTGCTTTCGGGCAAAATGCATGAAGTTTACACAGGATATTGTCTGTGCATGAAAGAAGGTGAACGTGTCGGTGCGGTCAGAACGGGCGTACGTTTTCACGAATTGACGCAGGCGTTTATTGATGAGTATGTTGCGAGCGGTTCGCCTATGGATAAAGCAGGCAGTTACGGCATTCAGGACGATGCGCGGCTCGTGGCGGGGTATGAAGGGAGTTACACGAATATCGTAGGTTTACCGGAAGAAGAAACGCGGGAATTGTTGAAGGCGGTCGGGATAATAAAATGATTAAACTTGCAATCGATCTGGGATCATCGGTCACAAAAATTTTTAAATTGGGAAGCGGTATCGTGCTTGCGGAACCTACATGCGTAGCAGTGGCTTCCGGAACGTCGACGGTCAAGGCGATCGGCGAAGATGCAAAGCGTCTGATCGGGAAAACTGCGGAATATACGACCATTGTATTTCCTGTCTTTGAAGCGGACATCGTCAACGAAGAAATGGCGGCGGTAATGCTTACCTATTTTTTAAAAAAGATCGGGATCGGAAAATCGCAGGCAAAGCGTACGGAGGTGCTTTTTAATGTACCTTGCGGGGCGCAGGACGAACTGCTCGATAAATATTACCGCCTTACGGATGCGTGCGGACTTGCGGCAGTACATTTTGTGGAAACACCGTTTTTATCAGCGTTCGGACAGAATTTGACGCTTAGTGAAACCAATCCGATATTTATTGTAGATATCGGCGGAGGGAGTACGAATATTGCAGCCTTCTCGCTGGACGGCATCATTGCGGGTATCGGATTGAATATCGGGGGCGGAAATATCGACAGTCATATAATCGATTGTGTTGCCGATTCGTTTAATTTAAAGATCGGTTTGCTCACGAGTGAAAAATTAAAAATGACGGTCGGGAGTTTGTATAAATCGGACAATGAAAGCATGATCGTGAACGGGCGTGACATTACGTCGGGAAGGCCGCGTTCGGTAGCTGTTTCGTCCGGAGATATCTTCGAATGTGTAAAAGTTTTTGCGGATAAAATTATCGAATATACAAGTATGCTGTTGGCGAAACTTCCTGCGGAGGTTTCGGCTTCGATCTGGCACAGCGGCATCTATCTTTCGGGCGGCGGGGCAAAGTTGATCGGCTTGGATGATTACTTTTCCAAGGCTTTGCAGATGGACGTGAATCTCGCGGAGGAGCCGCAGATGGCGGCTGTACTTGGCGGGGGAAGGACGGTCGGAAGCGCGGATATTCTTGAAGCTGTGCGTATCGATTATTAAAAGGATAGATAAAAACACCCCGTGCGGGGTGTTTTTTGTTTTCAAAACGTATATCTTACAGAAATAGGGGTTGGCCAAAAGAGGACGAAATATATTTGCAAAGAGCTGCCCGACGCGCAATTAGCGCGTCGGGCGGCTCGCTATTATATAAGTTGATCAATTGCTCCTGCCGATCACAAAATCGACTGAACGATGAAAATTCTATCTTATAATTTCCAGCGTATAAATTTTAAGAATCTGCACCGTCTTGTTCACGGATTTGTACTCTGCGGATCTTCCCGCTGATGGTCTTGGGGAGCTCGTCCACAAATTCGACGACGCGGGGATATTTATAGGGTGCAGTTGTTTTTTTGACGTAATTTTGTAACTCCTTGACAAGTTCATCGCTTGCCGCGTATCCTTTAGCAAGGACAATCGTTGCTTTTACGAGTTGTCCGCGTACGCCTTCGGTGTCGGGAACACCTGTAATGGCGCATTCGAGTACTGCGGGGTGTTCCATCAGTGCGCTTTCCACTTCAAAAGGTCCGATACGATAACCGGAGCTTTTGATAATGTCGTCTTTTCTTCCGACAAACCAGTAGTATCCGTCGGTATCGCGGTAAGCGAGATCGCCGAGGTGATAGTACCCGTCGTGCATTACCGATTCGGTGAGTGCGGGATCTTCATAGTATCCGCTGAACAGACCTTGTTGATTTTTGCGGAGGCGAAGACAGATCTCGCCTGCACCTGTATCCACCGGATTGCCGTTATCATCGAGGAGTTGAACGTCATAAAGGGGAGAGGGTTTCCCCATTGAACCGGGTCGAATGTCCACAAGCCCGGGAAAAGTTGCGCAGACTATAGTGGTTTCGGTCTGGCCGAATCCTTCGTAAATCTCATGTCCCGTCTTCATGCGGATTTGCTTATAAATTTCGGGGTTGAGCGCTTCGCCTGCCGTAAGCATGCGGTGAATGGATGAAAGGTCGTATTTGCTCAGGTCGGTTTTCATGATAAACCGATAGACAGTCGGAGGGGCGCAAAAAGTTGTGATTTTGTATTTAGAAACGTGGTTGAGCAGTGCATCGGGGTCAAATTTTCCGTGAAAATCATATACGAAGATGGCTGACCCGCACAGCCATTGACCGAACAGCTTGCCCCAGCTTGCTTTTGCCCAGCCGGTTTCGGCGAGAGTGAAGTGGAGTCCGTCGTCTTCACAGCAAAGCCAATATCCCGCCGTGATGATATGGGCGAGGGTATAACCCTGGCTGAGTGTAACCATCTTGGGCATACCTGTTGTGCCTGAAGTGAAGTAGAGCAGAACAATGTCTTCCGCTTTGCGTTCGTGTTGATAGGGCAGATCGTGCAATTCACTGTTTTGGCTTTGTGTCCCTTCGGTAAAATCGAGGAATCCGTCCCGTTTTCCGATGACGGCGAGGTATTTGACAGAAGCCACCTTTTTTGCGGCTTTGCGAATATTTTCGCAAAGCTCGTCTTCGTTTACGGAGATGACCATTTTAACGTCTGCTTTTTCCATGCGATACACGATGTCTTTTTCCATAAGCATGTGAGTAGCAGGAATGCCGATCGCACCGATTTTGGAAAGAGCCATCAATGTGGTCCAGTATTCATATCTTCGCTGTAATATAACGAGAACGGTATCACCTTTGCCGATGCCCAAAGACAGAAAATAATTAGCGACTTGATTGGACATGCGGCGCATATCTTCGAAGTTAAAGATTTTTTCGTTTTCAAAATCGTCGCACCAGACGAGCGCGCGCTTTGTCGGTTCGAGACGAGCGTACTCATCGACTACGTCGTACGCAAAGTTAAAGTTTTCGGGTACGTTGAGTTCAAAATTGCGGTAAAATTCTTCATAGGTTTTGAATTTTTCGTAATTTGAAAAGCGTTTCAACAGGTTCATGGGTATAGACCTCCGCATCTTACGGTGCAAACATATCGTTTTTCATTATACCATAAAATGATTCGGGAATAAAGTATATTTACAAAATTTATGCAAAAATTGTGCGGGGATTTGCAAAATTATCTGCATAATGGTATAATACAAGAAGAAAAGCGGAATAAAGGAAAGGTAGCCGCTGATTTTGGAGGGAAAAGCATGCTTGACAAGCTGACGTCTGCGGTATTGGGGATTGTGAATGCCGCATCGGACGGTTCGTATAAAGTGATTGATTCGGGTGAATTTATCAATGCTTTGCCGGAAAAGATTAAAACGGATGCGACGGGTATATCCAATGCGCTTTCATATCTTGCAGAGCGCGGCTATGTGGATATTCGCTATTCGGATAAGACGACGTATTGCGTGTGTTCTCTTCCGAAAGGGAGGACGTATGAGGAAGGCGTGACGGCGGACAAGTCGCGAGGAAAACGTTCCATTCGCAATCAATTGCTTTTGACTTTTTTTGGGGCGCTTTTGGGGGCGTTTGTAGGCGGATGTTTGGCGGGGATCTTATTCCGGTTCTTATAAATAGAGGTTTTGTATGTTAAACAAACAGGAAAACGAAGTGATGAATGCCGTATATGAGATGTGTGACGGCAAAGAAAGCTGTCTGGTCAGTTCGTTGGAGATCATGAGTATTTTGCCGCAGAAGCGAAATTATACTCTGGAAAAGGTAGATAAGATCTTGCGGTCGCTGGAGCTGGATGATTATTTTGATTTGATCGAGACGGACAGGAAAGGGGAAAAATTGTATGTGATCACGTTGCATCAAAACGGGATCGCGTACAAGCGCACGGCACAGCAGATGCGGCGCAATCTTACGTTTAAGATCTGTCTTGCGATCGGGAGTGCGGTGATCACGTTTGTGGTCGGTCTGATTCTGCGCGGGATTTTTTCCTGAAGAGGCAATGCTTTTTGCGGCATTGCTTTTTTCTTGTTTGAAATGCGTGTCATTTCGTTGACGAATTTCGTGATTTGGATTATAATATAGATTAAACATTTGTTCGTAAAAATCGGAGAGGGGATATGAGCGGATTTGAACTTATTGCGCCGTATGCGCCCACAGGTGACCAGCCGCAGGCGATCCAAAAACTGACCGAAGGGGTCGAGGACGGGATCCGCACGCAGGTCTTGGTCGGCGTGACGGGCAGCGGCAAGACGTTCACGATGGCGAACGTCATCAAAAACGTTAACAGGCCGACGCTGGTAATTGCGCACAATAAAACGCTTGCGGCACAGCTATGCAATGAATTCCGCGAGTTTTTCCCGCACAACCGTGTCGAATATTTTGTTTCTTACTACGACTACTATCAGCCGGAGAGTTATATTCCGAGCACGGATACTTATATTGAAAAAGACATGTCCGTCAACGACGAGATCGATAAACTGCGCAATTCGGCGACGGCATCGCTTGGAGAGAGGGAGGATACGATCGTAGTCGCGTCCGTGTCCTGTATCTATGGTTTGGGTGCACCGGAAGAATATTTTGACCTCGCGATTTCCATGCGCCCGGGAGACAAGCTTTCGCGCGACGAATTGCTGCGCCGCTTGATCGAACTGCAATACGAACGCAAGGACGTCGATTTTACGCGGTCATCTTTTCGGGTGCGCGGTGACATCGTAGAGATTTTTCCTGCGGGGAACTCGGAAATTGCGATTCGTGTAGAATTTTTCGGCGATGAAATCGACAGGCTGTGTGAAGAGGAGGTCGTGACGGGAAAAATTACGGCGGAATTGAAGCATATCTGTATTTTTCCGGCGAGTCACTATGCGGTAGGAAGCGCAAAAATGGCGGCGGCTCTGGCGGCGATCGAACGCGATTTGCAGGATGAAGTGAAAGCGTTCCGCGATGACGGGAAACTTTTGGAAGCGCAGCGGCTGGAACAGCGCACCAATTATGACATCGAGATGATGCGTGAAGTGGGCTATTGCAGCGGGGTAGAAAATTACAGCCGATATTTTGACGGCAGGAAGCCCGGGGAGCCGTCTTTCACGTTGCTTGATTATTTTCCGAAAAATTTTCTTGTATTTATAGACGAGAGTCACATGACTATACCGCAGATCCGTGCGATGTACCACGGAGATCTTTCTCGCAAGACCAACCTCGTCAATTACGGGTTTCGGATGCGTTCGGCATATGACAACAGACCTTTGACGTTTGAGGAATTTGATGCGCGCGTGCCGCAAATGATCTGCGTTTCGGCTACGCCTGCCGAATATGAACTCAAAGAGGCGGGACAGGTCGTCGAACAGATCATTCGTCCGACAGGGCTTTTGGACCCGGAGATCGAAGTTCGTCCGATCAAAGGGCAGGTCGATGATCTTTTGGGTGAAATCCGCAAGGTCACGGAAAGCGGCGGCAGGACATTGATCACGACGCTGACCAAGCGTATGGCAGAGAGCCTGACGGATTTTCTGAAAGAGAACGGTATCAAAGTCCGTTACATGCACAGCGACATCGACACGTTGGAACGAATCGATATTGTAAACGGGCTTCGCAGCGGTGAATTCGACGTATTGTGCGGCATCAATCTTCTTCGTGAAGGGCTGGACATGCCCGAAGTTAAATTGGTGGCAATACTGGACGCGGATAAAGAGGGCTTTTTGCGGAGCGATACGTCTCTCATTCAGACGATCGGGCGAGCCGCCCGAAACGCCGAAGGGCGTGTGATCATGTATGCGGATACGGTCACCGGAAGCATGAAACGCGCAATAGACGAAACAAACCGACGTCGTGCGGCGCAAAAGGCGTATAACGAGGCGCATGGTATCGTACCGAAAACGATCATTAAAGAAGTCAAGAGCACGCTGAATATTACAAAGAAACAGCAGAGCATACCGGCTGACAAGATCCGCACGGAGGATATCCCTGCGGAAATCGAAAAGCTGAAAGCGCTGATGAAAGTTGCTTCCAATCAATTGGATTTTGAAAAGGCGATCGAAATTCGCGATACGATCAATCTGTTGAAACGCCGTCTGCGCAAGGGATGAATATTTTGCGCCGAGCGGGGTGAATAGATCGGTCTGACAGGGTGAAAACTAAACAGAAGAGAGATTTTGCGCCTGCGGGTGCAAAAGCGGCGTTTGCGTTCGGACGCAAGCCGCATGTTTTACAGGAAGGATCATGAAGGACGAAATTTTTGTAAAGGGTGCCAAAGAGAACAATTTAAAGAATATCGACGTGCATATACCTCGCAACACGCTTACGGTTTTGACGGGGCTGTCGGGGAGCGGTAAATCGACGCTTGCTTTTGATACGATATTTGCGGAAGGGCAGCGCCGTTACGTTGAAAGTTTATCGTCATACGCGCGTCAGTTTTTGGGTCAGATGGAAAAACCGGATGTAGAATCGATTGACGGGCTGTCGCCTGCGATTTCCATTGACCAGAAGACAACTTCGCACAATCCTCGTTCGACGGTGGGGACGGTGACGGAGATCTACGATTATATGCGTCTTTTGTTTGCGCGCGTGGGTGTTCCGCATTGCCCGCAGTGCGGCCGTGAGATCCGACGTCAGACGGTGGATGAGATCGCGGACAAAGTGATGGCGATGCCGGAAGGGAGTAAGATCCTGATCAATGCTCCCGTTGTGCGAGGCAGAAAAGGGGAATACACGAAAAATTTTGAATCATACCGTAAGAGCGGTTATGGCCGAGTGAAGGTGGACGGGATCGTCTACGATTTGCAGGAAGAGATCAGACTGGATAAAAACCTGAAACATAATATTTCAGTTGTAATCGATCGTCTTGTTGTCAAGGAAGGGATACGTAAGCGTCTCGCGGATAGCTTGGAAAGCGCATTGAAACTTGCAGACGGACTGGTCGTCATTGACTGCGAAGGGAAAGAGGAGTTGTATTCGGTAAAATATGCCTGTCCCGATTGCGGCATCAGCATTGAGGAGATCGAGCCGCGCCTGTTTTCCTTTAATACGCCGTACGGAGCTTGTCCCGAATGCGGTGGACTGGGCTTTAAACGTTCCATCGATCCGGACCTTATTTGTCCGGACAAGACCAAGACTTTGCGCGAAGGCGCGATACGGATCAGCGGCTGGAATCTGGATTCTTCCGCAATGACGCAGATGTATCTTTCGTCGCTCGCGAAGGTATATAATTTTTCGCTTGATGTTCCCGTGAAAGATCTGCCCCAAGAAGTATATGATATGCTCATGTGGGGAAACGGCGGGGAAAAGATTGATTTGGAATACAATGCATACCGTTTTTCGGGGAGCTATAAAACGGCGTGGGAGGGCTTTGCAGTGAACTTGCAACGCCGCTACGACCAAACGCAGTCGGACGGGGTGCGCGGAGATATTGAGCGATATATGCGTACTTCCGATTGTCCGGTCTGTGAAGGGAAACGTCTGAAAAAGGAAGCCCTGTCTGTTTATGTTGGCGGTAAAAACATTGCCGAGCTTTGCGAGCTTTCAATCACCGATCTGTACGAATTTTTTGAAAATCTGCCGCTCACGTCTACAGAACATATGATTGCGGATGTCATTCTCAAAGAAATTCGTGCAAGACTGAATTTCTTAAAGAATGTCGGTCTGGCGTATCTGAATTTGTCGCGGAGTGCCGCGACTCTTTCGGGCGGCGAATCGCAGCGTATCCGTCTTGCGACGCAGATCGGCAGCGGGCTGACGGGGGTGCTGTATATTCTCGATGAGCCGAGTATCGGTTTGCATCAAAGGGACAACGAAAAACTTTTATCGACATTGGAAAACTTGCGCGATTTGGGTAACACGCTTCTCGTTGTCGAGCACGATGAAGATACGATGCGTGCCGCCGATTATATCGTTGATATCGGGCCGAAGGCAGGTGTACACGGCGGGGAAGTGGTCGCTTGCGGCAGTGTGCAAGATATCATGAACGCGAAAAATTCCATCACGGGCGACTATCTTGCCGGAAGGCGGAAAATAGAGGTCCCGCCCGTGCGGGTGCAGCCTTCCGATCGTTGGTTCGAGGTAAAGGGGTGCCGTCAGAACAATCTCAAAAACATTGACGTAAAAGTGCCCGTCGGGTTGATTACGGCAGTAACAGGGGTATCCGGTTCTGGTAAAAGTTCGCTTGTCAACGAGATCATTTATCCGTATATGGCAAACGCTCTCAACGGTGCGCACATATATCCGGGAAAATGTGACGGATGCGAGGGGCTGGAATATTTCGATAAAGTCATCGCGATCGACCAGTCGCCTATTGGAAGAACGCCTCGAAGTAATCCGGCGACCTATACGGGCGTGTTTTCCATGATCCGCGAACTGTTTGCCGCGACGCCCGATGCACGCGAACGCGGCTACAAAGCGGGCAGATTTTCTTTCAATGTTTCGGGCGGTCGCTGCGAACACTGCTTTGGTGACGGCATCATAAAAATCGAAATGCATTTTTTACCGGACATTTTTGTGCCTTGTGAAGTTTGTGGGGGAAAACGCTACAACCGTGAAACTTTGGAAGTCCGCTACAAAGGGAAGAACATTTCGGAAGTGCTTGATATGACGATCGAAGAGGCATGCGAATTTTTCCAGCCTGTTCCCTCTGTTTACAATAAACTGAAAACCATTAACGACGTTGGGCTTGGGTACATCAAGCTTGGCCAGAGTGCGACTACCCTGTCGGGCGGGGAGGCGCAGAGAGTCAAACTTGCGACAGAGCTTTCCAAACGTTCGACGGGCAAAACTTGTTATATTCTCGATGAGCCCACGACGGGCCTTCACAGCTATGACGTGGATAAGCTCATTAAGATCTTACAGCGTTTGCGCAGTTCGGGAAATACAGTGATCGTTATTGAGCACAATCTCGATGTCATTAAGATTGCCGATTGGGTGATCGATCTCGGAAAAGAAGGGGGCGACGGTGGCGGCGAAGTGGTTGTCACAGGTTCGCCGGAAACAGTTGCTGCTTGTGAAGACAGCTATACGGGAAAGTTTTTGAAAAAAATACTGTATCCGAATGCATAAAAAGAAGGAGAGCGAATGCTTTATAAAAGCATTCGCTCTCCTTCTTCTGTCTTCTCAAAAATCAAATATATGGCGTTTTTTACGTAAAATTACAGTACTATGTCTGACATAAAGCACTAAATCTTACGTTTTTCTTCTAAAATACGTTTTCAAAGGTGATGCGATAAGTTTGCGGAATCTGTTCACAAATAGAAAGAAGTACGTCGATTTTGGAGAGGGCTTCGTCGTAATTTTTTGTTTCGACAAGGCTGATGGCTTCTCCCAGCCAGTAGTCCACATAGCCGATGTCGCGATGGGGTACGACGATGTGCAGTACCTTTTTTTCTTCTTCCCAAAGCGTGCGTACAGTTTCCGCGTCGCTGCGCGAGGCGGTTTCATTGCGCACTTTCATGTCAAGTGATTCAAGAGCGACTCCGAATTTATCGAATTGTTTACTGATAAAAATTTCTTCAAAAACAGCTGCTGCTGCGAGAAGTCCGACTGCGATAAAAATGGATAAAAGTGTCTTTACCATGAGCTGCCCTCCGGAAGGCGGATGCGGAAAGAGCGGAATTTTTCGCCTTTGCATTGCATATAAATTTTGCCTGTTCCGTCCAGGGTAAGCACATATACATTTCGCACGGAGCGTACGTTTTGTTCACGAAGAATTTGTTCAAAAAACGCTTCGTTTGTTTTTGTCAATTCAAGATTTTTTTTGTCGTATTTTCCATCGTCGACAATGAGTACGGGCAGAGATACTTTATCCTCTTTTGGAGCGTCTTCGCGCGGCATAGCCGTGAACTGGCCGTTTGCTTCATAGAGAGCGTAGGCGACTTCGTCCAAAGAAAAATATCCGGCAGTGCGCATGGATTCGATCAGGTCGGATAAATCCAGGTGGTTGCGTTTGAGCAGTGAAATATCGATCCCGTTTTTGTTGATGACGATGGATGGCTTTCCGCCGATCACGGTCTTGATCGGCTTGCATTTCAGGTCTATCAGTAAAACCAGTTGGTGCAGCAAAAAGATCGCGACCATCGAAACGATGCCGTATAGAAGAGGAATAGCAGTATCCGCCATAGGGATGCAAGCGAGTTCCGCAATGAGCAGTGTTATGACCAATTCAAAAGGTTGCATTTCCCCGATTTGCCGTTTCCCCATAAGCCGCATGATTGCGAGCAGCACGACGAAGATGATTATCGTGCGAAGAAATATCAGTCCCATGCCGATAGTATGCCGCCATGGCGGAATATTATGCTGAAAATTTAGTCGGTTGTAAATCTTTGAAAAACATGGATGTTTTTACTTGCCAATCGTAAAAAAAAAGTGTATACTCTTAACAACAAATGCAGAGTAGCCGAGGCGCGTTAAGTGTTGCGAAACGGGACGTTGTTCGCAAACGAAAGGGGAATTCCCTGCGGTGCCGACGCGCGTCCGTTGCAAGATAAGCCGTGCGGTATTTTTTGATTCCGTAAGCGTGCCTGTTTTTCTTCGGACCTCTCAAAACGGGAGGTTTTTTTCTATGTTCAGCAAAACGTTTCGGTCCTTTTCGATCGCGAAGCAAACAGCGTTTCTTGCCGTATTTATTGCGGCGAGTGTGGTGGCAAACTCATATTTAAATATCGATGTCACACCCAGTAATAAGATCACGTTTTCGTATTTCGTGTGTTTCTTTGCCGGGTTTTTGCTCGGTCCGTTCCCCGGGTTTATTGTCGGAATATTGGGGGATGCGATCGGGTTCCTGCTTGTGCCTTCGGGCGTTTACTGGTTGTTCGGATTAACGCTCGGTTTGTATGGTTTTTTTGCGGGCTTTTTAATGAATTTTATTCCCGGTGAAGGAAAAAAATGGCTGTACGGCAAAGCAGCTATTACGTTTATTGTCTGTTTTGTACTTATCACCTGTATTACAAACTCGCTGGTGAATTATTATTATCTTTATATATTCATCTGGGATGGTGTTTATAAAAAAGCGTTTTGGGTTTGGCTGGGAGGCAGGCTTGCGTTTCAGTCGGTGGTTTATGCGATCAATATGGTGCTGTGTTATATTGTTCTACCGTTCAGTGTTCGCATAAAGGCTTTTCAGAATCTTGTCTGATCAGGATTTGCGAACAAGAACTTTGATCCAGCGCGGACGGGCGAGGCCGAGAGCAAACAGAAAAAGTGCGTGAGCGGCCAAAAGCATGAAGGCGCACAGAACGGTAGCTGCGGCAATAGGCAGGAATGCTGAGAGCATATTCAAAGTTAATATTCCGAACAGCGATGCGGGTAAGATCGTTGCGGTAGAGATTAAAGTGTGCTTCCAAAAGCGCACTTTTTCTTTACTTTTTTTTGCGATCAGGCGCAGGTTCAGTGCTGCGGAAAGGATGGCACTTGCCGCCATGCCGATGATAAGGGCGTAAACGCCGGTAAAGCGCGGCAGAAACCAAACGCACGCAAGTGTCGCGGCAGCGCCGATGAAAAAGTAAGCGCAGGTTTGTTTTTCGTAACCCAGCGAATTTAATATGCTGGTGGTGATCATTCCTATGCTCATGGGTAAGAGCATGAAGCAACTGTAACGGATAATTTTGCCGCCGTGCTCATTGGAGAAGAGTAGAATTCCAATATTTTCGCCCAAGACGAACAGGAGAGGAATCAGCAAGCAAGCGATAAGCACGGTAGCTTTGAGTGCTTTTTCAATGTTGTCGCGAAGTTTTGTGTGTTGACCGCGGAAAAAATTTTCGGCGAGTTCGGGCACCATTACAAGCGCGAGCGAGCCGATCAGGGTAGCGGGAATAGAGAGTATAGGCATACTCATGCCCATTGCTACGCCGATTTCGCTGACTGCTTCGGCAGATGTGTAACCTGCGGCGATAAGCCGAGCGGGAAGCAGCAGGGAAATGGCTGAATTGATGAGCGAATTTGAAGTGCGCATTCCCGTGATGGGCAGTGCGGACGATAAAAGCGGTTTAAGCTGGTGTTTCGGATTTTTCAGACGTCCGCCTTTGATGAAGAAATAAACAGTGGAAAGGGTGAAAGAAACAAGATAGGATAAAACAATCGCAAACGCAATTCGTTTTGCTCCGTCGAAGACGTCGGTCATTCCCGTGACAAGAATGACGCCGGCGGTCATCATTGTCAGCTCTTCGACGAGATCGATGACGCAGTACGGAATGAACTGCTTGTTTCCCCAGAGCGCGCCGCGCAGAACCGAATAAACAGAATTAAACGTCAGGCTAGGCAAAAGAATGAGTAATATGCTCATGCAACGCGGGTCGGAGAAAATAAAATCAAAGAGATCATGTCCGAAGAACAAGATGCAGAACGTGGGAATGGAAAAACAGAGTGCAGCAACGAGTGCGGCGGAGACAACGGATTGTTGTGCGTTTTGATTGTTTTTTGCACGGTATTTTGTGATGAGGCGGGATACGGTGAGGGGGATCCCCGAAGCAGCCGCGGTCGCGAGTACGGCGAAGACGGAGAGCGCGATTTGGTACAAGCCCATGCCTTCGGAGCCGAGTGTGCGGGATAGTATGATGCGGTACAGGAATCCGAAAAATTTTTCTATAATGGAAAAAGCAGTTACATATGCGGCTGTCCTGTAAAGATTTTGTTTGTTCAAATCGATCACTCCGTTATAGGCGGCTGATTGCCGCAAGTTTGTCTCATAGCATTATATTGAACGGGTTGCGTAAATATGCGCGTCTTTCTTTTTTGCGAAAATTGTCATAAATTGTGATTTGGTGCATACAATGAAATGATTTGGGAGGAAAATATGTACGAACTCAAAGACTGCGGTGCCAATCCGATGGGGCTATATTGTGTGCTTGAAAGCGATACCTTGCGTTCGGTCTGCGAAAAGTGTGGTGTACCGGCGTCGGCGTTGATCTCTTGCAATTGTCTGCGAGACTTTCCGCCTGCGGGGGCATTGCTGGTTTTACCGCGGGAAAGTGGCTTGGTGTATGTTGTTCGCGTGGGGGATACTTTGGAATCTGTCTGCCGTGCGCATGGTATGACGAGGGAGGAGTTTGTCCGCATGAACGGTTGCGCATATGTTTATCCGACCCAGCGTGTGTATGTGCGGGGAAGCTGAATGGTTTTTGGAAGGTGTTGCGTCAGGCAGGAACCTTTTTGTTTTCTCTTTCATACATTGAATTATAGAAAGCGCAATGCGCTTTCCCTCAATTTTTAACAATCGGAGGTCAAAAATGTCGTTTTTTTCCAATTTTCAGACGGATAAATGTCCCGGCCCGATCAACGGGAATCCGTTGAACGGCCTGAACGAAAAAGTATGCGTGCAGGCGCAGCGGGTGTTCGATGCCTGCATCAAGCAGGGTCAGAGCGACGGGATCGTTTTGAATATCACAGACCCCGTTCCTTCCAATCCTACATATCCCCTGACGTTTATCAGTGCGCGGAGCACGACGTCGGTCGGGAAGGTCACGGCGTTCCAGATTGATCGCCTGCCTGACCGTGCGAACTGTGCCCGCGTGCAGTGCAGTGTGGATATTCCTGTCGAAGTCGTCTATACCGATGCAAACGGCACGGAAGGCAAAGCGACTGCTACCGTGACTGTCAATGAAGACGTTATCCTGTTTGTTCCGCAGCCGTCCATCATGCCGTACGAAGTGCAGTGTGTGGTGAGCGCGGTTTCGCCTGAGGGCACGTTTAACGCGGAGAACAATACGTTTGTCGTGGATATGTGCATCACAGTAATTTTGAAGATAGTCATCAATGTTGATCTTTTGGTGCCGTCTTATGGATACTGTGTGATTCCGCCTGCGCAGGAATACTCGCAGGAAGTTTGCGCGGGGTTTTTCGAATTGCCGCTCTATCCGCAGGGAAATGCGAATTGCGGCTGCAACAATTGCGGCAAGTAAAGGCTTGTGCTTGTATGGAAAAAGCCGATGCTGTGCGTCGGCTTTTTTCAATGTTCGGAGGGGAAAATGGAACAGAAACAGGAAATGTACGAAACATGTGTGATCTGCGGATCGCCGATACGGGAAGGAAGTTTATGTGACTGTTGCAAAGACAGTCTTGCACTTTGTGATATAGAAGATTATCCGCAGCGTAAGGCGGGCGGGAAAATTTGTTCGCGCGTAGCCGCAAACGCTTTCAAAAAAGGCAGTTTTATGGTACAATAAAGCTGAAAATACTCTTTGGAGCGCACGATGAAAGTTTTTGCGGTGAGTGACCTGCATTTGCCGGGCAATCAGGAAAAGCCTATGGATGTGTTCGGCGGAAACTGGACAGATCATTTTGAAAAAATAAAACATGACTGGCTCTCCAAGGTCGGTGCTGAAGATATTGTACTTATTGCGGGAGATATCAGTTGGGCGATGGTGCTTTCGGATGCACTGACGGACCTTGAAAAACTCCGCGGTTTGCCGGGCAAGAAAGTATTTATTCGCGGCAATCATGATTATTGGTGGTCGGGGATCACGGCTCTTCGCCGTAGCGCTCCCGATCAGACTTTTTATTTTTTGCAGAACGATTGTGTGCGGTTTGACGGAGTCGTGATCTGCGGTTCGCGCGGTTGGGCGTGCCCCGGGAGCACGGATTTTAAAGAGGAGGACGAAAAAATATATCGTCGCGAAGGGGAGCGGTTCCGCCTTGCTTTTCAGGCGGCGCAGGCGGCGCGCGCGGAAGGGGACAAGCTGATCGCGATGATTCATTATCCGCCTTTTAACGCCAAGCGAGAAAGTTCGCTTTATACCGATGTTTTTGAAAAAAACGATGTAGATATTGCTGTTTACGGGCATTTGCACCAGTATGCTGGGCAATATCCGCTCGTCTGTGATCGCGGCGGTATCCGTTATTTTCTGACTTCGTGTGATCTTTTAAATTTTACACTTGCTCGCGTTTTTTAAAGTATTTTGATATTGTTGCAATACTAAACTGTATTCGGGCCTGTTTGCAAATTTTATGAAAAAGTTTTCTTTATTTGCTTTACAGGGCGGCTGCAATGTGCTACAATAAATACGATAAACGACTTTAACATACGGTACAGAGATGCCGCGAAGTCTGATCGAACACGAATGCGAAATAAGTATGCTTTATTGAGTAAATGTGTCGCTTTCAATTGCGCGCGACGTGCGCGTAAATTGTTTCGCATAAATTATGTCCTGATTTGCCCGCGCATCTTTGGTGCGGGCGTTTTTTTATGCTTTGTGGCAATAGCGCTTGCGGGACAAGTTGTTAGCAGGTTGTTTTTGATTCTTGTAAGGCATGGAGAAAGCCATTTTTTACAGGGTAATAAGGAGAAAAAATGTCCGAACGAATTTTGATGGATGCCGACGCGATCGGTCGCACGCTGACTCGTTTGTCGCATGAAATTGTCGAAAAAAATAAGGGAACGGAAAGCCTTTGTCTGATCGGCATACGCCGCCGTGGTGAGATTCTTGCAATGCGCTTGCATGATTTGCTTTTAAAATATTATGGGGTAGAAATTCCTTGTGCGGGCATTGATATCGGGATGTACCGTGACGATTTAGTGAGCGGTTTTTTTGTTCCGGACGCGAAGGTCAACGAACTCGGGTTTTCGGTGGATGGTAAGAACGTGGTTTTGTGCGACGATGTTCTGCACACGGGACGCAGCGTTCGCGCGGCGATCGAGGCGATTTTCGATCTGGGCAGACCTGCCAATATACGTCTGCTTGTTCTATGTGATCGCGGCGGCAAGGAAATGCCTGTCAGCCCCGATTTTGTGGGTAAAAATATTCCTGCTTCACGACATGAGTTTATTGACGTCCGTCTTGCGGAAATCGAAGGGGAAGACAGTCTCGGCATTGAAACCAAGGAATAAAAGGTCAAAAAATTTCTTGATGGGGCAATTTGCAGTAAGATATATTTGGCAAAAGCAATGAAAAATTCGGATAACTTTTTACCTGAACGGGAGATCATAGTATGTTAGGAAAAGATCTTTTGGGCTTGTACGATGCGTCGGCAGAGGATATCATGCTTATTCTCGATACGGCGGTCGGCATGAAAAAACTGCTCACGCAGAATTTGAAAAAACTGCCGCATTTGCAGGGCAGAACGGTAACGACTCTCTTTTATGAGAACAGTACGCGCACTCGTTGTTCGTTTGAGCTTGCGGCAAAATATTTAGGCGCGGGCACGGTGAATATTTCGGCGTCGTCCAGTTCGGTGCAGAAAGGGGAAACGCTCATAGACACGGGCTACACTCTCGATGCGATGAAAAACGATGTAATCGTGATGCGGCATCCGATGGGCGGTGCGCCGCATATTCTGGCGAGGCATGTCAAAGCATCCGTTGTAAACGGCGGCGATGGCATGAATGAACATCCGACGCAGGCGCTTCTGGATTTTTATACGATGCGCGAAAAGTTCGGTTCGTTCAAAGGCTTGAAGGTCGCGATTCTCGGCGATATTAAGCATTCCCGCGTGGCGAAGAGTAATTTGTTCGGGCTTACCAAACTTGGCGCGGAAGTGACTATGTTTGCTCCTGCAACGCTTATGCCGCAGGGGATCGAAAGGATGGGGGCAAAAATTGCCCGCTCGCGCGAAGAGGCGCTCGCTGGCGCAAATGCAGTAATGGGGCTCCGTATTCAGTTGGAGCGTCAGCAAAGCGGGTTGTTCCCTTCGTTGTCCGAATACAGTAAATATTACGGGGTGAGCGAAGAGCATCTCAAATTTGCGGATAAGGATTGCATTGTCATGCATCCGGGCCCTGTAAACCGCGGTGTGGAGATGACGACGGACGTCATCGACGCGCCGAACAGCAAAATTACGGAGCAGGTGCTCAACGGGGTCGCTGTGCGTATGGCGCTTTTATTCCTGCTCGTCAAAAATAGGCAGGGAGGTGAAAAAAATGAGTAAACTTCTCATCAAAAACGGTACGGTAGTGTTTTCAGATGGCGTAAAGAAATGCGATATCCTCGTTGACGGCGACAAGATCGCAAAGATTTCGGAAAATATTGATGCGGCGGGGGTAAAGACGATCGACGCGAGTGGACTGCATGTGTTTCCCGGACTGATCGATATGCATGTGCACCTGCGTGAGCCGGGCTATGAATATAAAGAAGACATTGCGAGCGGTTCGGCTGCGGCGGTGTGCGGAGGTTTTACGCAAGTATGCTGTATGCCGAATACCAATCCTGTGTGTGACAATGCTGCGGTTGTCGGATACATTGTTGCGCGTGGCAAGGAAGTAGGGCTTTGCAAAGTGCGGCCGATCGGTGCGATCACGGTCGGGGAAAAGGGTGAACAGCTTGCGGAGATCGGCAAGATGAAAGACGCGGGGGCGGTTGCAATCAGCGATGACGGGAGGCCTGTTTCCGATGCGCGTATAATGCGGCTTGCGATGGAGTACGCGTCCGATTTTGGTTTGATCTGTCTTTCGCACTGTGAGGACAAATCGCTGGTGGACGGCGGTGTTGTCAATGAAGGATTTAACAGTACGCTTGCCGGACTGAAGGGAATTCCCCGCGCGGCGGAAGAAATTATGATTGCGCGCGAAATTGTTCTTGCGGAGACTTTGCATAAAAGGGCGCATATCTGCCACGTTTCTACAAAAGGCGGTGTGCAGCTTTTGCGCGAGGCAAAGGTGCGAGGGGTTGCGATCAGTGCTGAGACTTGCCCGCATTATTTTACGCTCACGGACGATATTGTCCTCGGCTACGATGCGAATACGAAAGTCAATCCTCCTGTTCGCGAAGCAGAAGATGTCGAAGCGATCAAAGAGGGGCTGCGCGACGGAACGCTTGACTGCATTGTCACGGATCATGCGCCGCATCATGTCGATGAGAAGAGTGTCGAATACAATCTTGCGGCATTCGGTATCAGCGGAATTGAAACATCCTTTGCTCTTTCCTATACAAATCTTGTTCGCGGTGGTGTGCTGACTCTTGAACAGCTTGCTGATCGCATGAGTACGGCTCCGGCACGTATACTGAATTTGGAAGGCGGTGTGTTGGAAGAAGGCAGGGTTGCGGATATAATGCTCGCGGACTTGAACGAAAAATATGTTATCGATAGTAAAAAATTTGTCTCCAAAGGGAAAAATACGCCGTTTGATGGTACCGAAGTATATGGCAAAGTAAAGTACACAATTGTTGACGGAAAGGTTAAATACACAGCGTAATTTTAAATAAAGTAGCATATTCAAAGTACTATGTGAGACGTAAAAGGAGAAAATCATGGATTATAAGCAGAAATTCATAGCTTTTTTGGCGGAATGCGGTGTTCTTAAATTTGGTACGTTCAAATTGAAGAGCGGGCGCATTGCACCGTATTTTCTGAATGCGGGAGAGTACAAGACCGGTGCGCAAATCAAGCGCCTTGGGGAGTTCTATGCGGACTGTATTCATGAAAACGGGATCGAAGTCGAAACCTTATTCGGGCCTGCATACAAGGGGGTACCGCTGGCGCTTTCCGCGGCTGTGGCGTTGTATGAGAAATACGGTCAGGACGTCAATTTCTGTTTTGATCGCAAGGAGGTCAAGGACCACGGAGAAGGCGGTATGTTCGTCGGAAAACAGCCGCAGGATAATGAGAAACTGGTCATTGTCGAGGATGTCATGACCAGCGGTAAGGCGCTCAAAGAAGTATTGCCTAAACTTCGCGGAACTGCGAATGTGAATATTACGGGTATGGTCATTACGGTCGATCGCATGGAAAAGGCGCTGGACAGCGACAAATCCGCCGTGCAGCAGGCGTGGGCGGAAGAAGGTGTCAAGGTTTATTCCATTGTAAATATTCAGGATATCGTCGCTGCGCTTGAAGCGGGTGTGATCGAGGGGAAAGAGCATGTTCCCGCGATCCGGGAATATCTGGCACAGTACGGTGCAAAGTATTAAGATTGGGGGATTACAAGATGATTATAGATACGCTTATTGATAAAATTCGGGAATATGACAATCCGACTGTGGCTGGTTTGGATACTTCTTTTGATTATCTTCCCGAATCGATGAAGGCGGGCGTTAAAGATTTTTCGGGTGCGGCGGAAGCGGTGCTTGCTTTCAATAAAAAAATCGTGGATTCCATTTGTGATATTGTTCCTTGCGTGAAAGTGCAGATCGCCTATTATGAAATGTATGGATTGGAAGGAATGCACACTTTTGCCGAGACGGTAAAGTATGCTTCGAAAAAGGGTATGCTCGTGATGACGGATGCCAAGCGCAACGATATCGGTGCGACGGCGGAGTGTTATGCGAAGGCTTATCTCGGTCAAACCATGGTTGGCGGCGAGGAGTATACCGCATTCGATTCAGACTTCCTTACTGTCAACGGGTATCTTGGCTCAGACGGGATCAAGCCTTTTCTCGGTTGGTTGCAAAAGAGGGATAAGGGAATTTTTGTTTTAGTAAAGACATCAAATAAATCCAGCGGCGAATTACAGGACTTGAAGCTTGAAAACGGCAAAACTGTCTATGAATATATGGGCGGGCTGGTTGAAGAATGGGGTAAGGATTGTATCGGTAAATACGGCTATTCGGCGGTCGGTGCAGTTGTCGGTGCAACGCACCCGCAACAAGCGCAAATTCTTCGCCGTGAAATGCCGCACACCTTTTTCCTGATTCCGGGTTACGGTGCGCAGGGCGGCACAGCGGATGATCTCAAAGTATGTTTTGATAAGGACGGCTTGGGCGGCATAGTCAACTCTTCACGCGGAATTCTCTGCGCGTACAAGCAGGAAAAGTATGCAGGGGTTTCTTTCGATGCGGCGGCACGTCAAGCATGTATAGACATGAAAAATGACTTGAATCGTGCAATAAATGATTAAGAGTGATGTACTATGTCACACATAAACAGTAAAAAATCGGGGTTTTAGATAAGAATGAAAGAGTTAGTAGTGACCGTGGCGGAAAATGTGCCGATTGCGAAAAACGTTTATAAAATGCGGTTTCTTCTTCCCGAAAAAGTAGAAGGGCTTGCTTGCGGAAAGTTTGTGAATATTTCCGTTGGAGACGGAGCACATCTTCTGCGTCGTCCGATCGCAATATGCGGATACGATGAAACGTCGGTGACAATTTGCTATCAGCTCAAAGGTGCGGGTACGCGCACCATGAGTGAGAAGAAAGTCGGCGATACATTATCTTGTGTGCTTCCGCTCGGAAACGGGTTTGTTGTCGAAGAAGCGGAGAAGCGTATCGCGCTGATCGGCGGAGGTGTAGGGATCTTCCCTATGTTGTCCGTACTTCACGAATATGCGGGGCAAGGAAAAGAATTTTATTCTTATATTGGTTTTCGTAACAAGGATGCAGTTTGCATGAAGGAGGAATTCAGCGCGCTTTCCCAAGAATTGCATATCGTTACGGATGACGGAAGTTTCGGGGAGCGCGGCAATGCAGTTTCTGCTTTTTTTGCGGGTCTTGAAACATCAACTCCGGATGTGATTTTTGCCTGCGGGCCTACGCCTATGCTGAGAGCGCTTAAAACGGAGCTTTCTGCGCGAAAAGTAGATATTCCCTGTTATGTTTCTTTGGAAGAAAGGATGGGATGCGGTATCGGTGCTTGTCTCGTCTGCGTATGTAAGCGGGCCGGCGGCAAAGGCAATGCGCGCGTGTGTAAAGACGGACCTGTTTTTGCGATCGGGGAGGTAGAGATCTGATGGCAAACCTGAAAGTCAATATTTGCGGTGTAGAGCTGAAAAATCCTGTGATCGCGGCGAGCGGTACATTCGGATTCGGAAAAGAGTTTAACGAAATTTATGATATCGGCGTTTTGGGTGGAGTCAGTACCAAAGGACTGACGCTTGAACCGCGTCTTGGGAATCCCGTCCCGCGTATAGCGGAGGGATATGGCGTCATGCTCAATGCTGTCGGACTGCAAAATCCTGGTGTAGATGTTTTTTTAGAAGAGGATCTGGATTTTCTCAAAAGCAAGAATACGGCGGTGATTGCCAACGTTGCAGGAAAAACTCTGGATGATTATGCGGGGATCTGTGCGAGGCTGGACGGCAAAGTGGACATGGTTGAGCTCAACATATCTTGCCCCAATGTAAAGTGCGGCGGGATGGCATTCGGTATTCGTCCCGAAAGCGTGAGAGAGGTTACCTCCGTCGCAAAGAGCGCACTGAAAAAAACACCGCTCATAGTGAAACTTTCTCCCAATGTGGAAAGCATTGCGGTGAATGCATTGGCGGCGCAGGAAGGGGGTGCGGACTGCGTATCATTAATCAATACGCTGACGGGAATGGTTATCGATATTGAGCGCAGGCGCCCGCTGATTGCCAACAACACGGGCGGCGTTTCGGGCGCGGGGATCAAGCCTATCGCAGTGCGCATGGTGTATGAAGTTTGTCAGACAGTGGATATTCCGGTCATCGGTATGGGCGGGATCACCTGTGCGGAAGACGCATTGGAATTTATTATTGCAGGTGCTGCGGCTGTGCAGGTAGGTACGGCGAACTTTACGGATACGCTTGCAATGCCGAAGATCATTGAAGGATTGTCTCGTTGGCTGGATGCGCACGGAGTTAAAGATATCAATGAGTTGCGCGGAACACTTGTTTTAAATTAAATATAAAGAATAAAA
>CABQND010000018.1 GCA_902465495.1 uncultured Eubacteriales bacterium
GCAAGTTTTGCGGCGGCGCGGGCTTATTTTTTCACCATTTCTTACATACGGGCGTATTATGATTTCGGGGAGAGAAATTCCCGCAGGAGACGGAACGGGCAAATTCCTATGAAAAAGGCGTCGGACGGGCGGAGATGCGCCCGTGTTTTTTCCGTTTGCCGAAAGGAGTGAATTATGGATAAATTTGTGATCGAGGGAGGCAGACCGCTGTACGGCGAGATTGAAATTCAGTCTGCAAAAAATGCCGTATTGCCTTTATTGGCGGCAGCCGTTCTGACAGAAGAACGGGTCGCGATACATAAATGCCCGCGCATCACCGATGTACTGAATATGGCACAGATTCTTTGTGAGCTGGGCTGTAAAACAAAATTTGAGGGAGATACCCTTGTCATAGACGGCGCGCAGGCGGCAAACCATGAAATACCTGCGGCGCTCGCGAAGGAATTGCGCTCATCCGTTTTCATGCTCGGATCGGTCGTCGCGCGGTTTGGTAAGGCGCGCATTGCCTATCCGGGCGGATGCGACATCGGGCTTCGTCCCATCGACCTGCACCTGAATGGGTTGCGGAGGCTGGGCGTTGCTGTTGCGGAAGACGGAGGATACATCGACTGTACCTGCAAAGAAATTGAAGGGGCAGAGGTGTTATTGGATTGTCCGAGCGTGGGGGCAACCGAAAATATTATGCTTGCGTCGGTGACGGCGCGGGGCACTACGGTCATACGCAATGCGGCGAAGGAGCCTGAGATCGTCGATCTGCAAAATTTTCTGAACCGCATGGGCGGGAAGGTAGTCGGCGCCGGAACGGCAACCGTTGTGATCGAGGGCGTGGAAAAACTGCACGGCGCTGAATACACGCCTATATCCGATCGTATTGAAGCGGGAACTTTTCTGATTGCGTCGGCAATGTGCGGGGGTGAACTGACTTTACACAATGCCGATGCGGATAATCTCGCCTCGCTTTTACATAAACTTCGCGAAATCAGTTGCAAAATCACAGCAAAAGATGATAAAATATACATAAAGAGCGGAGCGCGCTTTTCGCCGAAACTGATTGAAACTTCGCCGTATCCGGGTTTTCCTACGGATTTGCAGGCGCCGATGTTTGCGCTTGCCTGTATTTGTGAAGGCTCGACGGTGGTAGTGGAGAATTTGTTTGAAACGCGATTCAAACATGTGCCTGAGCTAATCCGCATGGGTGCGGATGTTACAGTGCGCGGCAGGAGTGCGTTTATTCGCGGGGTGAAGACGTTGCACGGTGCGGACGTATTTGCGTCCGATCTTCGAGGCGGGGCGGCGCTGACGTTGGCGGCGATATCCGCAGAAGGATTGAGCACGGTATCCGATTTAAGCTATATCGACAGAGGATATTCGGATTTCGAATACAAACTCCGTTCGGTGGGGGCGCGGATACGCAGAGTGCGCGTCTGATCCGAGATTTTACACGCAAGAGGAGTTGCGATGCGAAGCAAAAAATTCGTCATAGTTTATGCGGTCGTTGTTTTTCTGATCGTGTTTCTGATCACATTTAATTCCGTGTGTTCTGTGTCGCAGTTCGATGTTCGATTTAATGCGGGCAGCGCACAAATGACGGCAGCTGCGAAGCGGGTCCAAGACCGTTTGGATGAAGAATATCTGAACAAGAGTTTTCTCTTTTTCAAAGAGTCGAGTATAGCGGACGTGGTTGCCGAAGAGGGCGGCGGATATCTGAAGATCGACAGCATCGAGAAACATTTTCCCAATCGCATTTCTGTTTCAGTGCGGGAAGTGTACGAATGTTATGCTTACGAAAAGGACGGGAAATATTATGCGGTCGGCGATGACGGAACGGTGCTTGCGGTCAATGATGCGAATGTCAACAATATTGACGGCAGGAATGTGGAAGTGGTTGGTTTCCGCTTTGAGGACATAGCGGTCGGAGAGACGTTTGCGGTATCCGAAAAGCAGACGGCGGCGTTTGAAGCGTTGCAGAAATTTTTTGCTCAGATCGAAGAAAAAGGGCTCCGAGGAAATATCCTGCGGGTAGAATACATTGATATGGGTGTGAGTGATCCCGACAAAAATTTTACGTGGTTTTACATTGATTGCGTGGAAGGGATCCGCATCCGCATTGTAAAACCTGAAACGAACACAGAAGAGAAAGTATCGCTGGCGGTTTCGGGATATCTGGGAGAACAGATTGGCGGCGGAACGATCGGTGATGCGCAGCGCACGTATGGATACATCACTGTGCAGGACAGCGGAGGGGAAGTCCGCGCCGAATATTCGGAAGAAAAGCCTGAAGATTGGGCCATCGGCGAATAAAAAATACCAAAATTTTCCAAAACGTTTCCCGAAAGAAATCTTTCGGGAAACGTTATTTTTATTGACATTAGAAAAAATTTATTATAAAATAGTGTTTGTATAAATCATTCAATTTAAGGCAGGATACGGAGAGGAAAAATGAGCCGCAGAAGCGTGACTGTGCTCGATGTGCGATCCGGCGAAGTGACGGTCGTAACGGGGGAGCGCGGAGTAAATAACACTTTCGTTTTTAAGGGTGTTCATACGCAGCCGTACGAGGGCTATGCCGATGCGGAATTTTTCGATCTGAAAAGTTTGCAGAATGCGATCGATGTTTCTTTGCAGGAAACGGAGCGCAGCTGCGGGGAGGCCGTGCGCAAGATTTATGTAGGTGTTCCCGGAGAATTCCTCCGCGTAATACCGAAACAATGCCTGATGAGCTTTCAAAGCAAGCGCCGAGTAACGGCAGCCGATCTGGACGTGTTGTTTGACAAAGGTTTTACCGCGGCGGAAGAAGGGTTTACGCTCATACGCCGTTCCGCGATCGGTTATGTGACGTCGGACAAGCGCCGCACGATCGATCCTGTCGGAATGATCAGTGACTCGCTTGAGGGGTATCTGAGTTATTTTCTTGCAGACAACCGATACATAGAGATACTGCGCAACATTCTTGCCGAATACGGAATCGTGAAAGTGGAGTTTCTGCCCACATCTTTGGCGGAAGCGATGTATCTGATCTCATCGGAATCGCGAGACGAATATGCGATTCTTTTAGATATCGACGATATCAGTATGACGTTCAGCGCGGTGTGTGGCAACGGAATTGTCTACCAAAACGCATCCTCTGTGGGAGGCGGTCATGTGATTGCGCAAATCTATCGCGACGGGGATGTTGACATTCCGTACGATGTTGCAAAAGCGATGATCGCGAAGATCAATCTTTCGGGTAAAGAGGATGAAAACGCGGTAATTGAATGTTTTGGAGAGGATCGCATTTATACATTGCCGATGCGTTTTCTGAAAGAACGGGTCAAGGACGGGTTGGATCTGATCTGTGAAGAGATCAACAAGAGTCTTGAACCTTTGGAAGACAGAAACGCCGATTATAAACCGATATTGCTTACGGGTGGGGGGATCACTTGGATCCGCGGTGCGCGCGAACATCTTACCAATCGGCTCAACCGGATGGTGGAGATCGTAACGCCGAAATTACCGTACTACAATAAGGCATCGAAAAGTTCACTTTTGAGCCTTTTGAATATGGCGCTGGAAACCAAGCGCGAAAAAAGTTTTTTCTACAAATTATTTAACGGATTCGGAGGGTAAATTTTACTATGTTCAACAGTTTAGACAGTTTGTCCGGAGTGGCAAGGATTAAAGTCATCGGTGTCGGGGGCGCCGGAAATAACGCGGTGAACCGTATGATCGAAGCGGGGATTCAGAGCGCGAGTTATGTTGCCGTCAACACGGACAAGCAGATATTGCTCTTATCCAAAGCGGAGAATAAAATTCAGATCGGTTCTGCACTGACCAAAGGTCTTGGCGCGGGCGCGGAGCCCGAAGTCGGAAGGGCGGCAGCAGAAGAGAGCAAGGAAGTTCTTACCGAAGCTGTAAAAGATACTGACCTTTTGTTTATTACAGCAGGCATGGGCGGCGGCACGGGAACCGGTGCGGCGCCTGTTATTGCGAAAATTGCGCGCGATTTAAAGATTCTTACGATCGCGATCGTCACGGAGCCGTTTAATTTTGAAGGCAAAAAGCGTATGGACAATACGGCGAAAGGTTTGGAAAACCTCAAAAAGTACGTTGATACGCTCATTATTATTCCGAACGACAAGATCAGCTGCGTTGTTCCTAAGAATACGCCGATGGTGGAAGCTCTCCGTGTTGCGGACGAGATCCTGAAACAGGGTATCCGCGGCATTGCGGACCTGATCGTAAATCCTGCGCTTATCAACCTTGACTTTGCGGACGTGCGCACCATTTTAAAAGACCAGGGTCTGGCGCATATGGGCGTCGGCGTGGCGAAAGGCGAAAACAGGATCGTAGAGGCTGTGCGCCTTGCGGTCAACTGCCCGCTTTTGACGACAACGATCGAAGGCGCAAAGGGCGTCATCCTCAACATTGTCGGCGGCAACGATTTGACGATGGACGAAGTGCAGACGGCGGCAACGCTTGTGCAGAGCGTAGTCGATTATTCTGCAAACATTATTTTCGGTGCATGCATCGACAGCAATATTAACGACGAAGTGGAGGTTACGGTTATTGCGACGGGCTTCCCCAATCCTGAAAATATGTATAATGCGAAGGATGAACGCAATGTTTCCAGTCGCAATTTCTTCGTGAATCGCGGACTTCCCGAACGTGCCGGGGAAGAAGCTCCCGCACAGCCTGTCCAGCAGGCGGCGCCTTCGTATATTCGCACGCCTATGAACAATACAATGCAGGGACAGCAGCCCCCGGTGTATAAACAGCCGTATCAGCAGCAATATGACCAGGGGAGAGAGCAGTACCGTCAGCAATATGCACAGCCCCAGCAGCAGTATGCGCAGCCGCAGCAGCCGCAGTACGCGCAGCCGCAGCAGCCGCAGTACGCGCAGCCCCAGCAGCCGCAATACGCACAGCCGCAACAGCCGCAGTATGCGCAGCAACAGCAGTCCCGTCCTGCGCCGGATGCGGATGCAAACAGCAAAGAATTACCGACTTTTGTGCAGCGTCTTTTCAAAAAGAGATAATGCTATTGGCGTGAAAACTCAAAAATACTCGATTAAAAATAGCGGGGCGCAAATATGCCCCGCTATTTTTGGTGATATGATCGAATATGTTGCTCGTTGATATTTGACAAAGAAAAAAGAGGGGAATAAAAATTCCTCTCTTTTATTTTGTCATCAAAGAACAAATAAGCAAAGTGCTGAAATTTTTTCTCAAATGCCCTATATATCGATTTGATCGGAACAATTTGAGAAATTTATTCTGCTTTGGCAAGCTCTTCGTTGTAAACGGCGAGAATTGCGTTGCGCAGTTCTTCGCGTGTTTCGGTATTGAGGGGGTGAGCTATGTCTTTGAATTCGCCGTCATTTGTTTTACGGCTGGGCATGGCGATGAAGGGCCCGTCTGTCCCGTCGATCACCTTAATGTCATGAACGACAAAACAATCGTCGATCGTGATTGATGCAACCGCTTTGAGCTTGCTGTCATCTTTTTTTACAAATCTGATCCGAACGTCTGAAATTTTCAAAACAATCAACCTCCTTATCCAGTAGCGTTCATACGTATTTTTATTGTACTATACAATTTTTGATTTTTCAATAATGTTTTAAAAATTTTTAAAAAAATTTTCAAAAAAAATCGAAAAAAATCGACAAAAAAGACAGTTTTGCGACTTCTGAGCATATATTTATGCTATGAGTAGGAAGTTTTGGACAGAAATGCACTCGGTTTATTTCATAGGAATTGGCGGAATCAGCATGAGCGGGCTGGCGCATTATCTTCATACGCTTGGATTTTCGGTCGCGGGAAGCGATATTTCCTCCAATGAAGAGACGGCAAAACTGGCGGCTGAAGGTATTCGCATATATCGCGGTCACAAGGCGGGAAATCTTAAGGAAGTGGATGCGGTTGTCGTCGGATCGGCGATACCGGAAACCAATCCTGAGCTTTGCAAAGCGCGTCGGCTGGGAATTCCTGTATATAACAGGGCAGAATTGCTTGCTATAGTCGCGTCTTCATTTGAAAATGTGATCGGTATTGCCGGAAGTCACGGCAAGACAACGGCGACGGCGATGTGTGCGCATGTGATGCAGGCATGTTCGGGGCGATGTACTGCGCATATTGGCGGTGAGGATATCGGTTACAGCAATTTTTTTGCAGGCGGCGATAAATATTTTGTCACTGAGGCTTGTGAGTATAAAGGTAATTTTTTGAAGTTGAAGCCGGATATCGCGGTGATTCTGAACACAGATAAAGATCATCTTGAATGTTACGGAAGCGAGGAAAAATTACTGGAAGCATTTACGACGTTTGCCCGATCGGCAAAGACAGCGATCGTGTGTGGGGAAGATCGAATCGCTTGTGAGTTTCCGGAGGCGCTGAAATTCGGGCTTATGCGTGATTGTGATATATTTGCCGACGATATCCGTTCTTGCGGCGGAAAATATTCTTTTACGTTGTGTGCGCGTGGAGAGGTGTTTGATAAAATTCGCCTGAATGTTTACGGAGTGCATAACATTTACAATGCCCTTGCCGCGGCATCGGTTGCATATCATTACGGGTATCCGCCGGTATTGATAGCAGAGGGATTGCGTGAATTTAAAGGCATAAGGCGCCGTTTTGAATTTTTAGGGAAGATGCGCGGCGCCGATCTCATCGCGGACTATGCGCATCATCCTCGTGAAATTGCTGCGGCATTGCGCACGGCGCGCGAAGTATTTAAGGGACGATTATTCGTTGTTTTTCAGCCGCATACTTATTCACGCACAAAACTTCTCTTTTCGGAATTTGTTTCCGCGCTTGGGGATGTAGAAAATCTCGTAATTTATAAGACATATCCGGCAAGAGAATATTTTGATGCGGAGGGGAGTGCGCTGACACTTTCGGAACATTTGCCCAATTCTTTGTATATCGATTCGGTTCGCGAGCTTGAGATTTATTTGCGCTGTTCACTTTCCGCAGGCGATTGCGTACTTTTTCTCGGGGCGGGCGATATTTATTTTGCGGCAAAACAACTTCTTTTGCGTCAAGGATCTTGTTGACAATATAAAATATCGAAAAATTGCATAATTTTGCATGAACGGAAAAAATAAAAAGAACGGCTCGTTGCGGGCCGTTCTTTGTTGTATTGTCAGCGGGTCAGATGAGGATTTCTGTGCCTTTGACCTGGCAGGCATACACATAATCGATAAATTGTTTTGCGCGGCGAGGGGATCTTCCGCCTTTGGAAAGAGCCCAACGTTCGGCAAGGGCAAAGAGTGTGTTTTCATCCATTTGCAGTTTTGCGTCGGCGGCAAGCTGGCGTACGATGGACAGATATTCCGCTTTTCCGGTGGAAGAGAAGCAGACGGTAAGACCAAAGCGGTCAGAGAGAGAAAGTTGTTCTTCCATTGTATCGCGAGCGTGTACACTGTTCTCGCGATCGGAGAAATTTTCTTTGAGAATGTGGCGGCGATTGGAAGTTGCGACGATCATAACGTTTGAGCTCTTTTCATGCATGCTTCCTTCCAGTCCTGCTTTCAGGGCGGTCACTTTTCCGTCGCGCTCTTCGAGGGAGAGGTCGTCGATAAAGAGGAGAAAGCGGAAAGGCAAAGCCGCGAGAAGTTCTTTGACTGCATTGATCTCGGGAATTTGGTCTTTTCGTATTTCAACGGCGCGCAGTCCCTGCTGAGCATATTTATTGAGCATTGCATGGACAGTGGATGATTTTCCCGTGCCTTTATCGCCGTAGAGGAGCATGTTGGAGAAGGGCAGTTTTTGCAGGAAGCTGACAATGTTGTCTTCGATAAGTTGCTTTTCTGTTTCGTAATCTTTCAAGTCGGAAAGCGCGATATCGGAGGTGTTGCATACGGGGGCGAGAGCTCCGTTTTCAAAGGTAAACGCTTTGTTGCCAATAAAAATTCCGTAGCCGTTTTTTCTGTAAAATTGTTCAATACGGGCAATAGATTGATCGGAATCCCAATTTTTTCCGAACAATGCGCTGTCTTTTCCGTAATGGATGAGCAGTTCGCCTTCACTGTCGGAAGAAGCGGGGGCAAGTTTTGCGAGGCTTTGCAAAATTCGCAGATCGTGGCGGTAAGCGGCGATGATGTTTGGGGTCAGCTTTCCTTGAAAAGCTCGGCGCGCAAACAAATTGTCGTCGAATAAAATACGTTGCGCGAGATACTCGGCAAAATCGGTTTCGCTGTCTGATTCAAGCAGTTCCGCGAGTGCCTCTGCTTTTTTTGTGTTATCACCGCATTCATAGCCTTGTTGAAAAGCGGCAATTGCTTTGTCCTGAAAAATATTTTTTAAGAGGATGATTTCATCCGTATGTGTTTGCGCCATAGTGCGCCTCCCGATCGATTTTGGGATATTATAAACTTTTTTACGTCAAAAAGCAATCTTTTGTTTTTAATTTTTGGAATTGAGAGGAATTCGTAAATCGCATAACTCTTATAGCAAAAATTTATAAACAAAATCGCCGAATTACTTGACGTATTTTTTTCTGCGTACTATAATATTTACGAATTTTGATTCAGAAATAATTTTTCGGAGGAAGTACCAAAATGTCTAAGATATACTATCAGTCCGATTGCGATATCAATGTTTTGAAGAACAAAACTGTTGCGATCATCGGCTATGGCAGCCAGGGGCATGCGCATGCGCTCAACCTGCATGAAAGCGGGGTGAAAGTTGTTGTCGGCCTTTATAATGGCAGCAAGTCCTGGGCGAAAGCAGAGAAGGCGGGTCTGAAAGTTATGACTGCGGCAGAAGCGGCGAAAGTTGCGGATGTCATCATGATTCTCACACCGGATGAAAAGCAGGCTAAACTTTACAAGGAGAGTATTGAGCCCAATTTGACGGAAGGCAAGGCGCTTGCGTTTGCGCACGGCTTCAATATTCACTTCAAACAAATCGTTCCTCCCGCGAATGTTGACGTGTTCATGATCGCTCCGAAGGGGCCCGGTCATACAGTTCGCAGTGAGTATGTTGCAGGGAAAGGTGTTCCTTGTCTGGTGGCGATCCATCAGGATGCAACAGGCAAAGCGTTGGATGTTGCGCTTGCGTATGCGGCAGGCATTGGCGGCGCGCGTGCAGGTGTTTTGGAAACCACCTTCAAGTGCGAAACGGAAACAGACCTGTTCGGTGAGCAGGCGGTTCTGTGCGGCGGTGTGACGGCGCTGATGAAAGCGGGCTTTGAGACGCTGGTTGAAGCGGGGTACGATCCCAAGAACGCGTATTTTGAATGCATTCACGAGATGAAGCTGATCGTCGATCTTATCTACAAAGGCGGTTTCTCAATGATGCGTTATTCCATTTCGGATACGGCGGAATTCGGCGATTACAAAACGGGCAAGCGCATTATCACGGAAGAAACGAAGAAAGAGATGAAGAAAGTTCTCGAAGAGATTCAGGACGGCACGTTTGCGAGCAAGTGGATTGCAGAGAACAACAACGGCAGAGCGCATTTCAATGCGAAGAGGGCGTTGGAAGCGTCGCATCAGCTTGAAGAAGTCGGTAAAGAACTTCGCAAGATGTATTCTTGGAGCAATGAAAAAGAAGATATGTAATAGACAAAAAACCTCCGCAACAGCGGAGGTTTTTTGTATGCAATTTTTGGTAAAAATGAAAATATAATAACGCGCGCGCTTATATGCACGCGCGTTATTATATGCGCGCGAAAAAATAATATAGGAATTTAATACAGGAATTCAAATTATTTCTCTTTTTTAATTGAAATAAAGCCGAAAAAATGTTATAATGATACCGTTAACAAAAATTGTTTTTAAGGTTTACAAGGGAGATAGATTTTGAATAACCTGGGAAGAGGCAGCGAAAGCAATAAAAAAGACAAGGACGGAATTTTTACGCGCGAAACGATGGGGATCGTTCTCGTGCTTTTTGCCGTGCTCGCTTTGGTTTTTTTGATCACGCGGGATGTAGTATTCGGGAGCGTCGGGTTTGCGATCAGTTCTTTTTTGCTCGGCGCGTTTGGTTATTGTTCGTATGCAGTGCTTGCTGCGCTCGTTTACGCCGGCGTAGTATTGCTTACGGGCAAACGGATCACTGCGTCACGCAAAACGGTTTGGCTTTGCGTACTTTTGTTTGTCTGCCTTGTTTGTCTTGTTCACACAATCACATCGGCGGTATCTGATTTGCCGTACACGGGGTATGGGGAATATCTCTCCGCGTGCTATAAGGCTGGAGAAAACAGCTTTTTCAGTACGACAGGCGGCGGAGTGATTATTGGTCTGATCGTTTATCCCGTCGTCAAACTGATCACGCCGATCGGCGGGTATATTGTTTTTTCATTGCTCACAGTAGGGGCTGCATATCTGATTTATGCGACGCGGCGTTCCGTTACTGCGAAGAGACAGGACAAGAAAGCCGCACAGTCTGCGGATGCGCCGATGCGAGCTGCTACCGAAAATACTTCCGGGCTGTATGATCTGAACTATGCGGCGTCTTCCGGGCAGTCCGAACAATTTGCACAGCAGACAGGCGTTGAGGAAGAGCCTTACGGTCAGCCGTATGCGGGACAGGAAGTGGTGCAAGGCGAGAATTCGGTAGAGCGTTCCAAGCGGCTGTATGCGGTGGGGGATGACTTTAATTTTAAGACGAAACGTGAAATGCGTCAGGAAACACGGCAGGAGGCGCGGCGTGCGCAGGAGCAATCCGTAACGGTTCAGCCGATGTCGCCTTACGCGCAAAGTCATAGCATTTTGTATCCCGAACGTGCAGGCAACACGCAATATAACTGGTATGAAGAGCGCTTTGGCGGCGGCAGTTCATCTGCGCCGACGTTGCCCAAAAGTCCTGTTTCGGATGCGCCATACAGCAGTTATACGAATAACCGCATTTTCGACAAGGATTCGTATTTTAACAGGCCTGATCGTGGTGCGATCAGTCGAGAACAATATTCGGATTGTTTCCGCACGTCGTCCAAGACGCCGGCGTCGGAAGGACATGAGTTGTCAAAGCCGCGTACGCAGCCTGCGGCGGCGGAGCCTGCGAAACAGCCGGAAACGCCGACATATTCGCAGATGTATGCGGATGAAGCGGAGAATAATATTTCCTATTCCAATCGTCCGAAAAAGATTGTAACGGATACGACGCATACAGAAAACGCGTCGCAGACGCATGAAGATTTTTACAGGCAGGATGTGCAGACCGATTATTCGGAAGGATATTCGCGCCGCACAGCGGAAGAACAAAAAGCCCCGGAGACAAGCCATACGGCATTTTCAGGAAGTGAGATAAAGGAATCGGCGGCCCCGTCCGTCGATGCTTCCGAAGCCGCACGCCGTGCGGGGTTTGGCGGAATGGATATGCATCGAGCTCCTGCGTCCGAAGAACCGTATTCTCAGAGAATGACTTCGGAGCCTGCTTCGCGTACAGAGGGCATAGGGTTCCGTGAAGAGAGTTCACGCTTTGCATCATCCCGTCACAATGAAACGTCTGACGATCTTTCAAATCGTTTGGAGACTGAACGCAGCGATGAATTATCGCAGGATCGTTCGTCACGTTTGCAACCGGAACAAAGCGGTGATTTATCGAGGAACCGTTCTTCCCGTTTGCAGTCTGAGAGGGGTGCGGATGCTTCACAGGATCGTTCGTCGCGTCTGCAATCCGAACAAGACAATGAAATTTCGAGGGATCGTTCAACCCGTCTGCAAGGCAATCGAAGGGGGCAGGAAGAGGAAAAATCCGGACTGCAACCGATTTCGGATGATTTTGATTCCGCGGTCAACCTTTTTGATGATGAAGAGGAAGACGAACCTGCTGAGTCTTCCGTGCCGGACGCGATGGAACGTGTTTCGCGCAGAGAGGAGATGCCGGCGGAGCGTCGTGTCGTTGCGGATAGGGTGCCGCAGAAAGAAGAGGCGGAACAGCTGCGTCCGAAACACATTTATGCAAGATATAATGCGCCGTCGCTGGATCTTTTGCGCGATTATCAAAGTCTTTTGTCGCAGGATGCAGACGATCTTGAACATAACAAAGAAGTTATTGTGGAGACGCTTTCCAATCTGAAAATTCCTTCGGAAGTAGTAAAAGTGACGCAAGGACCGGCGGTTACGCGTTACGATATCGATATTCCGGGCAATATTCCGACATCGCGCGTGCTCAGTTGTGATAAAGAGCTCGCGATGCGTTTACACGCGAAAGACGGTGTCAACATTCAGACCAACTATGAAAACGGTTCGATCAGCATCGAAGTGCCGAACAGACAACGCGCGACGGTAGGCCTGAAAGAGATCATCCGCAACGAAAAGTTTATTAATTCCAAGCCGGGCGCACTTATGTTCGGGTTGGGAAAAGACATTGAAGGCAAGGCGATCTGCGGCGACATCATGAAGATGAAGCACCTTTTGGTTGCCGGGTCGACGGGTTCGGGTAAAAGCGTTTGCCTGAATGCTCTCATTATCAGTCTTTTGTATAAATACAGTCCCGAAGATCTGCGCATCATTCTGGTCGATCCGAAGCAGGTGGAATTCAACATCTACGAAAAACTGCCGCACCTGATGATCAATGAGATCATATGCGAGCCTGCAAAAGTCATCAACGTGTTGAACTGGGCGATCACGGAGATGGAACGTCGGTATAGTCTGTTCAAAGAAAAGACTAAAAAGGGCACGTTGGTTCGTGAGATCGACGAATATAATGCAAATCTTTTGCCGGAAGAGGAAAAACTTCCGAAGATTGTCATGATCATCGACGAATTGGCAGACCTGATGCTTGCGGCGAAGAAGGAGATCGAAGACCGTATCCAGCGCCTTACGCAAAAATCGCGTGCGGCGGGCATACATTTGGTTTTGGCGACACAGCGTCCTTCGGTAAACGTAATTACGGGTGTCATCAAATCCAACTTACCGACGCGAATCGCGTTCAAGGTGACGCAGGAAGTAGACTCGCGTACCATTCTCGACGAGTCGGGAGCAGAAAAACTTCTCGGTTACGGCGATATGCTGTACAAGACCGACACGATGACTTTCCCTTTCCGTGTACAGGGCGCGTTTTTGAGTTCGGAGGAAGTGCAGAACGTCGTTCAGTATGTAAAAGAACACAACGAAGCATACTTTGACGAGAGGGTATACGATTATATCAATAACGACAAGAGTTCCGGCGGCGGAGGCGGCGGAGACGGCGATGACAGTGTGGAAGCGGTTTACATCGACGCCCTGCGGCACGTCGTGCAAATCGGTCAGGCGTCCATTTCCATGATCCAGCGCCGCTGTTCGGTGGGATATCCGAAAGCGGGAAAGATCATCGAGTGGATGGAAAACATGGGATATATTTCCGCTTTTGACGGAGCAAAAGCCCGTAAAGTTTTACTGACGCAGGAAGAGTTTGACAGCAAGTACGGCGATTACGGAGAATGATGCATGCTTGAGAATAAAGTATTCGGAATGATATCGCTGGGCTGTGACAAGAACCGCGTAGATGCCGAGCGTCTGCTCGGCATTCTCCGCGCACGCGGGTTTGCGGTCACGGACGATATTTCCGAAGCAAATATTTTGATCGTGAATACTTGTGCTTTTCTCAATTCGGCGCGGCAGGAAGCGATCGATGCGGTTTTGGATTGCGACAGTTACCGCGGCGGCAAACTGGAAAAGATTGTTGTGAGCGGATGTTTGCCTGAAAAATTTATCGGTGAGTTGTTTCCTTCGCTGACAGAAGCGGACGTTTTTCTCGGCTGTAACGATGCCGATAAACTTTTGGAAGCGATTGAGCTGTCTTATCGGAACAATGCGCGCGTCGATATGGTCGGCAAAGGCGGGGAGTGGCAGGGCGAGCGCGTTTTGACCACGCCGCTGCATTACGCATATCTGAAAATTGCGGACGGCTGCAACAATCATTGCACATATTGTCTGATCCCGAAGATCCGCGGCAGGTATCGTTCCTATCCGATGGAGAAACTGATTGCGGAAGCGGAGAATCTCGGCGACTTGTCTGAACTTATTCTTGTTGCGCAGGATACGACGCGTTATGGCGAAGATCTGTACGGCGAAAATAAATTTGTCGAGTTGATCCGAAAACTGTCCGCGCTCGAAAATGTGGAAAAGATCCGACTTTTGTATTGTTATCCTGACGTAATTGACGATGCACTCATCGAGGAGATCGCGTCAAATGATAAAGTAATTAAATATCTGGATATTCCGTTGCAGCACAGCGAGGACCGTGTGCTGAAACTCATGAACCGCAAAGGTTCGCGCGCAGAATATCTTGCGCTCATTCAAAAACTGCGTTCGCGCATACCGGGCATAGCCATTCGCTCGACTTTTATTGCCGGGTTTCCGACAGAAACGGAGGAAGAATCTGCGGCGCTCGGGGATTTTCTGCGGGAAGCGAATTTAACGAACTGTGGCTTTTTCGCGTATTCGCGGGAGCCTGACACGCCGGCATACCGACTGAAAGGGCAAATTCCTGCGCGAGAGAAAGCGAAGCGGGTCAAGGCGTTGTATGCCGTGCAGGAAAAGATTTCGCGTGCATTTCTTTGCGAAAAGATCGGTACCAAAGTTCGCGTGCTTTGCGACGGGATCGACTATGAACGGAATATGTTTGTCGGGCGGGCATATTGGAGTGCGCCCGAGATCGACGGAAAAGTGTATTTTCATGCTCCTTTTGCGGAGCAGGGCGAAGTGTATGAAGTGCAGGTCACGGCGAGGGATAGCTACGATCTGTTCGGGTGTACGGAGGATTATGAACAATGAACTTACCCAATCGAATCACATTGTCCCGTATTTTTTTGATACCGGTGTTTGCGGCGGTTTTTCTGATCGGCGCGATTCCTGGCAATTATTTTATTGCGGCGATCATCTTTATCGTCGCGGCGTGTACGGATTTCGTGGACGGGCATATTGCGCGCAAGCGGGGGCTGGTCACAAATCTAGGAAAATTTCTTGATCCGATTGCCGATAAAGTGCTGGTATCTACGGCATTTATCCTTCTGCTCGTGAGAAGCGAAGCGCTCACGGTGATGTGGCAGGAAAGCTGGGTGATCGTTGTGGCGGGCATCTGCGTGGCGATCATTCTTGCACGCGAACTTATCGTCAGCGGATTTCGGATGGTGGCGGCGTCGACGGGGCTGGTACTCGCGGCAGACAAGGTCGGAAAAGTTAAGACGACGTTTCAGGACATTGCGATCGCGACGCTCGTTGCGGGCGCCGATTTCTTCGGAATTCTTACGGCGAGCAAAGTGCTCAACATCATAGGGCTTATATCGCTTGCGATCGCTACGATTCTGACTGTTTGGTCGGGCATCGGATATATTGTCAAAAACAGGGCGGTGTTCAAAGAAACGGCACAATGAAAAACGCATGTATTGTTATCCGTAACAAAAGAGACCGTTTAGACGGGGAAGGTTTTGAAAAAATAATAGAGGCATTGCTGGACGGCGGCTGCAATGCGGATAAGGTATTCCTTCTGTCTGAAGAGGATTCGCACGAGTTTGCGCAGACAGTTATTGAATGTAAAAATTTTTTCGATAATGTTCTGCTTGTGGCGAAAGAAACGCTGCTTTCATCTCTCCGCACGCGTGCTTGCGAGCTTTGGAAGGTATCGCCTGCGGAAGGACCGATCGAAGCGGATCGCAAAGCGCTGTTTTGCCTTCCCGAAGGGGAAAAAGGTGCGGCGCTTGTACGTGCGGAAGTGTTGCCGTATCTGTATGAAAAGCACTCTTTCCGCCGCGACAAACAAGTTGTCCGTGCGGTGGGGGTGCCGGCAGACAAATTGGAAGCGGTTCTTGCCGAAGCAAGGTCACGTGGCGGCGGATTTGAATACAGTGTGCAGAACAAGGATGGCGATATCCGCATCGAAATTTCGTTTGATGCGAGTGTTTCGAAAATGCAGGCGGATGAAGTTTTGCAACTGTTCGTCTCTTCGCTGAATGAATATGTATATGCGATCGACGATACGCCGCTTGCGCGCCGCGTGTACGAACTTTTAAAACTGCGTTCGTTTATGCTCGGCGTTGCCGAATCGTTTACAGGCGGGGGCGTTGTCAGCCGGTTGATCGAAATCCCGGGCGCAAGCGAAGTTGTGTACGAAGGGATCGTGGCATACGCGAACGGTTCGAAAATGCGTCGGTTGGGCGTTACAGCGCAGACCCTGGAAAAGCAGGGCGCAGTTTCGGATGAAACGGCGTACGAAATGGCGGTGGGGCTTTTGGAACGAGGCAATTGTTCTGTCGCGGTCGCGACGACTGGCATCGCGGGGCCTGCTTCGGACGGGACAAGCAAGCCTGTCGGACTGAACTACATTGCTGTCGGAACAAAAGAGTCGGTTTTTGTTTACAAATATATTTTTAAGGGCGACCGCCGCGCGATCACGGCGCGTGCGATCAATCAGGCACTTTTTCTCATATACAAACTTATCAAATAAATGGAAATTGGCGCGCCGTGGCGGCGCGAAAGTGATAGAGTACCACAGCAGAGAGGTTAAATTATGGATAACGAAAAGTTGAAAGCGCTTGACCAGGTGCTGGCGCAGATCGAAAAGCATTACGGAAAAGGCGCGATCATGAAACTGGGCGACGCAGCGGGAAAAGTAGACATCGAAGTCATCCCGACGGGTTGTCTTTCCTTAGATATTGCGCTTGGGATCGGCGGCCTTCCTCGCGGCAGGATCATCGAGATTTTCGGGCCTGAATCTTCGGGTAAAACGACGGTTGCATTGCACGCGATCGCGCAGATCCAGAAAATGGGCGGTATAGCGGCATTTGTGGATGCAGAGCACGCGCTCGATCCCGTGTATGCAAAAAATCTGGGCGTCGATTTGGAAAATCTGTACGTTTCGCAGCCGGACACGGGCGAACAGGCGTTGGATATCACCGATTCGCTGGTGCGCAGCGGGGCGGTGGATCTGATCGTCATCGACTCGGTCGCGGCGCTGACGCCGAAGGCAGAGATCGAAGGAGACATGGGTGATCCGCATGTCGGGTTGCAGGCTCGGCTGATGTCGCAGGCGCTGCGCAAGCTGACGGGTATTATCAATAAGTCGCATTCTTGCGTGATCTTTATCAACCAGCTCCGTGAAAAAGTGGGGGTAATGTTCGGCAATCCCGAAACGACGCCGGGCGGCAAAGCGCTTAAATTCTATGCGAGCGTGCGCATTGACGTGCGCCGCGCGGATGCGCTCAAAGACAGCGACGGGATCATGGGCAACAAGACAAAGGCAAAGATCGTCAAAAACAAGCTTGCGCCTCCCTTCCGCACGGCAGAATTTGACATTTTGTACGGCGAAGGCATTTCGCAGGAAGGATGCATCATCGATCTGGGTGTTGCATGCGATGTGATTGTTAAGAGCGGCGCGTGGTTCTCGTATGAGGGCGAGAAGGTTGCGCAGGGTCGGGAAAAGATGCGCGACTGGCTGAAGAACAATCCTGATAAAGCGAAGGAGATCGAAAACAAGATCCGCGCTGCATACAAACCCGATAAGGGAGACGCCTCAAACGAAGACAAAGAAGAGGAAGAATAATTCCGATGAAATACGGATTTGTAAAAGTTGCCGCGGCGACGCCGCAAATACGTGTCGGCGACACGAAATTTAACGGGGAGAGTATTATACGTCTGATCCGCGATGCGGAAAAGGCGGGCGTTGAGCTTCTTGTTTTCCCCGAGCTTTGCGTATGCGGTTATACTTGCGGGGATTTGTTCGGGCAGGACGTATTGCTCAGCGGCGCGCAGTGCGCGCTGAAAGCGATCGCCGACGCTACGAAGGGGCTGGAAATGTTGGTGTTTGTGGGGGTGCCCGTTCGCGCGCGCGGCGTTCTGTACAATTGTGCGGCGGCGATAAACGGCGGGAAAGTGCTGGCTTTCGTGCCCAAACGTCATCTGCCGAACTACGCGGAATTTTATGAAAAGCGCAATTTTCAGCCGTATATCGGGGAAAATTGCACTGTGCCGTTTAACGGAGAAGAGATCCCGTTCGGGAATAAAATTCTTTTCCGTTCGCAGACCGATCCCGACTTTACGGTTGCCGCAGAACTCTGCGAAGATCTATGGGTTCCTGCGCCGCCCTCGGTTTCGCATGCACTTGCGGGCGCGAATATTATCGTCAATCTTTCGGCGAGTGACGAAACGGCGGGCAAGGCGGAATATCGTCGACTGCTTGTGCGCGCGCAATCGGCAAAGACGGTATCTGCATACGTATACGCAGATGCGGGCGACGGCGAGTCCACGACCGATATGGTTTTTTCGGGGCACAACATTCTCTGCGAGAACGGCGAGATTCTTTCGGAAAGCAAATTGTTTGCGAACGGGCTTACCGTTTCGGAGGCGGATGTATCAAAATTATCCTTTGAGCGCCGCCGCATCAATACGTTTTACGATACCGAAGACACGTGCGGATATCAGTTGATTGGTTTCAAAGCAGAAAGCGCCAAGACGAAACTTACTCGCAGTATCGCGCGGCTTCCTTTTGTTCCGGAAGGGGAAGAAGAGCGCGGGAAGCGTGCGGAACTCATTTTATCAATGCAGTCTGCGGGCTTGAAGAAGCGCCTTGCGCATACCAATGCAAAAAGTGCCGTCATTGGCATTTCGGGCGGATTGGACAGCGCGCTGGCGCTCCTTGTGACGGTGCGCGCGTTCGACGCTCTGCAAAAGCCTCGCAAGGACATTGTTGCTGTGACGATGCCTTGCTTCGGTACGACGGATAAGACGTTTAATAATTCTTTGCGTTTGATGCATGAGCTTGGTGTCACGGCGCGTACGGTCAATATTGCAGATTCGGTGCGCAGGCATTTTGCGGATATCGGCCACGATGAGAGCGTGAAAAACGCCGCGTATGAAAATGCGCAGGCGCGAATGCGCACAATGGTGCTGATGAACATCGCAAACGATGAAAGCGGGCTTGTGATCGGTACGGGTGATTTAAGCGAGCTGGCTCTTGGCTGGGCGACGTATAACGGCGATCATATGTCTATGTACGGCGTAAATGCGTCTGTTCCGAAAACGCTCGTGAAATATCTCATCCGCAGTGAAGCGGAGCGCCTTGGCGGTGCGGTTTATGACGTTCTGACGGATATACTCAACACGGAAATCAGCCCTGAGCTTCTGCCGCCCGAAAACGGCAAAATTGCGCAGAAAACGGAAGAATTGGTCGGGCCTTACGAGTTGCATGATTTTTACCTGTATTATGCAATTCGCTGGGGTTTTTCGCCTGAAAAAGTATATTTTCTTGCGAACAAAGCGTTTGATGGAGTATACGATGCGCCGACCTTGAAAAAATGGCTGAAAAATTTTTATAAGCGCTTTTTCTCTCAGCAGTTCAAGCGCTCCTGTCTCCCTGACGGGGTCAAAATCGGTTCGGTATCTTTATCTCCGCGTGGCGACTGGCGCATGCCGTCAGACGCTTCGGCGGCTCTTTGGTTGGACGAAATTGAAAAACTCTGAAAAATTTCAGCGGCTTTTGCTGCTGAAATTTTTTTATGCAAACGAGTGGTTAATTTTTGAGATAGCATTGACTTTTTATTCGGAATCATGTATAATTAAAAAGGTATAAATAAAAGGGGAGAATTTTGTAAAAAAGGTGTTGCAAAGGCGGCACAATACAAACTTTCCGTAATTTATATTCAGTTTATTTTACAGGAGGCTTTATAATGTCGGTAGCGAACATAAGCTCCCTGTTTCTTGCGAGCACGGTTTCGGTGGGGTTATTCATCGGTGTGCTTGTCGGCGCTATTGTAGTGATTGGTGCGGTCGGTTTTTTTGTCGGGGGGCTTTTGCATAAAAAGTCGGTTGACAAAAAGATAGGCGACGTAAATCAAAGAATCAAAATAATGCTTGACGAGGCGGAAGGCGAGTGCAAAGCATTAAAGAAGGAAGCTATTTTAGAGGCTAAGGAACAGGACTTAAAACTCAGAAACGAATTCGAACGGGAAACGAAGGAAAAGAAACAGGAGCTGCAAAAAGCAGAGCAGCGTATTATGCAAAAAGAGGACAACCTCGACAAGAAAGAGGATGCTCTTCAAAAGAAATCGGATGCGCTTGAACAGCAGCAGAAAAATCTTCTCCGTCGCGAAGATGATATTAAAAAGATGCAGGAAAAGGTCAATCATCAGCATGACTTGATGATTCAGGAGCTGGAAAAAGTTGCTCAGCTCACGCGCGAAGAGGCGAAGAAGATCCTTTCCGACAACATTCTCGATGAAACCCGCCATGATATTGCATTGCAGGTGCGTAACATGGAGCAGCAGGCGAAGGATGAAGCGGACGCGACGGCGAAAAAGATCATCAGTCTTGCGATTCAGCGCTGTGCGAGTGATCACGCGTCCGAGATCACGGTTTCGGTTGTTCCTCTTCCGAATGACGATATGAAGGCACGTATTATCGGCCGAGAAGGTCGGAATATTCGTGCGATCGAAAATGCCACCGGGGTCGAATTGATCATTGACGATACACCCGAGGTGGTCATCCTTTCGGGATTTGATCCTGTGCGCAGAGAGGTTGCTCGTATTGCGCTTGAAAAATTGATCGGCGATGGCCGAATTCATCCGGCTCGTATCGAAGAGACGGTGGAAAAGGTCCGTAAGGAGCTTGACCAGCAGATCAAAGAAAACGGCGAGGCTGCAATGTTTGAAGTGGGAATCTTCGGGTTGCATCCTGAGCTGATCAAGTTGCTCGGCAGACTGAAATACAGGACCAGCTACGGACAGAACGTTTACAAGCATTCGATCGAAGTGGCACAGCTTGCAGGAATGATGGCGGCTGAACTGGGGCTGGATGTAAATCTTGCCAAGCGTGCAGGGCTTTTGCATGATATCGGTAAAGCAGTCGATCATGAACAGGAAGGTACACACATTCAGATCGGTGCAGATATTGCTAAAAAATATAAGGAAAGCAACAACGTTATCAACGCGATTTTGGCGCACCACGGTGATGTCGAGCCCAAGACAGTGGAAGCTGTGCTTGTGCAGGCTGCGGACGCAATATCGGGTGCGCGTCCCGGTGCGCGCAGGGAAACAAGTACAAATTATGTCAAGCGTTTGGAGCAGCTTGAATCCATCGCTTCTTCGTTTAAGGGCGTGGATAAGAGCTATGCGATCCAAGCGGGCAGAGAAGTGCGCGTAATTGTCAAACCGGAACAGATCGACGATGCGCAGACGATGTTCCTTGCAAAAGATATCGCAAAGAAGATCGAACAGGAACTTGAATATCCTGGACAGATCAAGGTCAACGTTATCCGCGAATATCGCAGTGTGGAATACGCAAAATAATTGAATAGTAATGCAGACAAGGGACAGAAAATATCTGTCCCTTGTTTTTTAATCAATACGCCCCGCAAATTATTGCGGGGCGTATTTGCAGTGAAATATAAAGAGGAGTTTTTTTATTTTTGGGAATATCGGAGCAAGGGTTATTCATACAATATACAGACACAAAGGGAAGGGGATAAATATGCTTGATTTTCTGACGGACAACCTCAGGCGTGCGTTGACGCACGTAAATTTGCAGCTCGTGTACGAACTGCGCGTGCGTGCAAACAAGCCTGTGGTAATCAATTACGGAGGGAAGTACACTTTTTTGGGGACGAATGGTACAACCGAGCATATCGGCGCCGCACTTGTGTGCAGTTTTTCGGATATTGAAACGATCATTTACCGTGCGAGTGAGTTTTCGGTATACTCTGTGACTGAACAGTTACGGCAGGGCTTTTTGACGGGTTCAAACGGTGAACGGATCGGACTTGCGGGCATCTTTGTATACGAAAACGGAAAGACGTTCACAGTCAAAGAAGTTACTTCTCTGAATATCCGCGTACCGCACGAGGTTCCCGGGTGCGGAGAATTGATCGAGCGTATTTGTTTTCGGGGAAAAATCGGAAGCGCGCTTCTTATTTCGCCTCCGGGCAGGGGTAAGACAACAATTCTGCGCGACCTGACCCGCCTGATATCGTCGCACAGGCTTTTAAATATTCTGATCAATGATGAGCGAAATGAAATCAGCGCTGCGTATCGCGATTTTTCGTTGAATACGGGTGCCTTTTCGGATGTGGTTCGCTATTCTTATAAGAGTGACGCTCTTTCGGCGGCAGTGCGCGCAATGCGTCCCGACCTGATCGTAACGGACGAGCTTGTGTCAGCGGAAGAGATCGAAGCTGTCGCTGCATGCATTCGCGGCGGAGTGTGTGTGATCGCGTCGGCGCATTTGCGGGACATTTCCGCAATGCAGGCTTCCCCGGTATTCGGGCGAGTGGCTGAGGAAAGGTTGTTCGATTACTACATTGAATTGAGTGCAGACGAGATCGGGAAGGTCGCGGGCATTTACGGAAAGGATCTTGCGCCCGTATATGAAACGTGCTGAAGCTGATATTGTGTGTGGGCGTGCTTGCGCTCTGCGTGTGCTGTTCTTTCCTCTTAACACGCAAATACAGGCAGCGCTTTGACTTTTTCTATAATCTCAATCTGTTCAATGAGCGATTGGTGAATGAAGTTAGTTATACGAAAATTCCGCTTCCCGCATTTTTGGAAAAGTACGAATTTGGCGGTGATTTCAAGAAAATGCTCGAAGTGAAAAAGGACAGCGATTTTGAGGCGGAATGTTATGAATATTCCTATTTGAAAGAGGATGAGCGCAAGTTTCTGCATGATTATTTTTTTATGATCGGAAAGAGCGATGCGGCGTCGCAAAAGACATATCTCTCGGCAGTGCGTGAAGAGATTGCGGAGCGTCGTCGCGCAAGTGAAGACGCATACAAGCGATATTTTTCGCTGTACCTGAAACTGGGATTCCTTGCAGGTTTGATTCTTGTAATACTTATCGTTTGAGTGCGGAGGCGCCAATGAACATAGATATTATTTTTAAGATCGCGGCGGTTGGTATGATTGTGACAATCGTCTGCCAGATCCTGAAAAAATCGGACAGAGAAGATATTGCCACGATTGTAAGCCTTGCGGGGTTGATCATTGTGCTGGCGGTCGTTTTGGATATGGTGGCCGAGTTGTTTGATTCCATTCGGAGTATTTTTGATTTATTTTAAGTATGGAACTTATCAAAGTGATCGGGGTGGGGTTGGTGACGGCGATCGCGGCAATATTGCTGCGCGGAAGTAAACCGGAGCTTTCCTTTGCGGTCACGGTAGCCGGTTGCGTCATTATTCTGATTTTTTCGGTTGATTTGTTTGCCGAAACATTTTCGGTGTTCGCAGAGATCGGTGAAAAGACCGGGATCGATCAATCGCTGATCAAAATTATTTTAAAGATAGTGGCGGTGGGATATCTGGTCGAGTTTGCTGCGGGAATCATTGAGGATTTCGGATCGAAGAGTATTGCGGACAAGCTGGTGTTTGCGGGAAAAGTGGTGATATTTTCCGTTTCTTTGCCGATTATTCGCAGTATGATCGGACTGATCAGCGCGTTTTTGGAGCTGATGGGATGAAAAAAAGAATAATACCTGTGTTTGCGGTGCTTTTTTTATGTGTTTTATCTCTTTGCGCGTACATGTGTGCCCATATACAGTCGTCTTCATCGTCGGATGATGCTGAGCGTTTTTCGTATTCAGCTTCGGTAAAAGATATTGAGGCTGCAAATGAGGAGGTCTCGGATAATGTTGAGGAAGGCGGTGAGCAAGCTACGGGAGGGGGTGGCGAAGAGGGATCGGAAGAGAGCGAATTGCAGATCAATATTGAAGAAATCCTTGAAAAATTAAATACGGACGAGTTACAGGAATACCTTGATTCTCTGAGCGAAGAGCAGAAAGAAATATTCGGTGCAAGTTTTAAAGAACAAATTCTAGCGATCATCAGCGGCGATTTCTCAATGGATTATTCCAATGCAGTGTCCTCAATCTTGTCGCTGGTGTTCGGGGAATTGTCGGGACTTCTTCCGACTTTTTGTGTAATAGCCGCGATTGCGGTGCTGTGCGGACTGTTACAGCAATTCAAAAGTTCATTTGCGGAAAACGGCAGTACAAAAATCATATTTTTTGCGAGCTATGCGTCCGTGCTTGTTCTGATTTTAAGTTCACTGTCGGGAGCGGTGGAGGATTGTATATCCGCAGTTTCTTCCATGCGCGCACAGATGCAGGCAATTTTTCCGGTGCTTTTAACGCTGATAGCAACGAGCGGAGGGAGTGTGTCTGTTGCAGTGTATCAGCCTGCGGTATTATTTCTGAGTGAAATTGTTGTACAAATAATTGCAGGGGTAGTGTTTCCGCTTGCGTCGCTTATCTGTGTTTTGAACATGGTCGCGAGCATGAGTAAAGAAATTAAAATCAAAAAATTTTCGGCGCTGTTTGCAAGTATCATTAAGTGGACGCTTGGAATTTCTTTGGCGGCTTTTACCGTTTTTTTGACGGTGCAGGGAATTACTTCCGCAACATACGACGGGCTTTCGTTTAAAGCGGCTAAATATGCACTGAGCAATTCCGTACCGATCATCGGCGGCTTTTTGGGGAGCGGCTTGGATTTGGTTATAGCAGGGAGTGTCCTCATCAAAAATTCGGCCGGTTCATGCGGGATTATTCTTTTGGCGATTGTGATTGCTGTTCCGCTTGTACAGCTTATTGCGTATAATTTATTTTTAAAATTGTCGGCGGCGGTTGCCGAGCCGGTCGGGGATACGGGGATCTCCGAGTTTTTGACTTCACTTTCCGGGACAATCAATTATTTTATCGCAGGACTTCTTGCTGTCGGGTTTATGTATTTTGTGACCGTATTGCTTTTAATTTGTTCATCAAATACATTGTTTTAAAATGCAGACGTATATTTTGAGTGTATGTGGCGCTGTAATTCTTTCTGCGCTCGTTATGATTTTGTTGCCCGAGGGGAAACTCGGCAAATTTGTGCAGGGCATATTGCGGCTTTTTTGTCTCTTTGTGGTGACAATGCCGCTATTTTCTCTTGTTGCCTCATGGAAGGACGGGAATATACAGTTGCCTGAAACAGATGAAGAGGAGACGATACTGGACGAAGAGTTTATTTCTTATGTTTTTTCGCAACGTGCAGAGGAAGAGGAAGCGGCGTGGTGTGAATATGTGAATGAAGAATTCGGCGTGCGCATAAGCGCGGAAGTTTTGTGGGAATTTGTCGATTACGCGTATAAAGTGACGCGGATCAAAATAAAAATCGAAGATTTCGGAATATACGAAGAAGACGAGCATATATTTGTTATAGAGCAAGTCAAGGAGCGCATTTCCGGAATGGTTTCGGCGGAGGTTGAGGTGTATGAGTGAAAGCAGTACGTCGAAAAGTCTGAAATCAAAAATACGCTCAGGGAAAGTTCTGGAAATACTGACGGTATTGATTCTTGCGGTAGTGGTTGCGGCGTTGATGCTCTCGTATTTTACGTCTAAGGATTCGGAAACAGGATCGGGCGAAACAACATATTCAGCGGCGCTGGAAAAACGGCTGGGGGAAATCCTTTCGCAGATCGATGGGGCGGGGGAAGTTGATGTTTTTATTACGGTTCAGTCAGATGGCGAAAAAGTAATTGCAACGGAAACCATTGTCGGAGAAGACGGAAGCGTAACGACGGTACCTGTGCTTTCGGGAGGTGACGTTATTGTGTTGGAAGAATTGAAACCGGAAATAACGGGAGTGCTGATTGTTGCTGAGGGAGCGGACAATTTAAGTGTACGGTTTGCTCTTTTGGAAGCGGCGGCGTCCGTTTTGGATATTAACCAAAGTTTAATCAAAGTATATACGAAGGACATCGACAATTAAAATCAGAAAATGAAGGAGAGTGAAAACAATGTCGAGAACAAAGAAGATCGTAATTATGTCGGGGCTGGTGCTGTTGCTTGCCGTTACGGCGGTATTCAACTTTGTATTGGCGGGAACGGTATCGGGAAGTGCCGAAGGGAATGAAGTGACTACGGCAAATTATTTTTCCACCTATCGCACAGAGCGTTTAACGACGCGCAACGAAGAGCTGTTGCAGTTGGATGCTATCCTGGAAGATACGGAAGCGGGTAGCGAAGCGTATGAAGAGGCTATGGCGCTGAAATTGCAGATTGTAGAAATGATGGAGCGCGAACTTTTACTGGAAACGTACATCAAGTCGTTGGGATATGCCGATGCGGTAGTTAGCATCGGATTGGATTCGGATAACGTGAATGTGTTTGTCAACGCGAACGAACTTGCGTACAATGATTTCCTCTCCATATACAATATTCTTACGGAAGAAGCCGGATGTGACCCTGCAAATGTAAATATTATGCCGATTCATTCGGAAAGTTGAGAAAAATACTGTTCAAATTCTGAAAAATGTGTTATAATACTTAAAAGAAAATCTTTTGGAGAGAAACGAATGTCTATATTTAAGCAAGTTCCGTCGGACGGACAGAAGGGTAAGGTTTCTTACAATTCCGGGATCGTTACGGGAATCGTGAATCTCGCCGTGTCCGAAGTAGAGGGAGTAGAGCTTCTTGCGGGCAAGAAAAAAGGATTAAAATTGTATTTTGAAAAAGACGGGATTTACGCAGACATTTCGGTAAAGGTCGACTACGGCTATAATGTACCGGATGTTGCGTTCAAGATCCAGGAAACGGTGAAGCACAACGTGGAGGCAATGACCAAATATAAGGTTGCCAAAGTGGATGTGTTTGTGGTCGGCGTTGATTTCCTGGGTGATCACGTGGCGGAACAAAATTAAAGGAAGAAAGGATTTCCCCTCGTTTTCAACGAGGGGAAATATTAAATTTTTTACGGGATTTTAATATGAGAAGCAAATCGCGCGAGTGTGCATTCAAGATCATTTTTGCATCGCTGTTTCATGACGGGGACAGCGACTCTTTTCGACGCGGCGTTTACAAGGCGTTTGCGCTTGATGCGGAGGAGCAGGAATACGCCGAAGTTTTGGTGCGGTGCGTATTTTCGCATAAAGAAGAGCTTTTGTCAGAACTGGACAGGCTTTCGATCGGTTTTTCGGAAAAGCGTATGTTTCCGGTAGACAAGAGTTTGCTTTTGATGGCGATGGCGGAGATACGATATGTCGACGATGTACCGGATATCGTTGCGATTGACGAAGCGGTCGGGCTAGCGAAAAAATATTCAACAGAAAAGAGCGTCGGCTACGTGAACGGGGTTCTCGCGGCGTTTATCGGCAAAGGAGAAGAGTTATGAGCATTCTGATCGACGGAAAAGCGCTCGCGGCAAAAATGCGCGGCGAATTGAAAGAGCAGGTTGCGGCATTCCGCGCGGCGCGCGGGAAAGATATCGGGCTTGCTGTCGTTTTGGTTGGGGAAGATCCCGCTTCGCAGGTGTATGTGCGTAACAAGATCAAGGCTTGTGAGGAGGTTGGGATCCGTTCCTATTCATACAGGCTTCCCGAAGATACGAGCGAGGCGCAGCTTTCCTCTTTGATAGAAGAGTTGGTTGCATCGGAGAATGTACACGGCATACTCGTACAGCTTCCGCTTCCCAAGCATCTTGATGAGCGAAAAATCTTGCGCCTGATTCCTCCGGCAAAGGATGTGGACGGTTTTTGTGCGGAAAACATCGGTAATCTCGCCATGAATCGTGAAACGATCGTGTCCTGCACGCCGTATGGTGTTATGAAAATGTTGGAAGAATACAATATCGATCCTAAGGGTAAGCGTGCGGTTGTTCTGGGCAGGTCCAATATTGTCGGTAAGCCGATGGCGATGTTGCTGCTCAATGCGGATGCAACGGTTACGGTTTGCCACAGCAAGACGCATGATCTGAAAGAAGTTTGTGCGCAGGCGGATATCCTTGTTGTTGCGATCGGTCGGGCAAAGTTTGTCGGTGCGGATATGGTCAAAGAGGGGGCTGTTGTGATCGACGTGGGAATGGATCGGGACGAAAACGGTAAACTTTGCGGCGATGTGGATTTTGAAGCGGTGAAGGACAAGGCTTCCTATATTACGCCTGTTCCCGGCGGGGTTGGCCCGATGACGATCACTATGCTTTTATATAACACGGTGCTTGCGGCTTCAAGGAGTTGATTTTTTGGATACGAACTTTAAAACAGAGCTCGAAGAACTGAAAAACACATTTGAAGAGGAACTGATTGCGTATCTTGATCGTACGCATTTTGAGCCGAAAATTTTGAATGAGAGCGTTCGGTATTCTCTTTTGCTGGGAGGAAAGCGGCTGCGTCCCGTATTGATGTTGGCGTGTGCGCAAATGCTTGGAGGGAAGGTGCAGGACGTTTTGCCGCTTGCAATTGCGCTGGAAATGATTCATACGTATTCGCTCATACATGATGATCTGCCGGCTATGGACAATGATGATTTTCGGCGGGGACAGCCGTCCAACCACAAAAAATTTGGGGAAGGACAGGCGATTCTGGCGGGGGATGCTCTTTTGAATCAGGCGTTTTCGATCTGTATCGATGAATGCAAAAAAGGCAGGACCTATATCAATGCTGCGTCGGAAATCTGCAGAAATGCGGGTGCATACGGAATGGTAGCGGGACAAGCCGCGGATCTTTTTTATCAGGACGGCGAGAACGTCGGGAAAAACATCGCTGATTTTATTGTACTGAATAAGACGGCGAAAATAATTCTGTCCGCAGTTGTTGTTCCCGCGTATATTTATGGACTTGATGAAAACATACGCTCTTTATTGGAGCAGTTTGCGATCAATTTCGGCTTTTTGTTTCAGGTCACGGATGACATACTTGATGTGGAAGGTTCCTTTGAGAAGTTGGGGAAGACGGTCGGCAAAGATGCGAAAGAGAAAAAAATGTCTTGCGTGAACCTGTATGGCATCGAAAAGGCGCGTGAACTGGCAGAATCTTATAAGGAAAACTGCTTAAAATTTTTAAGTGAATTACCTTATGAATGTTCCTTTTTTGAGCGTCTCGTACAATATGTGCGGGCACGGGAGAATTGAGAAATGCGTCTGGATAAATATCTCGCAGAGCATGGGTTTTCTTCCCGCGCAAAGGCGGTACATGCTTTGGAACGCGGGCTGGTGACTGTCAATGGCAGGGCTGCGAAAGCCTCGGCGGAAATCAAAGACGGAGATATCGTAGAGGTAAAAGAAGAGCCCGTTTCCTTCGTATCGGAGGGCGGGTTCAAATTATATAAGGCGCTTGTTGAGTTTTCGGAAGATATTACAGGCAAGGTTTTTGCCGATCTCGGGGCTAGTACGGGCGGTTTTACCGATTGCCTGTTGCGATTTGGCGCAGCACGCGTGTACGCGGCGGATGTTGGAGAAAGCCAGTTGGATGAATCCCTCCGTGCGGATGCGCGGGTGGTCGTCATGGATCGTGTCAACGCTCGCTATCTGGACAGTGTTAGTTTTCCCGAAAAAATCGATGGCGTGACTGCGGATCTTAGCTTTATTTCGTTAAAATTGATTTTGCCGGCAATCGAGAAGATTTTAGCAGAGGGCGGATGTGCGTTTGTGCTGGTGAAGCCGCAATTCGAATGTGAGGGTAAGGGGCAAAGCAAACGCGGAATAGTTACCGATGCGCGCATTCGCAGCCGCGTTTTGCAAGGAATCTGTGAATTTGCTGCGGGGCTCGGGTTGCAGCCTGCAAACGTGACGACAGCGCCGCGCCGCGAACGAAAAAATATTGAATACGTTTTGCTTTTGAAAAAAGAAAAAACTGCGTTTGTGCCGATAAGCGATCTTTTAAAGCGCGCATCGCAGTGTGAATGCGAATGAAACAGGTGGATAGGATGGGAGAAGAAAAGTCCGTTGCGATCGGAGCGCGCTATACGGAGGCGCAGAAAAATTTTCTGAAACTGGATCCGAAAACATTGACGGATGAGGAACGCGCACAATTGCATTTACTTCTTTTGCCGAGGACAGCATATCTTCCTGCGACAGATGAAGAATGCGCCGCACTCGCGGAAGAGATCCTTGGAAAAGATTGTTTCGGGAAAATGTTGATTTTTGCAAGAGATATTGAAAGTCGCTTTGATGCGTGCGGTTGTTGGAGTAAGGGTGACAAATTCTGTTTGCTGTATTACAGACTTCGTGTAAGTGGAAAGACGATTTGTTCGCTTGGACTCGTGCCGGGCAAGTTTCTATGTGTTTTGCAGTTCGGAAAGTCTGAAATGGAAAAATTCGAAATGCTTCGCAACACTTTTCCTCGTGCAGAGATTCAATGGACATATGATTTTGCAAATGAAATACACGGGGTCAAGCGTCTGTGTTTTGAGATGTCAGACCCATCGATTTTCGCAAATTTAATTCGCTTGATTGCAATAAAAAGAAATCCTTCGCGGCCTATATAAGGTGTGGCGTACGAATAACTTTGAAATCAAATATATTTCGATACATTAAAAATACCCTGCGCCGAAATACGGCACAGGGCGTTTTTATTAAATCCGATGAATTATTGGCGATTGCTGTTGTAATTGTATATGAGTGCAAACAGCGGCACGTTGAATACGAAGATGCAAGGGAAAATTGCATATTTCAAAATCTGGACGGCGACCGATACGTCGGCGTCGCTGAAATAGATAATGAGATATGCGATCAGACAAATAATAAGTACCAAATTGGCATACAGAATCAGACTTGCCGATATGTACGATTTGGACTGTGATTTGCGGCTGTTTTTTCCATATCCGCGCAAGTACAGATAGAGGAAAATGCCGAGCATCACGAAACAAAATACGAATGGCAATACGACGTAAGCAGCGCCGGTTTCAAGCACGCCTCGCAGGCAGATATTGATAATGGATTCAATCATGCCCACCGCAAAAACGAACAAGGCGGTAAAGAGGAGTGCTTTACCCTTATCAAAGGTAGCGCCAACAGATTTTGCGACGGTGCGATTGCGCGCGCCGGTGGTGGTAGTAATTTTTAACCCTTCGTTTTCTGCTTTTTCGGCAACGTCATAAAACTCAATATTCCCATTTCCCGAAGGGGCTTGAGCTGCAGGACGGACCTGTGGCTGTTCCGGAGCCGGCGGTGCTTGATATATAGGTTCCTGCGGCGCAACGGGCTGTTCTGGTTGCGTTTCCTCATCGTCTTTGTGTGTATTATCGTACAATTTGGCGAGAAGTTCTTTGTAATTTCTTTCTTCGGGCGGTTTATTCGAATAGAGCAATTCGGAAGAGATCGAGCGGCTATCCATATAAGGCTCGGGCTCCGGTTGCGGTGGAATATTGGCTGTTGCAGGGGATTCCGAATAAACGGCCTGCTCATCGCGATTTTGCCTTGTTGCCTGAGAATAGAAGTTGGATGCCGCGTGCTCTTCGTTTCCGATCAGCATTTTATAATTTTCATGGATGCGCTGACGGTCTTCTTCACTTAAAGAGCTTTCCTCTTGCGAAGTTTTTATATCTTCGTCCTTTACGTTTTCTGCAATGTTTTCTTGTGAAGCAGAGGAAGAAACTTCTTCGCGCACAGTGTCGTGTTCGACGCTGCTGGCTTGTACATTTTGAGTATTCTTTTCCGAGTCAGCATAATCAACGTCGGTCGGGGTAGGGGATTGCTCGGTGTTTTCCTCCTGGGTGGGCTGTGTAACAAAGTTTTCTTGCCCATCTGCGGCACTGCCAAAAATTCCCCGTTCCTCTTCTTCAGTAAAAAGGGGCTTGTCTGCAATGTCTTGTCCCTCTTCGCTGTCCTGCGGCTCTCCCTTTGAAATGGGTACACGCGTAGTTGATTTTTTTAAGATGTTGAAATCAACTGAATGTGTAGGGGGCGGATTGTCGAAGTTATAATCTTTTTCAGAGATCAGACTGTCGATTACCGTTCTGGAATATTCCCATTCGGCAAGGTTCTGTTCTACGACGATCCTGCCTTTTTCTGTGATCTGGAAATACTTGCGGCGGCCGCCGTTGGATACTCCTCCCCAATAGGAAGTGACGTAGTCCTGGTTTTCAAGCCGTTTAAGAGCACTGTACAAGGTGGGCTGTTTTAGGGTGTATTGTCCACGGCTCTTGCTTTCAATTTCGTTGATGATTTCGTAACCGTATTTATCTCCGTCGTATAGGGTGCGGAGAATGATTGTATTGATGTGTCCGCGTATTAAATCACTGCTAATGCCTGATTCGTTTTCGCGGGATTCCGGTTCATTGTTATTGGGTTCCATAATTCACCTCCCTGTTACAATTATACAAGACTTGTCGAATTTTGTCAATATATTGTATTATATTATTTATAATTTTAAATTTTACAAAGTAGTATGTGTGAAATAATAGATCGAAAAGGTTAAAAAACGGGGGATGTAAAAAGGTTTGAAACGATGGACTTTTTTGCGTGTTTGATGTAAAATAAAAGAAAGAGGTGACGTGTATGGCGGTAGAAAATAAGATTGAGCGCGTCTTTACGATTCGCAATTATGAAACCGATTTTAAACGGCGGCTCAAACCGTCGGCGATTCTCGGTTATTTTCAAGAAACTGCGAGTGAGCACTCTTCACAGATGGGGCTTGGCTTTGAAAGTCTGATGGAAAATGGATATTGCTGGGTCCTATCCAAGATTTATTTAGAAATTGAAAGGTTGCCGAGAGTTGGAGAAACGGTGAAAGTCGGTAGTTGGCCTCATTCTCCGAACAAAGCAATTTACGAGCGAAGTTTTGTTGTACAGGGGGAGGGAGACGTCTGTGTTCGCGCGTATTCTCGTTGGTGTATTTTGCGTGCGGACAACGGGCGGATTGTGCCTTGTTCTTTATTCAAGCAGCCGCAGATAGATTATATTGAGGACAAGAGTGTTTGTTTTGATGAATGGTCCATTCCGGAACTACAAAATAATTTACCACCTGCGTTTTCACTTCGTGTCGCAAACTCGGAATACGACCTGAATTATCATGTAAACAACATTAAATATGCCGATTATATTTTTAATTGTTTTTCGGTGCAGGAACTGGAACAAAATATTCTGAAGAGTTTTCAGCTGCATTACATTAAACAGGCGCACGAGGGTGATGTTTTGGATTTTTACCGAAGTGAACTCACAAACGGGGAATATGTCGTGTGCGGATATAAAAACGGTGAAGAACTCATAGTTGCGGCGAAGGTGCGCTTTGGAAAAATTTGATTATACGGTAATGCGGATGCGGCGCCGCACGCTTGTATTGACCGTTAAAGGCGGCAAGATAGAAGTGAGGGCACCGTACGGAGTTTCGGATGAAGTTATTGCGCGTTTTATTGAGAGCAAGCGCGGTTGGATTGAGTCTCGCCTGAAAGAAAGAGAATGCAATTATCCTGGCGTGCAAGACGGGAAAACCTTGCTGGATGCAGGGCAGGAAAAGCCTGTGGAATACGGATCTTTGCGAAATGGTGAATCGGAAACAGGATTTGTTTTAAAGAATGCACAATCGGTTCGGCGCTATTTTGAGCGAACGCGTGGCCCGATTTTAATTGAGGCGCTGTACGCGCAATCTGTTCGCTCGGGGTTTTACGCGGAAGATGTAAAACTTTGTGATTTCAAGGCGCGATGGGGCAGTTGCGGCGAAGATCGTCATATCAAGCTGAATTGGCGTCTTTCGATGCTGCCTGTTTCGTTACGTGATTATGTGTTGATTCATGAATTATGTCACCTAAAAGAAATGAATCATTCTGCCGCTTTTTGGCGCGAAGTGCAGAAGTGGTGTCCTGACTTTCGCGAATGCAGGAGACGCTTGAAGACGTTTGGCTTTCTGACTCTTTTGTACAGACAATAGAGCGTTTATATAATATTAGAATATTGTTCTTTGTATAAAGCAGACGTAAAAAAGATATTTATGAAATGAGTGACAGGAGGATACAGTATGAAAAAGCAAATTCATCCGTCGACAGTTTTGGCGCCGGTTTCGGCAGTGTTGGTGTCCTGCGGCGATGCGAACGCGGCGGATATTGTGACGATCGCTTGGACGGGGACAGTCAATTCGGAGCCTCCGATGGTGAGCATTTCCGTTCGTCGCAGTCGTTATTCGTACGAGCTGATTTGCAAAACAGGGGAATTTGTCATCAATCTTTGCAGTCTTTCGCAACTGGAAACGTTGGATGGGTGCGGTGTTGTATCGGGCAGAAACGTTGATAAATTTGAAAAATTTGGCTTGACGAAACAGAAATGTTTGCATGTGACGGCTCCTGCGATCGAGCAGTGCCCGGTATCGCTTGAATGCGTGGTGAGAAAGACGGTTGAACTGGATACGCACGTTATGTTTATTGCGGAGATCGTCGGTGTTACGGCACGCGAAGACTGGATGTTGAACGATAAACTTCAGATCCCCGATGGTGCACTGGTGGCGTATGTGCAGAATCGCTATGTGGAAACAGGCAAAACTGTCGGGACGTACGGTTTTACGGCAAAAAAATAAAACTGCGCGGAACGAGTGTCTTGATGGCGTTGCAGGGGAAGAATTGAACAATTTTTTACGTGATTCCTTACAAAAATTCTTGCTTGCCCAGATGTGTTTAGACGTGTTCGGCTTTTTTTCTTGGTAAAAAGGAAATAAAATCATATCGAGAGAACGCAGTATCTTGGATTGTACACGGAGCATGCGGTCTGCCTTGTTTTTTGCCGCAAACGTTTGCGTTTGCGGCTTTTGTTGGCTTGCGAAAACCACCCGTTGAACGGGTGGTTCCAAAGAGGCTATGCCGATG
>CABQND010000019.1 GCA_902465495.1 uncultured Eubacteriales bacterium
TTGCGGCGGTTATCCGCCGCAATTTTTATAGAAATGATTTACTTTTATTTTGATAAAATCAGAATAAGTAAAAGAAAATTATATTATATCTTTACAAATTGATGCGTTCATGATAAAATAATAGAGAGGTATAGTCAGAACAATGTCAAGATTAATTTTAATGTGTTTCAGTCCGACGAATACTACAAAGAAAATTGTGAGTGCGGTTGGGAAAATTTTTTTTGAAAGACTTCTGAGTGAAACAGCTATTATTGATCTCACGCGAATTTCGGCGCGTTTAAAAGAATATGTTTTTACGGAAGAAGATATTCTCGTGTTTGGGGCTCCTGTTTATGGTGGAAGGTTGCCGCAATTATTAGTCCCTGTTATTGATAATTGTAAAGGAAACGGGGCAAGAGCGGTTATTTTATCCGTTTACGGGAACCGAGATTATGACGATGCGTTGGTGGAAACAGCAGATCTCTTTTTAGAGCGAGGATTTAAAATTTGTGCCGCAGGTGCATTTATCGGGGAGCATTCGTATTCCAGGAAAGTAGGGGCAAACCGTCCGGACGCAGAGGATATTCTTGCTGCGCAGACTTTTGCGGTCATGGCGTATGAAAAAGTAATTCGTGGCACTCTTATACATAAAACTTTGAAGGGGAAAAGGCCATATAAACAGTTGTCTACGTTTATGGAGAAACCCAAACAAACGCCGAAGATTTTGTCTGATCGGTGCACACATTGCGGTAAATGTGTTTCTGTTTGCCCGGTATGTAATATCGCTGCTGATCTCACAACATTTGATCGTTGTATCGGGTGCGGGGCATGTGTGAAGTTTTGTCCATTCGGCGCACGAGAATTTATGGATGAGAACATTATAGCTGCTCGTGAAAAATTGGAGCAAAATTGTTTGGAACGAAAAAATCCTGAATTTTTCATTTAAGGGGTTGACGGATGCAAAAGGAACAGCAAAACGAAGAATTACTCAATGAGTTTTTGAAAGGCGGCGATGGTGGCGCAATAAAGAAATTAAAAAAGTTTCGTGAGTTGATGGTTCGATATGATTGCGCAATTCGCGAGGTGCGCACAAAATTTGAAGTGCTTAATGAAGAGCTTTCATTTCGTACAAGTCGAAATCCAATTGAGAGTATCAGTTCACGTATAAAAACGCCTGAAAGCATAGCCGATAAGTTGATTCGTAATGGTAAACCTGTTACGATCAATTCTATAATAGAAAATCTCAACGACGTTGCAGGCATTCGTGTTATTTGCTCATTTATTGATGACATTTATCGGGTTGCGGATATGTTGGCAAAGCAAGATGATATTACTGTTATTGAAATAAAAGACTATATACGCAAACCGAAATTAAATGGATACAGAAGTTATCATATGATTGTCGAAGTACCTGTCTTTTTTTCAGATAGCAAAGTTTTTACGCGCGTAGAGATTCAACTTCGTACCGTTGCTATGGATTTTTGGGCAAGTTTGGAACATCGTATGAAATATAAGAAGAGCGAAGCGGATCGGCCGGATATTGCTGCGGAATTAAAAAGTTGCGCGGAAGTGATAGCCGCGACAGATGCGCGAATGCAAGGGATACGTAAGAGAATAGAACAGTTGGAGAATGGGTCAAGGGTTTAATTTTTGGAAAGATCCATCGCTTAATATATCTGGATATAGATTAAACGTATACAATTAAGTACAGAAGGTAAAAATATGAAGAGTAGAGATTTGTCCGGTATTTCTCAGAAAGAATTTGAAGAAAAGCAACATGCTCTTGATGTGGAGAAATGGATTGAAAGCGAAAAGGTCGGGTACGATTTATGCGGTACGATGACATGGTGTGCTTATTGTGTAAAAGCAGAAAGCTTCCCTTGTGCGAAAGCGCAGTTTCGTGAAAAAATGGAAAGCGCTTTAGACGATTTGGTTGATGAAATTATTGAGAAAGAATCAAGCGCAGGGAAAGCTTCCCGGCGAATTGACGATACTCAGGAGGTCGTTGCTAAGGAAACTAAGGAAGAGATTGCAATTGAAAATACCGTTAGTATTCCGGAAGGTTATGAACGGGTAGTTCGTTTGCGGAGATCGTTTCGGGCTAAATTGATTCAAAGCGAGAAAATTCAAGATGTTTATACACAAATAAAAAATGTGATTTTGGGATATGGCGGCGTTAAATCTCGTCAGTGTGTCAACTCAGAAAATTTTCGCGTTGGAAAAGTAAAATTTGCGAAATTAGCTATTTCAGGAAAGGCATTATATTTATATTTAGCGCTTTCTCCCGCAGAATTTGAGAATTTATCATATCGATTTGAAGATCTATCCGATAAAAAATCTCATCGCGAAACTCCGATGCGCGTTAAAATTACAGGCAGTAAAACTTTGAAAAACGCAAGAGGATTGCTTGAAATACTTGCACATAAATTTGGATTGGTCGACGTGGGATGTATTTATACGGATTTTCATTATCCTTATGAAACTGACGAATCTCTCATCCGTCGTTCTCTGATAAAGCCTTATTTAGTTCTGGTTAAATTAAACCAGGGGAATAGGAAGGCAAGTCAGAATAATGATAAAATACAGTAGGAATAGGAAATTCTTCTATAAATAAAAAAGCAAGTCACGCAAAAATGTGAGACTTGCTTTTTTGTATTAAAAATTGAATTCAAAATCAATCAATAATTTTCCGCCTTAAGCTGGAAATAAGCTTTCGGATGCGAACAAACAGGGCAAATATCCGGAGCTTTTTTACCGATTACAATGTGACCGCAATTTGAGCATTGCCATATGCAATCCTGATCCCGGGAAAATACAAGATCATTTTTGACGTTATCCAAGAGGGCGAGGTAACGTTTTTCATGTTCTTTTTCGATTTCACCAACTTTTTCAAACAGGAAAGCGATATGATCAAATCCTTCTTCTTTTGCTTCCTTAGCAAAAGTTGCATACATGTCCGTCCATTCATAATTTTCACCGGCTGCTGCGTCGGCAAGATTTTCTTCCGTAGAAGGAATGTCCCCGCCATGCAAAAGTTTGAACCAAATTTTTGCATGTTCTTTTTCATTGTTTGCCGTTTCTTCAAAAAGGGCTGCAATTTGAACGAATCCGTCCTTTTTAGCCTTGCTGGCATAATAAGTGTATTTGTTTCTTGCCTGTGATTCGCCGGCAAATGCCGTCATAAGATTTTGCTCGGTTTTAGAGCCTTTCAATTCTTTTGCCATGTTAAATTCCTCCGATAATGAATGTTATTTTTTACAATCGGAACAAAGTCCGATAAACTCGACAATATGTTTTTCTATGGTAAATCCGTGCGTATCTTGAATCTCGTTTTCAGGATTTTCAAATACCGGGATATCTGCGTCAAATATTCGGCCGCATTTTCTGCAACGCATGTGATAGTGCGGGGTTGTACGAAAATCAAATTTTGACGCGCCTTCACTTGTATCGATTTTTCCTATTTCATTTTGCTCGGCAAGTAGGTTCAGATTCCTGTATACCGTAGCTTTACTGATATGCGGGTGCTGTTTAATAATTTCTTCGTAAACTTGTTCGGCATCTGGGTGATCCATAGCCAAAACTGTTTTCGCAACCAATTGTTTTTGAATAGTGTTCCGACGGTTCATGAATTTCCTTATTGATATTTATTATTAATTAATATTATATCATATTTTTAAAAATTGTCAACAGTATTTTATGAAATAATTGCGGATGGCTTGATGAAAAATTTTCTTGACTGTGCTCTTTTTACGTGATATAATAATTTTAAGCAGTTATTAAAAAGTTCATGAGGCAAAGAGAGAATTGAGTAATTTTGCACGGGAGGGAAAGATGAATTACGAAAAGACAGAATTGTATTTCCTTCAAAAAGATGTGCTGCGGCATTTTGGTGATGCTGAGGGCGAAAAGATCTTTAACCGTGCATCAAAGCTTTATGCTGAACTTGTTGTAACTACGGATTATAAAAACAGTGTAACGCTTGAAAGACAGTTAAAAAGGTTAGTTTATCCTGTTATCGCATTTTATAAAACATTGTTGGCGTTTGGTTATAAAATTCCAAATGCTTTAGGAATTGTACGTACAGAGACAGAGAAAGCAGCGCGTGAAACAGCAAGTGTTTTGTCAAATCAAATGCGTCCTATTTTTCCATATCGTGCATTTAAAAGGAATATACGAAATTTTATGGAATATAAATTTCCTTCAAACGGATGGGAATGTTTGGATTTACAAGTTCGCGGCAGTAAAATTTCTTTTCGGATCGGGCATTGTCTGTATTATTCTATTACTGCGAAATTCGGGTGCCCGGAACTTTGTACTGTTTTTTGTGATTATGAGAGAGCTGCTTTTGCCGGATTACGCCCACAAGTCATTTTTGAATGTGACGGTACGCTGGCTAACGGGCATGAATTTTGTAATTTTAAATTTGTAAAAGGGGGGAAACACACAAAATAAGTAATAATAATTTAGCAAAATTAAATGCGGCTGTGGCGAAACTGGCAGACGCGCCGGACTTAGAATCCGGTGGGCAACCTTGCAGGTTCAAGTCCTGTCAGCCGCACCAAAAGTGAATGCTCTGGTCTTATAAAAATAGTTTTTATAGTTTGCTGAGAGCAAAAAGTCACCCTTCGCAAAACGATGTGCGAAGGGTGACTTTTTATTTATGAATAAAAAAGATATTAAACCTTATTTGAAATTATTATAACAATTTGCAAAAGGATTAAATATTTCCGGTGTCGTCTCTGTCTGTTGTGGATACGTCATAGCGGATTTTATTGTTGCGGGATAAAATATCTTTAGTAAAATTGTTGTACCATTCAGGTTTTACCACAACAACAGTGTATTTTTCGTTTGTAAAATAAATAACGAGCTTGTTTGTTTTAGAAAAAAGATGAATGGATTCAATTTCATCTATTTTGTACGTCGATTTTATAAACCCGAACCATAAAATAATTTCTTTGTCAGAAACTTTATAAACAGAACGTATTAATATGGACGCAAAGATGGAAACTGCTAGAGGGGAAACGATTAACAGAACAACATGCTGTATAATCAGCTGAGCTGAAGAAAAGCCGTAGTTTATAATACGGAATATAGTAAATACGATCCCTCCGGCGCCTAAAAGGATTCCTAATACGGAAAGGAGTACCGCGGGTAATGAAAGTTTGAATTTATAAGAGTTCATTGGATAAACCTCCATCAAAAAAATTGTAGCATAAATGTAAAAAAAAAGCAAGAGGTTGTATAGTTTTTTTGTGTGTATTGCTTTTTTATGGCAGATGTTGCGAAATGTGAAAGTAAGTGGTATAAGTATTTTTTATTGAATGCAGCCGTTGATTTACTTGAAAAAACGTGACAAAAGTAGTAGAATAACTTTAAGTTTGAAATGAGAGAGGTTGTTTTAGTGCAAAACACCGTTAATAATTTGCTGGCCGTGGATTTTTCAGGACTGGCAGAAAAAATTTTCCCGCACCATGTGGTTGAAAAAGGCTGGTTTGTTATTAATGACAGCGTAATATCAGGATTTATAGTTGTGGCAATTCTTTTGATCGTGGCTTTAATATTGCGCCTGACAATCATACGGAATTGGAAAACAACGCCTACAGGCGGACAAATGTTTTTGGAATGGCTTGTATGTTTCTTCGATAAGAGCGCGGATGAAATGACAGAAGAGTACAGCGGATTGATGGGGCCTTATACATTGGGGGCTGCAGCATATATCTGTTGTGGTGTATTGATTGAAATGTTTGGCTTGCGCCCAGCTATTGCTGATTTGGGGGCTTGTTTGGCTCTTGCTCTTTGTACATTTTTCTTTATTCACACGCTTGGTTTTACAAAAAATAAAGCGCGCAGACTTTTGCATTATGTAAATCCTATTAATATTGTTACAGATTTGGCTGTTCCGGTTTCCATGACATTCCGTTTATTCGGTAGCATTTTGAGCGGTATGGTCATAATGGATATGATTTATATTCTAGTAGAAGGTATCTGGTATTTAGGATTGCCGCTTATTTTGCCGGCTGTTCTGACACCGTTGTTTACTTTATTTCACGCATTTATTCAATCCTACGTGTTTGCGTCTTTGACGTTAACGTTTGTTCAGGAGGCGATCGAGTCTCCTCCGCGAAAGCCAAAGAAAAAGAAGCGAACACAGCAGCAGGTCGTGGCTGAGTAGGAATCATTTTAATAGGACAGCAAAGCGGGAAAATGGATAAAAACTCGGAGGTACATGTGCATGGAACTTTTAATTACAATGATTGCAAATTTGTTGGCAACTGATGGCGCCTTGCTTGGGGCAGGTATAGCTGCATTGACAGGTTTGGGCGCTGGCATTGGTATGGGTATTGCTACAGGGAAAGCAGTTGAGGCGACGGCTCGTCAACCTGAGGCGGTTGGCAAGATTCGTACGATGCTGTTGCTTGGTCTTGCTTTTGCTGAAACAACGGCAATTTACGGATTGTTAGTCAGTATTCTGTTGATTTTTGTTGCTTAAAATATAATTGATAAAGGTGTGAAATGTCAATGAGGTATGACGCAAGCGGGTTGCTTGCCAATATTTTCGAGGCGCTGGGCTTTGATTGGCAAAGTATTGTGGCGCATTTAATAGCGTTGATTATTCTAACGGTTGGACTGTATTTGTTGCTGTTCAAACCTGTAAAGAAGATGATCAAAGAGCGCCAAGAGAAAATTCGAAAAATAGAACAGGAAAATAACGAGCTGAACGAAGAAGTCAAGAGCATGAAAAGCAGCACTGAGATTGTTTTGAGCGAAGCAAAAAAGCAGGCTGCGACGATTCATGAAAATGCCGTCAAAGTGGCGAATCAAAAAGCGGACGAAATTGTATCGAGTGCGCGCAATGAAGCGAAAAATTTGATTGATCGTACTGAGCGAGAAATGGAAGAGGAAAGGAATAAACTGCAATCGGAAATCGAGAAGCAGATATCTGACATTTCCTTAGCGGTTGCGGAAAAGTTGCTTGCGCGCGATGTAACTGCGGAAGATAATAAAAAGCTCATTGAAGATTGTCTTGAACAATGGAGCAAAGAAGAATGAAGAAATTAGTTTCGGCAACGGTAACGTTGGCGATGGAAGCGGATAAAGATACGATTGCGAAAATTGAGAAATTTATCAAGGGTCGCGGAGCGTCTAAAATTGTCTACGAAATCGATGAAAATATTATCGGTGGAATTATTATACAAATCGGTGATATGGTGTTTGACGGTTCTTTGCGAAGCCGCCTTGACAAAATCAAAGAAAACGTATGACTTGTGTAGAGGTAGCTTATGATCGATGTAAAAGGAATCGGTAAGAATATCCGTGAAAAAATTGATAATATTCCCACAAAAAATGATGAACGCTTGTGTGGCAGGATCATTGATTCGGGGGATGGAATCATTCATATTTCGGGTATTCATGAAGTAAAGTACAACGAGCTTCTTGAAGTGAAGGGAGGATATAAGGCCCTTGCTTTGAATTTGGAGGAGGACAGCGTCGGCGCGGTCCTTTTTTCTGGCGAAGATAAGGTTCGTTATGGTGATATAGTTTATTCCACCGGCGAAACCGTGCAGATGCGCGTTGGCGAAGAGTTGATTGGCAGGATTGTAGATCCATTGGGTGAACCTTTGGACGGTCTGACACCATTAAAAACAGAAAAAACTCGACCCGTTGAATTTCCCGCTCCGTCCATTATGGATCGTGGCAAAGTCAATAAACCTTTGCAAACAGGGATTCTTGCAATTGACAGCATGATTCCGATCGGCCGCGGTCAGCGTGAACTGATCATCGGGGATCGGCAGACGGGCAAAACAGCCATAGCGATTGATACCATTTTGAATCAAAAAGGCGAAGACGTTATCTGCATTTATGTATCCATCGGGCAAAAAGCATCGTCTTTGGCAAAAATTGTGCAGACATTGCGCAATGCCGGGGCAATGGATTATACTTGTATCGTCAGTTCAACAGCGGACGATGCTGTTCCTTTGCAGTATATTGCTCCGTACAGTGGGTGCGCGCTTGCTGAATATTTCATGTATCAGGGCAAGGATGTATTGATCGTATACGATGATTTGTCCAAGCATGCTGTGGCGTATCGTACCATGAGCTTGCTTTTAAAGCGTCCTGCAGGGCGTGAAGCATATCCCGGTGATGTTTTTTATCTGCATTCACGTTTATTGGAGCGCGCGGCAAAACTTTCGGCGGAAAAGGGTGGCGGTTCGATTACCGCGCTTCCGATTGTTGAAACACTTGCCGGTGATATTTCTGCATATATTCCGACAAATGTCATTTCAATAACAGACGGCCAGATTTATTTGGAAAGCGAATTGTTTAACAGTGGTGTTCGTCCCGCCGTTAATGTTGGCTTGTCTGTTTCTCGAGTGGGCGGTAGCGCACAGCGTGCGGCAATTCGTCAAATTTCGGGACAGCTGCGTGTAAATCTTGCGCAATATAGAGAGCTTGCAATTTTTATGCAGTTCGGGTCAGATTTGGACAGTGAGACACAAAAGACGCTCAGTCGCGGTGCAAAAATGACGGATACTTTAAAACAAAGGCAATATTTGAATTACACCGTGAAAGAAATGATCGTATTGCTTACGGTTGCGCAGAGTGATCTTTCCGACAAGATTCCGGAAAAGAAGATGACGGCATTCAATGAAGGCTTGCTTGATTATTTAAGAGTAAATGGGACAGCTTTGCTTGATGAAATTAACCCGGATGAGAAGTTGACTGATGCACTTCGTGCAAAAATTTTGTCTGTGGCAGAAGAATATATCAATTGTTCTGTGGGCGATGACGGTGAGCGACGTATTGAGTCGGAGGTTTAATCATGGCAGATGTCGCTGAGATCCGTCATAGAATAAAAAGCATTGAAGATACGCATCAGATCACAAAAGCGATGGAGCTTATATCGGTGGCAAAAATGCGTAAGGCGATGCTGAAACATCAGTATAGTGCCGCTTATTTTGATACTGTGCGTTATACTTTGAAAGATATTATGCGACACAGTGCCGATATTCGCAATAAATACCTTATGCACAGACCGGATACGCGTACAGCTTATATTGTGATTGCGGGGGATAAGGGGCTTGCTGGTGCTTTTAACAGCAATGTTCTGAATCTCGCTTGGGAACATATGCAGAAGCGGCCGGTCCATTATGTTGTTACGATCGGGCAAATGGCTCGTGCATTTTTCGAGTCTAAAAAGCAGCAAGTAGATCTTGAATTTACGCACGCTGTTACGAATCCGACATTGCATGACGCGCGTGGCATTATGCGCGATATTCTCGAATTGTATGATCGCAATTTGATGGATGAAGTGTTTCTTGTATTCACTCGTATGTATTCAACAGTAAAGTATGAGCCGCAGATGGTTAAACTCCTTCCCATAGAAGAAAAGGATATTGAGGCGGATATCAAAACTACGTATAGCGGAGAAATTTACTATGATCCTTCGCCTAAGGAAGTTTTAAATGTTCTTGTTCCGCAGTATCTGACGGGAATGATTTATTCCGCACTGATTCATTCTTCTGCAAGTGAGCATGCAGCGCGAATGCTGGCAATGTCGAATGCAAATAAAAACGCAGATAAGATGTTGGAAGCATTAAATCTTGACTATAACCGTTTGCGTCAGGGCGCGATCACGACAGAGCTTCTTGATTTGTCATCGGGAAGGTTTTCGAAAAGTTAATTTAAATTGAAGGTAAGTAATCTATGGTAAAACCCGGTAAGATCAACCAGATTATCGGTCCGGTGGTAGATGTCCTGTTTGAGGGAGCAATGCCGCCGGTCTATGAAAAATTGTGCGTACAGGACTCAAGCGTTACCTTGGAGGTTTTTTCGCATATACGGAAAGGTGTTGTACGCTGTATAGCGCTTACAGCGACAGAAGGATTATATCGCGGAATGACTGTTTTAGACACGGGTTCGCAAATTAGTGTGCCTGTGGGAGAAGGCGTTTTGGGCAGGGTCCTCAATGTGCTTGGAGAACCGATCGATAATAAGGGTGAAGTGAAAGCGGAAACGCATTGGAACATTCACCGTAAGCCTCCCGCATTTTACGATCAAAGTCCGTCAACGGAAATTTTTGAGACGGGCATCAAAGTCATCGATTTGATTGCGCCATATAGTAAAGGCGGTAAGATCGGACTGTTCGGCGGCGCAGGTGTGGGTAAAACCGTGTTGATCATGGAACTCATGCATAATATATCCAAAGAGCATGGAGGATATTCCATATTTACGGGTGTGGGCGAACGTTCCCGTGAAGGAAACGACATGATCTCGGATATGGAAGAATCAGGTGTTATTGGCAATACGGCGCTGGTATACGGGCAAATGAACGAACCGCCCGGAAGTCGTATGCGTACTGCATTTACGGGGCTTACGATTGCAGAATATTTTCGGGATGTAAAGCGCCGAGATGTATTGTTATTCATCGACAATATTTACCGTTATATTCAAGCAGGAAGCGAAGTTTCCGCATTGCTTGGCAGAATGCCTTCGGCGGTAGGTTATCAGCCTACGTTGGCGACAGAAATGGGATTGTTGCAGGAACGTATTGCGAGTACGCGCAGAGGTTCCATTACTTCCATACAAGCGGTTTATGTCCCTGCGGATGATATTACCGACCCTGCGCCGGCGGCAATTTTCTCGCATCTCGATGCGACGACGGTTTTATCCCGTAAGGTTGTTGAAATGGGGATTTATCCTGCGGTTGATCCGCTTGAATCTACATCACGTATATTAGATCCTCAAATCGTCGGAAGAGAACATTATGATGTGGCAAATCGTGTAATCGCGACATTGCAGCGTTATAAAGAATTGCAGGATATCATCGCGATTCTCGGTATGGACGAATTGTCCGAAGAAGACAAGAACGCGGTATTCCGTGCACGCAAGATTCAAAAATTTATGTCGCAGCCTTTTTCGGTGTCCAAAATCTATACAGGTCTGGAAGGCCGCTATGTTCCGTTGCAGGCGACAATTGAAAGTTTTAAAACCATACTCTCCGGAGATGTCGACGATCTTCCCGAAAATGCATTCTTTAACGTTGGCGATATCGATGAGGTAAAGGCGAAAGCTCGTACAATGAAAGCGGATTCGTAAAATGAAAAACAGGGAGGGGTGAACAAATGAATAAATTTTTTTTGGAGATCATCACTCCTGAAAAAACATTTTTTCGCGGTGAAGTGGAAAGTGTAAATATACCATCGATCGGTGGTTCTTGCACGATACTTGCGGGACATCAGCCGATGGTATTTGCGACTGAGCCGGGTTCGCTTTTAATTACAGCGGACGGGGTTACCCGCGAAGCATTTATGAGCGAAGGATTTGTTGAAGTCCGTCCGGATGAGACAGTGGCTTTTTCGGAAGCGGTGGAGTGGCCGGAGGATATCAATGAACGGCGTGCTGCGGAGGCGCGCGAGCGTGCAGAAGAGCAATTGCGGCGAAACCGTAGCGCAGCCGAGTACCGATTGAATCGTGCGGCACTGCAGCGTGCATTTGCGCGGCTGCGTGTAAAAAATCACAACCATATGCAATAATAGAAAGGAGGAGCGCTATTGCGTTCCTCCTTGTATATTTTAAAGTGCTTTACAAAATTTAAAAAATATGGTAAAATATAGTTAAAATAAGTATCGGGTTGCGGCATTTTTGAATACCGATCGGCCCGGCAAGCACAGGAGAACCATATGAAATGTATGTACTGCGGCTGTCTTGAAAGTAAGGTGATCGATAGCCGTTCGACGGATGAGGGCAGAACAATTCGCCGCCGTAGGGAATGTATTCAGTGCGGCAGACGCTTTACAACATACGAAACGATTGAAACTACGCCGGTGCTTGTAGTGAAAAACGGTGGCAACAGACAGGCATTTGATCCGAATAAATTGAAAAACGGGATTATTAAAGCTTGTGAAAAAAGGCCTGTTTCGATGTCAAAGATTGATAAGCTTGTTGATGACATTAAAAAGCAGGTATATAATTCCTTGGAGCAAGAAATCACATCAAAAAAACTGGGCGAAATGGTAATGGATGGGCTGAAAGATATTGACGAAGTTGCGTACGTGCGCTATGCGTCGGTGTATCGCCAGTTTACGGATATTTCATCATTCATGACCGAGCTGGAAGCGCTCATGAATGAGAATAAAACCAAACAATCACTGAAGAAGCCCGAATGAGGGCTTCTTTTTGCAGGGAGGAAAAATGCGCCGTAAAGTAAATGTCGGTAGTGTTGCCGTCGGTGGCGGTACGCCCGTAAAAATTCAATCAATGACAACAACCCACACGTCGGAAACCGAAGCGACACTTGCGCAGATTTCTCGACTTTATGAAGCAGGGTGTGAGATTGTGCGTGTAGCCGTTCGTGATGAGGCGGATGCGCGCGCAATAAAAGTGATCAAAAATTCCTCGCCTTTGCCTGTCGTGGCAGATATTCATTTTTCTTCTGCGCTTGCGATTCTGTCTGTTGAAAATGGAGCAGACAAAATTCGCATCAATCCGGGAAATATTGGCGGTGAAGCGCAGATGCAGGCAGTAGCAGATTGCGTGCGCGCACATAATATTCCTGTACGAGTGGGTGCGAATACAGGAAGCATTGAGAAGCATTTTTTAGAAAAATACGGTAAGAGTGCGAATGCTCTTGTGGAAAGTGCGCTTTCAAATGCGGCTATTCTTGAAAAGTATGGGGTTCAGGACATTGTTATTTCCGTCAAGGCGTCTTCTGTACCGCTGACGGTGGAAGCGTATCGTTTGCTGGCGGCGAAGACAGATTATCCTCTTCATGTCGGTGTTACCGAGGCGGGAACAAAAGAGAGTGGAATCGTAAAGAGCAGTATCGGTATAGGGACGCTGCTGCTGGACGGGATCGGTGATACGATCCGGGTATCGTTGACAGATGATCCGGTTGAAGAAGTGTATGCCGCCAAACGCATACTCCGCGCGTGTGGATTGGAAAAGGAGTATGTAGAAGTGATCGCTTGTCCCACCTGCGGGCGTTGTGAGTGGAACAGCATGCGGCTTGCGCAGGAAGTAGAGGCGCGCATGTTCGGTGTGCGTAAAAAATTAAAGCTTGCCGTGATGGGCTGTGTTGTGAACGGACCCGGAGAGGCGAAAGATTGCGATCTTGGCATTGCCGGGGGAAAAGATAAATGTGTGCTGTTTCGTCACGGTGAGCCGTTTTGTACAGTTGCGGCGGCGGAGGCGGAGCAGACATTTCTGCGTGAAATTGAAAAAATTCTGGAAGGAAAGGAGAAAGAATGACGCAGGAAGAATTTTTATCGCGCGTGCATGAGCTTGAAGGGTTAAAGCATGCCGTGTTGAACAAAATTACATTGGATAGGCGAACGCGACGCTGTATCTTTACGTTGATTACTGATCTTCCTTATTCACAAGAAGATGAGACTATGGCGGAGCGAATTGTTCGTGAAGCGGTCAATTCTTCGTTGGAAACAGGTCTTGTGCTTCGTAAAGTGGTTGCGGATCCGCAACTAATCACGCATAAGATCGTCGAATATCTTGCAGAAAATCATCGAGCTGCAGCGGCATGCATTCGTGCCGAGGATATCGAGGTAAAGCTCGGGGATGTTATTGAATTTTCTTTTGGGGTAGACGACGCGGAGCGCGGATTTTTTGAAAAAAACGGAGAATTAATGCCGCGAGTGGAGAAAATGCTGGGACGCAATTTCTGTAACACGTTCAAGGGAAATTTGTTCTATAAGGATAAAGGTGGTATTGTCGAGGACACGGAAGAAGAGGAAGAGGAGGTGTTTGACTATCGTCCGGCACGCGCCTTTCCTGTTGTAAACTTTGAAACGATCGATGAGGCGAATGTTCCTAAAGTTGCAACATATCTTTCTGATTGCGATTTTGCAAGTAACATGCTTACCGTATGCGGTGAGATTACGTATATTCAGGAGCGCGAAACAAAGCCAAAAACGGATGATACCGGCGCGATCATAAAGCCAGGAAAGCCGTATATTCGATTTACGATCGCTGATGCAACGGGTAAAATAGCGTTTTCGTATTTTCCTCGAAAAAAAACAGAGGAAAAGATCCGTGCTTTAAAAGCAGGAGATTGGATTGTTTGCACGGGGGCAAACGAACTTTTTAATGACAGATTAAGTTTTACTGCAAAATTTATTAACCGCGGTTCTGCGCCGGAAGGTTTTGTGCCCGAAAAGCGTGCAGGGAAAGCGACTCCTGTTCGGTACAGCAAAGTTTCTCCCGAGAAATTGACTGACTATACGCAGTTGAATTTATTTGAACAAAGTACTTTGCCAGAAGATCTTGTCAATAATACTTTTGTAGTATTCGACTTGGAAACGACCGGGCTTGTAAATACTCCGACGGGCGGAAAAATGGATGCGATTACGGAGATCGGCGCGGTCAAAATTATTGGCGGAGAGATTCGTGAACGTTTTACGACATTGGTCGATCCTGAGCGCAAACTGGATGAAGAGATCGTAAAATTGACCGGAATTACGGATGAAATGTTGAAAGGCGCGCCGAAGATAGCAGAAGTTATACCGGATTTTTACAAGTTTTGCGACGGGTGCCTGCTTGTCGGGCATAATGTGCAATTCGACTATAAATTTGTTCAGTATTACAGCGCGCAGGAAGAATATGTCTTTGAACATAAAACGTATGACACAGTGTCTCTTGCGCAAAGCATGTTGTTTTTGTCTAATTATAAGCTGAATACAGTAGCGGATTACTTTGGAATTGCGTTTAATCATCACCGTGCGTGGGATGATGCTCTTACAACGGCAAAAATCTTTATAGAGCTTATAAAGATGAAAAAATGCTTGCCAAAAGCGTAAGTATATGGTATAATTAGCATACTGAATAATGAATGCTGGAATTGAGAGTGGGTCACCGCTCTCAAATCTTTTTATGTACAGGTATTTTGCCTGAAGAGGTGGGCATGAAAGTAAAAACCGTGCAGGAAATTGAGAGCGCATTGTCGTCCGTTGCAAAGGATATCGGGGTCGAAATTTATGAGGTGGTTTTTAAGCAAGGGAGAAATCCTTCTTTAACTATCTTTTTGGATACCGATCGCGAAGGCGGAATTGATTTGGATACTTGCGAAAAATTTCATAATGCCGCTGATCCTGTTCTTGATGAACTTGATCCGACGTTCGGTCAGCCGTACACGCTCAATGTAAGCAGCCCTGGCTTGGATCGTCCTTTTAAAAAAGAGAAGGATTATTTGCGGAATATCGGTAAGCGCGTAGAAATTAAATTGTATGCGCCTTATAAAGGCGAAAAATTCTTTGAAGCGGTTCTTCTGGAATACAATCCTGTGGCAGGAAATGTTACGCTTGAAAAGGGTGAAGAAAGATTCAAATTGAATTTGAACCAAATTGTCAAGATGTCACAGGCGATCGATTTTGATTGAGGATCGCCGTAAAAATAACAATAAATTTTGAGGAGAAAACAATGGTCAGCAAGGAGTTTTTTGAGGCATTGGCCGATTTGGAAGCGGAAAAAGGGATCAGCCAGGATATATTTATCGAAGCGTTGCGAGGCGCATTGATTTCCGCATACAAAAAACAATATGAGGGCGGAGCCGGCGATGTCGATATCAAAATCAACCCTGAGAAGAACAGCATCAAATATTATACCGTAAAAACAGCCGTGGAAGAAGTGACCGACAGGGAGAAAGAAATTTCCGTTGCTGAGGCGCAGCTCATAAAAAAGAGCTATAAATTAGGGGATCTGGTTTATGAAGAATTTGTGCCAAAGGATTTCGGACGGATTGCTGCCCAGACGGCAAAGCAGGTTATTTTGCAAAAACTTCATGAAACTGAGCGCGATAATACGCTGAATGAGTTTTCAGATAAAAAAGACGAACTTATGAGTTGCGTAGTGCGTAAAGTAGATGGAAAAAATGTTTATGTCGAGCTTGGTAAGGGGCAGATCGAAGGAGTGATGTTGCCTCAGGATCAGGTTCCTGGCGAAAAATATGAAGTTAATGACAGACTCAAAGTTTATGTAAAGAATATTAAGAATGGCGGCCGGGGTGCACAAGTGCTTGTTTCGCGCACGTCTGCGGGGCTCGTTAAACGTTTGTTTGAAAATGAAGTTCCGGAAATCAAGGCAGGAACGGTCATTGTAAAATCGATCTCTCGTGAAGCCGGCCAGCGCACGAAAATGGCCATTTACAGCGAAGATCCGCAGGTGGATGCTGTTGGCGCGTGTGTAGGCAACAAGGGGGCTCGTGTAAATGCTGTTGTTGCCGAACTCGGCGGAGAAAAGGTGGATATCATTCAATGGAGCGAAAATCCGTTGGAATTTATTGCAAAAGCACTTTCGCCCGCGAAAGTAATCTCAGTAACAGAAATCGCTGAAAAATCGGCGATTGCGGTTGTGCCGGATGATAAACTTTCCTTAGCGATTGGTCGTGACGGTCAAAATGCACGTCTTGCAGCACGTTTAACCGGTTGGAAGATTGATGTTAAGAGTGAAAGCGCGGCTTCAAAAATGGAAGAGATTTCGCGAGCTGCGCAAGATAATGCAGATGAAAATATTCAAGGGTCAACCATAACGGAAGAATAAAAGTTTTTTGCAGGAAAGGGAGGTCGCCGGCTTGAAAGAGAAAAAAATACCGATGCGCATGTGTATAGCGTGCCATGAAATGAAGCCGAAAAAGGAAATGTTGCGTGTCGTAAAACCTAAAGAAGGTCCGGCTTTTATTGATTTTACAGGTAAGGCTGCTGGACGAGGCGCCTATATTTGCGACAATCCTGATTGTGTAAAAAAATTAAAGAAAGGAAGACTGTTGAACAAAGTATTTTCTTCGGAAATTCCTTCGGAGGTTTACGAAAAGATCGAGGAGGATTTCTTTGCTGAAAAGTAAAGCGGAAAATTATATAGGTTTTTGTATCAGGGCAGGGAAATTAACGTATGGGTTCAATGCAATAGAACAGCAAAAAAAAGATGTTTTTTTGTTGTTGCTCTGTAATTCGGCATCGGATAATGCGAAAAAGAGCGCCCTAAAATTAAAAAATAAATTTAGTTGCGACATTTTACTTTTGCGTGGGAAAACGCTGGAGGAAATTGTCGGACGTGAAAATTGTAAATTAGCGGCAGTGAGAGATCGAAACCTTGCAAAGGCGATTCTGTCGGCTACGGATGAAAATATAAGTTTATATTCGGGAGGCAACATTTAGCAAATGGCAGAGGCAAAAAAGAATTACGCGAATATTGAAAAAATCGGCACGCTGTTAGGTGCGGACGGTATCGGTGCGCTGTTGAAGAATGTCCAGAGTACGGAAAAGAAAGTCGGGGATATTCTGAAAAAGTTATCTGATCTCGAAGCGAAAGCACGTCAGCGCGCGCAGGAAGAGGCGGCGCGTGCGGAAGCTGAAACGCCTGCAGTTGTTTCGAAAGAAGAAAAAACGCCTGTCGCGGAGATTCCTGTGCAGGAGGTTGCTCCCGAAAAGCCGGAGCCTATTGTTTCGGCGCCGATTGTCGAACAAGAAAAGGTTGAACCGGTCAAAGAAGTTAAAGAGACTGCAAAGAAAGAATCTGCAGCGGCTGTTGTAACGGAGCCTGTCGTAAAACAACCGGAGGAAAACAAGAACGAACCGATTGAACCCGAACCGGTAAAAGAAGTTAAAGCTCCGTCGCCTTTTGTGGAAGAGACGCGGAAAACTGCGCATGGCGAAGAAAAAATTATTCGTACACAATATGCGGATCGCCGTGCAGCTCGGGCTGAGGCCGCGCGCAATACTTTTGTTAATAAGGCGGAAGGTGAGCGAGCAGTACCACCTCGTCGAAATGAAGAAAGACCGCAATCGGCGCAACAGGGATCCGCTCGGCCGGCATTTAATACGCGTCCGCAAGGGCAAGGTCAAGCAACTTCGCAAGGAACGCGTTTCGGAACAAAGCCTCCCGTTCCGGGACGTAATACGGCGATGGGCTCGAGGCCTTCGGCTGGTGCAAGGCCGGCAATGAATAACCGTCCGGGGTTAGGCGGTAAATTCAATGCGGCGCCTGTAGTGCCTGCGGTTGCTCCTTCGAAAAATTTTTCTGCGCCGGCTAAAAAGAAAACTTATGAGAAATCTTATGTTGAACAAAAACGTACGGTAAATAAACGCGCGCTTGTAAAGCAACAAGTTTCTGTCTCCGATTTTGACGAGGATAAGAGCGGTTACAGGAAACTGCGTGTGAAAAAGCAGAAGCAACAGACTGTACAAACAATCAAAATCGAACACGCAGTCGTTACAAGTGAAAATATTCCTTTGAAAGTTTTGAGTGAAAAACTCGGAATTACAGCAGTTGAAATCACGAAACGTCTTTTCAAAGAAGGGATTGCGAAAACGATTAACGATTCGATTGATTATGATACTGCTGCGTATATCGCGAATGATTTGGGAATTGAACTTGAATATAAACCTGAAAAGACGGCAGAAGAAGCTCTCGATGAAATTTATAGGGAAGAAGTCGGGAATGCTGAAGGTGCTGTCACGCGTCCTCCTGTGGTCACGGTTATGGGGCACGTCGATCATGGTAAAACTTCGCTGTTGGATAAGATCCGCAGTACAAACGTTACAGCGGGAGAAGCGGGCGGTATTACACAGCACATTGGCGCGTATTCTGTTACGGTTAAGGGTAAGACGATTACCTTCCTCGATACTCCGGGGCATGAAGCGTTTACGGCAATGCGCGCGCGTGGTGCATCCGTTACCGATATTGTTATTCTTGTAGTCGCTGCGGATGATGGTATCATGCCGCAAACGGTAGAGGCTATCAACCATGCGAAAGCGGCGGATGTTCCTATTATAGTCGCTGTCAACAAGATGGATAAACCGGAAGCAAATCTCGATCGAGTAAAGCAAGGGCTTACCAATAACGGGCTGGTTCCAGAGGAATGGGGCGGCGATGCGATCGTGGTGCCTGTATCCGCAAAGACGGGTGCAGGGATTGATGAGCTTTTGGATACGATCAATCTTGTCGCGGAAGTTCGAGAGCTGAAAGCAAATCCCGATCAGATGGCGCGGGGCACTATTATTGAGGCGAAACTGGATAAGGGTAAGGGGCCGGTTGCGTCAGTTCTTATTCAGAACGGTACTTTGCATACAGGTGATAATGTTATTTCCGGTATGACGACTGGACGCGTGCGCGCAATGATTGATGATAAAGGCAGAACGGTCAAGGCCGCCGGGCCTTCAATGGCTGTTTCGATTCTCGGTTTGGAAGAAGTTCCCAATGCGGGCGATTCTATTATTGCGGTTGAACAGGATAAACTGTTAAAGCAGGTTCTTGACGAACGTAAGCGCAAAGAAAGCGAATCTATGATAAAATCGCAGACGCGCGTTACCCTTGATGATGTCTTCGGTAAAATTGCGGAAGGTAAAATTAAGGGGCTGAATATCATTGTAAAGGGTGATGTGCAGGGCTCTGTGGAAGCTGTTAAGCAGTCGCTTTTAAAACTTTCCAATGATGAAGTTCGTGTTAATATTTTGCACAGCGGGGCTGGTGCAATAACTGAATCAGATGTAATGCTTGCTGATTCATCAAATGCAATTATTGTAGGATTTAATGTGCGTCCGGATACGAAAGCGAAGGCACTTGCAGAAAAAAGTCACGTTGACGTACGTTCTTATCGGATTATTTATGAGCTTCTTGATGATGTCCAGTCGGCGCTTAAAGGCATGCTTGCTCCTAAGTATCGTGAGATCATGACAGGCAAGTGTGATGTGTTGCAGACATTTAAGATCACGGGCATTGGCATGGTTGCCGGTTGTTATGTGACCGAAGGGAAAATCGTACGGAGCGGAAAACTTCGCATTTATCGTGATGATGTAATGATCGTTGAGGGCGCAGTTCGCCAGCTGAAACGTTTTAAAGATGATGTGAAAGAAGTTTCCGGCGGCTTTGAGTGCGGTGTCAGTATAGACGGATTTGACGGTATTAAAATCGGTGATGTGATCGAGTGCTATATCACTGAGGAGATTCCCGCTTAAAGGAGGAATATATGAAATCGTTGCGTGGTGAACGGTTGTCTGCTGAATATCAAAAGGCGGTGTACGAAGTTATATCAACGAAACTTAAAGACAGGACGCCGGATATCAAAGGCATTGTCAGTGTTACAAAGGCAGATGTTTCGCCTGATTTGAAAAACGCAAAAATTTATATCAGTGTTTTGGCGAAAAATTCCGAAGAGCGTGACGCGACATTTCGTGCGATCAAAGAGAATGCTGGGTTTATTCGTTACGAACTTGCGCATATGATGCAAATGCGTACGGTTCCGGAACTGCGTTTTTTATGGGACGATACGATGGAATATGGTGATAAGATCGATCGTCTGATCAAACAGATTCATAAAGATAACGATGAACAGTAAACCAAGCTGTGAGAAAGAGGACTGATTTTGACGCTGAAAGAGATTTCAATACAACTCAAAAAATTAAAAAGTGCAGTTATTTTCTGCCATATGCGACCGGATGGTGACACCCTTGGCGCGGCAATGGGGCTGAAATGGTTGCTGGAAAGCAATGGCGCGCGAGCGAGTGTTGTCTGTGAAAGTCCCATCCCGAGCAAATTCTTCTTTTTAGAAGGTATGTCTCAGATCGGCAGTCAACCTGATGAGACAGCGGAAGCATATATTGCAGTGGATTCGAGTGATGAACATCGTTTAGGTTCCCTTTGCGATGTTTTTATCCGAGCGAAAAAGCCGAAATTTAACATAGATCACCACATTTCGAATACGCACTACGGAGATTATTGCTTTGTGGAGGAGCGTGCGGCAACTTGTGAAATTATGACCGAGTTATCGCAGTATTTTGATTCACCGCTTAATTCATTGGCTGCAAACTATTTTTTGTTAGGATTAAGTTCGGATACAGGTAACTTTGCGCATCAAAATGTTACAGAAAGTACTTTTCTTGCTGCGGCGAAGTTGATATCTTATGGCGGTGATATCCATAAGATCCAGTATCATATGTTCAAGAAACAATCGGCTGCGCGCGCATTGCTTTTTGCAAGGACGATGGCGGCCATCCGATATTTTGCAGACGGCAGAATTGCTTTCATCAGCGTAACACGTGATCAGCTTGCGTCTAGCGGTGCGCTTTCAGAAGAAACGGAAGGATTTATTGATTTTCCGTTGTCTATAGACGGAGTTGAAGTTGCTGTATGCTTATTGGAAACAGCAAAAGAGCGTTTTAAGATTTCATTGCGTTCCAAAGGCAAGGCGAATGTGAATGCCATAGCCGGGGTATACGGCGGAGGTGGCCATATTCTTGCGAGCGGTTGTATGATTTCAGGATGTTTGGAAGAAGTAATTGATAAGCTGCGCTACACGATCGTGCAGCATCTGGAAGACTGAGGGTGTTACGCGCCTGGCGCCAACGCCCTTTCTTTTTATAGCAGTCATTTGCGTGGAGGATATATTGGGACTTAGCGGTTTTATCAATATCAATAAACCTTCGGGGATGTCGAGTGCGTATGCTGTATCCAAAGTAAAGAGAATGGCACATGTTCCATGTGGACATATGGGCACACTGGATCCTCTCGCGAGCGGGGTTTTGCCTGTTGCAGTCGGAAATGCGGCAAGATTGTTTAATTATTTTTTAGACAAAGATAAAGTATATCGAGCTGTTTTTCGCTTTGGGGTGGAAACGGATACGTTGGATATCACCGGAACGTTTTTGCGTGAAAAGCTTCCGGTTCCTTCGGAAGAAGAGGTACGTGAGGCGCTTTCTTGCTTTATAGGTGAAATTGATCAAATTCCGCCCGCATTTAGTGCAAAAAGTGTTGGAGGTGTGCGGGCATATAAATTAGCACGCCAGGGTAAAGAGGTCGTTCTTTCATCGAAAAGAGTACGGATAGACAACATATCTCTTGAAGGCAGGGAAGGCGATTGTTTTGAGTTTTGTATCTGTTGCGGAGGAGGAACTTATATACGTTCGCTTGCGCGCGATATTGCCGAAAAATGTGGCACAAATGCGATCATGACGTCTCTTGTAAGAGAAAAGAGCGGACCGTTCATCTTAGATAATAGTGTTACTCCGGAAATTTTAGCTGACGCAAAGTTGGAAGATTTTTTAATTCCGACGGACAGTGTTTTTCAAATGCCGACATTATATTTTGTTGGCGACCAGGCAAAAAAGCTCAGTAACGGAATTGCGTTGCCGTTTGATGGTAAAGCGGGCGAATACAAATTGTATTTTGACGGAAATTTCTACGGAATCGCGTGTGTTACAGGCGGTACTGTTCGCACGAAAGTCAAGTTAGTGTGAGGATAGGCTATGTTGCGGATCGTAGAGTACGGAATTGGGGGCGGGACAGAGCCGTGTATATTGCTCTTAGGATATTTTGATGGAGTGCACGCCGGGCACCGCAAATTGATAATGCGTGCCGAAGAGCTTGGCCGGCGTGAAAATTGTCGGGTTGGCATAATGACCTTTTGCGGACAGAAGAGCGGCAAACAAGTTTATGTCTTTTCTGAACGAGCATGGATTTTTGAACGGCTTGGTCTTGATTTTATTTATGCAGCGCGGTATGATGATTCGTTTCGCGAAACAAAGGCACAAGACTTCCTTTTGCGTGTTCTTACAGATTTGAACGTAAAGGCCTTCGTTTGCGGAGAAGATTTCACATTTGGAAAAGACGCGGCGAGTCGGTCGGACGATCTTGTTCGCTTTTGTAAGGAGCGAGGGATTGAGGTGTATGTTGAATCGCTCGTAAATATAGGCGGAACAAAAGCGGCGGCGACGCGTGCGAAGATGTTTTTGGATGAGGGAAATGTTGAAGAACTTGCAAGAATGCTGGGGGATAAATATTTTGTCCGAGGTGTTGTTTCAAGTGAGGGAAGGCATATAGGCAGAAGGATCGGTTTTCCGACGGCGAATATTCATCTTTCGCCTGAAAAATATCCTCTGAGAACAGGTGTGTATGCAATTACTGCTGATATAGAAGGGAAAAAATACCGAGGTATCGCTAATTATGGACCTCGGCCGACCTTTGACGACGAGTGTGTTGTTTTGGAAGTGTTCGCGGATGGATATCAAGGCGATCTATATGGTCAAGAGATTACAGTGTATTTTGACTTTTGGATCCGTGGTATACAGAAATTTGATTCGGCGGAAGAACTATCCGCACAGTTAACGAGAGATCTGGAGAAAATACGATGATCAAATTTGGACCTAGCGGCAATAGCGAAAGTTTTTATGCTAAAGGTTTGTCTCATACGGAAGACGCGGCGAAGTACGTCAGGGAAATGGGGCTTGATTGTTTCGAGTACTCATTCGGGCGCGGTGTGCGTATGAGTGAGGGAAAAGCAATCTCAATAGGGGAAGCTTTTTCAGAGCAAGGCGTTGAGATCAGTGTGCATGCACCGTATTACATCAATTTTGCCAATCCATCGGATGAAAGTGCACAGAATTCCTATAATTATGTTTTGGATAGCGGCAGAGTGTTGAAGTTGATGGGGGGGAAGCGTTGTGTCTTTCATAGTGCGACACAAGGGAAGGCGGAACGTGAGGATGCTTTGCGGTTGACAGAGGAGCGAATGAAAACTCTTCGGGATTATATTTATCTGAACGGGTTGAATGATTTGTATTTTTGCCCTGAAACGATGGGGAAGATTGCGCAGATCGGGACCTTGGAGGAAGTTGTTCGTCTTTGTAAAATTGATGATATATTTTTGCCGGCGATTGATTTTGGACATATCAATGCGCGTGAGCAGGGCAGTCTGAAAACAGTGTCAGATTATAAATCTCGCCTGGAATACATGATTGGTGAATTAGGCTATGAAAGAGTGAAACATTTTCATGTGCATTTTTCCAAAATACAGTATGGGGTAAAAGGGGAAATTCGTCATCTTACGTTTGCAGACGAACTGTATGGGCCCTTATTTGAGCCGCTTGCAATCGCGTTAAAAGAATTAAAGCTTGAGCCTTATATTGTGAGCGAATCGGCTGGCACACAGGCGGAAGATGCATTGGAAATGAAACATATTTATGAGGGAGTCTGCCTTTAAGAAATAATTTTTATTGGTTTGATTGATTGCTTTTTTCGTGCGAGTTTGTGTAAAAATATCGATAAAAAACTCGCGGGAAAAATTGACTTATAGAGGAAAATTTGATACAATATTTTTATGGACAATACGAAAAAGATTTTCCGAGATATTAAGGCGGACGGAATGCTCACGTCGGCATCTGATCTTCGAAGATATCTGACGGGCTTTCCGAGTTCTTTCGGGTTCGTATATACCGATGCACAGGAGAGCATATTTTTTACGGATCCTCGTTATGCGGAAGCGGCGAAAGCGGCTCTGCAAAATGAATATATCAGTGTAAGCGTCGCCAAAACGACAGATTCAGTTTTGGATTATATAAAGAGCAAAAAAGTTCGCAGGCTTGCTGTTCCGCTGGATCGTTTGACAGTATCGGAGCAGGAAAACCTTTTGCGTCATCGTTTCAAATTGATCGATAGTTCGCCTGTATTCATACAGGCAATGTCGGTTAAAAACGAAGAAGAAATAAAATGTATCCGCCGTGCTTGTGAAATTGCTCAGGCAGCATATGCTTCACTTTTAGGTGAATTGAGAGAAGGGCTAACTGAAAATGAAGTTGCCGGGTATCTCGAATATTTGATGCGCAAAGGCGGGGCAGAGGATCGCTCATTTGAAACGATTGTAGCATTCGGGGTTAACTCCTCTGTGCCACATCATGCGGCAGGTCAGGACAAGCTTAAAAAAGGCAGTCCCGTTTTGATTGATTTTGGTTGTAAATACGGCGGATATTGTTCGGACATGACGCGGACGATTTGGTTCGGGGGAAAACCCGACGAGGGATTTAGTGCCGTTTATGAAGCCGTTTACAGTGCGCATGAGGCTGTTATGCAAGGGGTTCATCCAGGAATAACTGGCCGGCAAGCAGATGCACTTGCGCGAGGTTTTCTTGCGAGGCGCAATTTAGACAAATTTTTCACGCATTCGCTCGGTCATGGAATTGGTATCAATATTCACGAATTCCCGACACTTGGCCCGAATAGTGAAGCGGTATTGAAAGATGGAATGGTTTTCTCAAATGAACCGGGAGTTTATTTTGAAGGGAAATTTGGGATACGAATTGAAGATACTGTTCGGCTGGAAAATGGTACAGTCAAAAGTTTTATGACAACGGATAAAAAACTGACAGTTTTATAGGCTTGTTGGTGTTTATTGCAGGGATTTCCCATACATAGCAATCAAATTAAGGAGAACAGAATATGATTTCAGCAGGTGATTTCAGAAAAGGCGTTACCATCGAATACAACGGAAACGTTTACGTCGTTGTTGAGTTTCAGCATGTAAAACCCGGTAAGGGCGCGGCTTTTGTGCGTACGAAACTGAAAAATGTCGTAACGGGCGCGGTTTTGGAGCAGACATTTAACCCTTCCGAAAAAGTTGAGAATGCGCATATCGAAACTAAAAAAATGACGTATTCTTATTCGGATGGTGAATTGTATTGGTTTATGGATGAAGAATTCAACCTTACACCGCTTAACCATGATCAGGTGGAAGATGCTTTAAAATATATAAAGGAAAACGATACCGTTACCGTTCGTTTTTATAAAGGTACCGCGTTCTCAGTTGAGTGCGAAAATTTTGTTGAATTAAAGATCGTTGAGGCGGAACCGGGTGTGAAGGGCAATACTGCGACGAACGCAACAAAAATGGCTACGCTGGAAACGGGTGCAAAAATTCAAGTTCCTATGTTCGTTAACGAAGGCGAGGTTATTCGTGTGGATACTCGTACGGGCGAATACATGGAACGCGTTAAGTAATTCGATCAGCAAAATATTGCCGCATTATCCGTACGCGTTAATGCGGCAATTTCTTTATTTTTGGGGTTTTATATGCGGGCTGTGGTACAAAGAGTGTCGTGCGCTTCATTATCTGTAGAAGGGAAACTTGTTTCAGAAATTGGGAAAGGTCTCGTTGTCTTTCTTGGGGTGACGCATGATGATACGGAGAGTGATGCTGAGGCGATAGCAAAAAAAGTCGCGCATTTGCGGATTTTTGAAGATGAGGCAGGAAAGATGAATCTTTCCGTAATTGATATTGGAGGCGAAGTGTTACTTGTTTCGCAGTTTACTCTGTATGGGGATTGTACTCGCGGTAACAGACCAAGTTTTATTCTTGCCGCAAGGCCTGAACCTGCGAATGCTCTATATGAGTTGACTGCACAGAAATTGTGCGAATATCAGGTAGGTGTTAAGAAGGGCGTTTTTGGGGCAGATATGAAGATTGCTCAGAGCAATGATGGTCCTGTCACCATTTTATACGATAGTAGAGGTGTCTGATGCGAATTCAATATCTTGGAACAGCAGCAGCGGAAGGCTTCCCCGGGGTATTTTGTAATTGCGAATACTGTCGAATTGCTCGTTCCGATCTCAATAAAGAACTTCGTACGCGTTCTCAGGCGCTTATTGATAATGATTTGCTTATAGATTTTGGACCGGATACTTATTGGCACTCACTTCGGTTTGGGCTGGATTTATCTGCGGTAAAGTATGTTTTGGTTACGCATTCGCATACAGATCATTTTTACGCACAGGAATTAGTAAACCGCGGCGGCAATTTTGCAAAACAAATGAAATCTGCAAAGATCCATATCTTTGCAAATTCTGAGGTTCTTTCCGTGTATCGTGAAGGGACTGCTCGCGAGATGTCTGAGAATATCGCTCATCATATTCAATTTGTTCAAGTTCATCCTTTTGAAAAATTTAATATCGGCGAATATGAAATCATGACCCTTCCCGCTTCGCACAGCAAGAGTGAAGAAGCTCTTTTATATAGTGTAACAAAGGGTGGAAAAACTCTGTTCTATTTAAATGACACCGGACTTGTTCGGGAAGAATGCTACCAATTCCTTTCGAAAAACGGTGTTAAAGCTGAATTTGTAAGTATGGACTGCACCTTTGCCGACTCTCCCGGCCCTCATTCGGAACGGCATATGGGATTTGAACAAAACGAAATTGTCCGTCAAAAATTGATTCAATACGGTCTTGTTTTTAACAATACACAGTACTATGTCACACATTTTTCACATAACAGTGCGCCTTTTGCAGAGCGTATGGAGAAAGAAGCTTTAAAAAGAGGTTTTTATGCGGCGCACGACGGTTTGGTGATAGAGTTTTAAAGTTTCTCCTTTATAAGTACGTATTGGTTTTTAAATGCGGAAGTATCCGCAAAGAATTTTTTTGGGTTTGGAGTTATCTATGTCGCAACCGAGTAAATATATCCGGAACTTTTGTATTATAGCACATATCGATCATGGAAAAAGTACCATTGCGGACCGTATTATGGAGCTTACAGGACAGGTGTCTGCGCGCGATATGGAGGATCAACTTCTTGATTCCATGGACTTGGAGCGTGAACGCGGGATTACGATTAAGCTGACGCCGGTTCGGATGTATTATACGGCGAAAGATGGGAACGAATATGAGTTAAATTTGATTGATACTCCGGGACACGTTGATTTTACCTATGAGGTATCACGTTCGCTGGCGGCATGTGAAGGGGCGCTTCTTGTTGTTGATGCAACGCAAGGCATTGAGGCGCAGACGCTTGCAAATGTTTATTTAGCTCTTGAAAACGATTTGGAAATTATTCCGGTAATCAATAAGATTGACCTTGCGTCTGCGGATGTGGAAGGAACAAGGAAAGAAATTGAGGAGGTTATCGGATTAGATGCTTCTTACGCGCCCTGTGTTTCTGCAAAGGAAGGTACTAATATCGGGGATATACTTGAAAAGATTGTTCAATATATCCCTGCGCCGAAAGGAGATACGGAAGCTCCTTTAAAAGCGTTGATATTTGACAGCTATTATGACAATTACAAAGGAGTTATTTTATTCGTCCGCGTTAAGGATGGTTGCGTGCGCGTTGGAGATGTTATAAAAACTTTTCGTTCGGACAAACAGTTTGAAGTGACAGAGGTGGGCGCGTTTAATCCGAAGTTGTTGCCGAAAGATTTGCTGAACGCTGGGGAAGTTGGCTATATTGCTGCAAGTATAAAGAGTATTCAAGAGGTTGCCGTGGGTGATACGGTTACCAATGCGCTTCGGCCGGCTCCGGAACCGCTTCCTGGTTATAAAAAGGTTCAGTCGGTTGTGTTTTGCGGGATCTATCCTTTGGATGGAAGTAAATTCAATGATTTGAAGGACGCTCTTTTAAAATTACAGCTCAATGATGCGGCATTGATTTTTGAGCCGGATACTTCAGTGGCATTAGGTTTCGGTTTCCGTTGCGGTTTTCTCGGTCTGCTTCACATGGAAATTATACAGGAACGCATTGAACGCGAGTTTAACTTGGATATTATTACAACAGCGCCCAGTGTATCTTATCTCGTGCATAAAACGGACGGTCAGGAAATTTTTGTTGATAATCCTTCGCATTTGCCTGATCCTGCGGATATTGAGTGGATGGAAGAGCCGATGGTGAAGGTTGAGATTTATTCGCCTCCCGATTACATTGGGTCGATAATGGATCTATGTCAGGAAAAGCGCGGTGTTTTTAAAGATATGACTTATCTCGATGAGAAGCGCGTTAAATTGCTTTATACGCTTCCTCTCAACGAAATTATCTATGATTTTTTTGATCAAATTAAATCCAGGACACGTGGTTATGCAAGCTTTGATTACGAATTGATCGGATATGAGCGCAGTGACCTTGTGAAATTGGATATCCTTCTTAACGGTGATGTTTGTGATGCACTTTCCATGATCGTGCACAAAGATCGCGCGTACCCGCGGGGGAGGGTACTCGCAGAAAATTTGAAAGATGCTATTCCTCGGCAATTATTTGAAATCCCTATTCAGGCCGCTGTTGGAGGCAAAATTATTGCTCGTGAAACTGTCAAGGCGGTGCGCAAAGATGTCCTTGCAAAATGCTACGGGGGCGATATTACGCGCAAAAAGAAGCTTTTGGAAAAGCAGAAAGAAGGGAAGAAGCGCATGCGCAGCATTGGATCGGTGGAAGTGCCATCCGAAGTCTTTATGTCCATTCTGAAAACCAATAAATAATTTGTCGGCGGAGTTTTGCTATGGCGACGGAGAATTTTTTTCAGAAAGTGTATGATGTTGTACAACGTATTCCATGCGGGAAAGTCGCTTCATATGGGCAGGTCGCGGCGCTTTGCGGAAGTCCGCGTTCATCGCGTGCGGTTGGCTTTGCTCTTCATGTGAACCCTTTGCCGGGGGTAATACCTTGTCATCGTGTTGTTAATCGCGAAGGGCGTCTTGCGCCGGCCTTTGCTTTTGGCGGGCCTCGAACGCAGGGTGATTTACTCAAAAATGAAGGAATTGTTGTATTAGAAAGAGACGGTTTCTATTATGTTGATATTGAAAAATACCGCTGGCAACCGTAGTTGCTGCGGTATTTTTAATAAATAAATAGTACTATACGTGACATAAATTGATAAAAGGTGGGTATATGGCTGGAATATACATTCACATTCCGTTTTGTAAATCAAAATGTCGTTATTGTGATTTTACTTCATATCCGCAAAAGATTGGTTTTGCAGATGCATATATGGCTTGCGTTTTAAAAGAGATGAAGTTGCGCGCAGCAGAACTGAAAAATAAAAAATTTGATACAGTATATTTTGGTGGTGGGACGCCCTCAGTGATTGAGGCAAAGTGGATCGTCGGTTGCATGAACCAGATTCGTGCATGTTTTGATCTTGATGAAAAAGCCGAAGTTACGATTGAGGTGAATCCCGGTACGATCGATCAGCAGAAAGTTGAAGCATACAGGCATTGCGGAATCAATCGTTTTTCAATTGGTCTGCAATCGGCAATTGATTCGCAGTTGGAGGAGCTTGGAAGAATACACACTGCAAGAGATTTTCAAATTGCATGTGAATTGCTTGGTGATGTGAATAAAAGCGCTGATATTATGATCGGTTTGAAAAATCAAACTTTGACTGATATTGACAGGTCGATAAATTTTGCCGCTGATTGCGGGGTCAGGCATATTTCTGTCTATGCCTTAACCCCTGAAGACGGGACGCCGATTTATTCCGATTATTTGAACGGCGAATTGCCCGATTCGGATACGGTTGCGGAAATGTATGAAAGGGCTCGCGCGGTTTTAAAAGCAAAAGGTTTTACACGCTATGAAGTTTCCAATTTTGCAAAGGACGGCGCATTTTCACGTCATAATTTGAATTATTGGAGACGAGGCGAGTACATTGGATTTGGGGTTGCCGCAAGTTCTTTTATTAACAGCAGAAGATTTACAAATACGCGCGATCTTGATGATTATATAAAATGTATTTTAACGAATCATTATCCTGTGGTCGATGATGTAAAGATCGAGCCGCAGGAGGCGCGTTTTGAAAAGGTTATGCTTGCTTTACGTACCGAAGAAGGGCTTGGTTTGCAAGATTACAGACAAGAGTTTGGAACGGACTTTGCTGCAGATTTTTTTGAACCGCTCAAGAAAAATGCAAAGTATTTGGAACTTACGAACAGTCGTGTTCGCATCAAAGACGAGTTTTTGTATGTTCAGAATACGATTTTAATTGATTTTTTACAATGAATGTTCAAGCTGCTATGCTTAAATAGTCCGGTCGTTGTGCAACCAATTTGCATTAAAATTATTGATTTCTCGTTGCGAGTATTTCTCCGCTTAACGCATCGGCCAAAATACAATACGTATTTCCTGCTCGATCAATGATTCCAATATAATAATAGCATTGCTGATTTTCAAAAAGCAGTCGAACGTAAATTTCCCCGGCAAAGTTTTTTCCGGAAGTAAGGGTGTCGAAATAAGATTGTTCGGCACTTTTTACTTTTTCTAAAAGCGCATTTAGGGTAAGAGTGTCGTCGCTTTTAACACTTGTAGCAGAAACCGTAACGATTTCCGTTTGCGTTGATTCCGTTTCGGCAATGGTAAAGGTGATCGTCTTTTCTTCAGGCAGATCAATCGTTTGAGAACAGGAATGGATCATTCGTACGCTGTCGAAGGAAAGTTCCGCTTCGTATTGTTTTTGACCGATTGTGAATTGTACGGTATAAGTCTTTGTGTTATCCGGAGCGGTTAACACAATTTCAAAAATTTTTGTCATATTGCCTACATACCCATCGGCAAGGTAAGGATATTCTCGCTCGGTATACGAAGCGAAAATGCTGTATTCGCCTTCCGTACCTTGATAAATTTCGCTGCGGTACTCAGAAACATAATTCGTTAGGTCAGTCTTCGCAGAACATCCGCTGCACCATATGAAAGCGGTGAGACAAACAGTAAGGGAGATAAGCATCAAGATTTTTCTTTTCATTTTTTCCACCTTCAAAAAGATTTCATTTTATTTTTATTTTTTCAGGTGTCAGAAAATGATTATTTTACGCAATAAGGTTGATTTTTTTTGAGCTGTGTGCTAAAATAATTAAAATATTTTTTGAAATATGGCATTTTTCAAAATTCAGAATCAACAAAGCGAAAATGTGAATCATTTTTGGACAAGCTTATTTGATGCTGTTTTGGTTATTGAGTGCTGTATGGAGAGAACGATTTGGGAAAATTGATTGCAAAAACCGCACTTGTAACGCTTGCGTGTATACTTGCTTTGGCATTGCTGTTGTTTGGTGTATTCAGCCTGTTTTTTCCTTCGGTAATGGTTTCTGTTACCAATGGTTTGGGAATGGATAGCGCTTGTGCATCTTATAGCATATCGGTTTATAAACACACAAAAGATGTAGAAGACTTGGCTGTTGCGGTTGAAAGAAATTACTATGCTGAAAAATATGGCGATGCGGCAGAATATGGCTCAATTTTAATCAATTCGGAGCAATTTTCTGATTATTGTTCGGCCGTAGATGAAAAAAACGGTGGTGTACAAGGTAGTGCTTCCTCTCGTATAGAAGGAACGAGCGCTCAGTATTTTATTGGGATAGTAGCTGTTTCGCAATATAGGGAAGGGATTTCTGCTGCAATTGATACAGCGTTTGGCGCACTTGGAAACAATGCATTTGAGAAAGGAAACGCGGTTGTTTTTCTTTCCAGTGTTGCGATGGCGTCGGAGGACAGAGAATTTTGCTCGGAGATCCTGTCGAGGCTGTCTTCATTACATCCTACGGGTGAGGATGCTGCCTATTTTGAAACTTTTGCACAGTCTTTAGAGGAGTTTTGCAAAGGGTAGAACTAAATAAGTTATAAAATTTTACATAAAATAAAGGATAGGAGTTGCTTATGAACAAAATTGTGCAGGAAGGGTTGACTTTCGACGATGTATTACTGATTCCTTCTGCTTCGGACGTTTTGCCGTCGGAAGTAGATCTGCATACGCAATTGACGGATAATATTCGTTTGAATATACCGTTAATGAGCTCGGCGATGGATACTGTAACAGAGAGTAAACTTGCCATAGCGATTGCGCGTGAAGGCGGTATCGGTATCGTTCATAAGAATATGTCGATCGAGGAACAGGCGAGCCAGATCGATAAAGCAAAGCGCAGTGAACATGGTGTCATTACGGATCCTTTTTTCCTGGGACCGGACAATAGCGTTCGTGAAGCGGTCGCTTTGATGGAACGGTATAAAATAAGCGGTGTTCCGATCACGAAAAATGGTAAACTTGTCGGGATTTTGACCAATCGCGATCTTCGATTCGAGTCCAATTATGATCAGCCGATCGATAACATAATGACGAAAGAAAATCTTGTCACTGCACCTGTAGGGACTTCTTTGGCGGATGCACAGAAGATTTTAGGCAAACACAGGATCGAAAAACTTCCGATTGTTGACAAAGATGGTTATCTGAAAGGTTTGATTACGATTAAGGATATTGAAAAGAGTATTCAGTATCCCAATTCAGCGCGTGATAAAAATGGCAGGCTTTTGGTTGGAGCTGCGGTGGGTACGGCAGCAAATACAATGGAACGAATTGCGGCGCTTGTTGCTGCCAAAGTCGATGTCATCACAGTCGATACCGCGCATGGTCACAGCAAGGGAGTGCTTGAAGAAGTTAAAAAAATCAAAGCGAGATTCCCGAACCTTCCGTTAATTGCAGGGAATGTTGCTACGGCTGAAGCTACGAAAGCGCTGATTGACGCTGGTGCTGATGTCGTAAAAGTCGGCATTGGTCCGGGGTCTATCTGCACGACACGAATTGTAGCCGGTATCGGAATGCCGCAACTTACTGCGGTCATGAATTGCGCGGAGCAGGCAGATAAAATGGGCAAGCGCATTATTGCAGACGGTGGGATTAAGTACAGCGGCGATATTGTTAAAGCGCTCGGGGCAGGAGCTTCTGTCGTCATGATCGGAAGTTTGTTTGCCGGAACGCTTGAAAGTCCCGGCGATATTGAAATTTACCAGGGAAGAAGTTTTAAAGTGTATCGCGGCATGGGGTCGCTTGGTGCAATGGCCGCAGGAAGCAAAGATCGTTATTTCCAGGAAAATGCGCAAAAATTTGTACCTGAAGGAGTGGAAGGGCGCGTACCTTACAGGGGGAGCCTTGCCGATATTGTTTTCCAAATGCTTGGCGGACTTCGAGCCGGTATGGGGTATTGCGGGATGCATACAATTGATGAACTGCGTAAAAATGCGAAGTTTGTGCGCATGACGAACGCAAGTTTGATCGAAAGTCATCCTCATGATATTTCCATTACGAAAGAATCCCCCAATTACAGCCCGCGCGGTCTGTAAACCGATTTGTATCAATGTACCGCTGTTCGGCGGTACATTGTCATTTCAAAGTTAAATTACGGAGTAAATATGCGACACGAGAAGATTTTGGTTTTGGATTTCGGCGGACAGTACAATCAGCTCATTGCGCGAAGAGTTCGTGAGCAGAATGTGTATTGCGATCTCGTTCCTTATACAATGAGCCTGGAAAAGATCCGGGAGTATGATCCAATTGGCATAATTTTTACGGGTGGTCCCAACAGCGTTTATGAAAATGGGGCGCCTTTGGTAGACAAAGGGATTTTTGAGCTGGGAGTTCCTATTCTTGGGATATGTTACGGATGCCAATTGATTGCGCATATGTTGGGCGGGGAAGTGGCACATGCCAATACACGTGAATACGGCAAATGTGAAATACGCTATAACTCGGAAAGTGTTTTATTCAGCGATGTAACGGCAAAAAATGTTTGTTGGATGAGTCATACCGATTATGTAAAAGAGGTGCCGGCTGGTTTCTCTGTGACCGCGCGTACAGCAACTTGTCCTGCGGCGGGTTTTGAAAACGCGAAGCAAAAAATTTATGGCATTCAGTTTCATACCGAAGTGCATCATACACTGGAAGGAGAGAAAATTCTTCACAATTTTCTGTA
>CABQND010000020.1 GCA_902465495.1 uncultured Eubacteriales bacterium
CAGGGAATTTTATCCAAAGGGAAGAAACCTTTCGAGAGTGAGTCCCGCAACATTAAAAAAGAACCTGGCGTTAATCAACGCCAGGCCCAAGAAAGTTTTGCATTACCAAACTCCGCAAGATTTATTTGAACTAAATCTCTCTAACTGTTGCACTTAGTTTGACAATTCATCCAATTAAAACTATGCAGATAGGAGACGTGTAAAAGAATATGGAAGCAACCTGTTTTTATCAGCAGGAAATATGCAGGTTAAGAGGGAGGATTCTTGCGATGGACGCGGTCGGAACCTATGTATGAGCCCTTCTGTATTCACGAGGCGTGACACAAAAAAATTTTTTAAAAAGTTTATTAAAGTAACTTAGACTGTTAAACCCGATCATGCTTGAGATCTGTAAGGTTGTAAAATCGGTGTTTTCAAGGAGGGTACAGGCATAATTAAGTTTAATGGCGTTGAAATAGTCTACGATTGTTTGTCCGACATATTTTTTGAAATAAATAAGCATCATTGACTGCGAATAATGCGTAAAAGAAGCCAATTCTTTCACGCTGTAAGAAAGATATTCCGGGGAATGCATTTTTTGAGTCAGGTCGGTAAGCCAATGCGGCCAGTCTTTTTTATACGGGTTATTCTGCAATAATAAAATAAAGCAAGAAAGCAGCATATTTTTTAGCAACATATTATAACCGAAATTGTCCTGGGAAGGATTCCAGACAAGTTTGTTTGCCTGATGGATCAAATAGTTATAATCGTCATCATTCAGGCTTGTGCAAACGATCGTATTGGGATCATTGAGAGTATCCAATTTTGTATTCATAAAGGCTTGCAACTGTTCAAAGATGATGGGGGTAAAAGCGATATTGATATGTTGCGATTGAATTGATTTATGCGTTTTGAAGGAATGGATATCGGTGGGACGCACAAAAATCAGTTCTTTTTGCTGAACGATCGAAGTTTGGTTGTTGATTTTGTGGTGGATGCTCCCTTTGCTTATAATTATTATTTCATAATAATCGTGGTTGTGTTCGGGGATATTGTTTTGATTGCACCAATGGAAATCCATTCCGCTTTCAGGATGTTTAAAATCCTCTTTAAAGAAAATCGTAGGCATGATACTATTATAGATGATTTGAATTCTCTTGTCAAGACAGTATCCGAAAAAAAGATTATTGAAAAAAAAAGCAAGTTTTTTCAAAGATAACGCAAGAAATGCCATTTGATAAGGTGTATAATGAAAACGAAAAATCAATTTGATAAAGAGCGTTTGAATGCAACGGATGAAATAATTGTGTCAGACGGTATAAAGCGTAAAAAGCAAAAGGAGCGGATATTTTTGGAAGGGAAGATAAAGAAAAAAATCAGCAAAGACGTGATCATTGCATGGTCGATTCTGACGCCGATGCTCATCTGGTGGCTTGTTGTGAGCGGATTTCCCATGTTGGTGGGTTTTGTTTTAGGTTTTTTCGAGTGGCGGAATGTAAATGCTGTTCCGAAATTTGTAGGCATCGATAATTTTATCGCCTTTTTCAAAGACGAGACATATTTGGGGGATTTGGGAAGGACGATAGTGTTCGGATTTGGCATCACGCTTGTCACTATGCTGACAAGTTTTGCGTGTGCTTTTCTTTTGAACAGAAATATAAAGCTGAAAGGATTTTTGAGGAGTGTATGGTATATACCTGCCGTCACGTCGCCGGTAGCCATATCGCACGTAATGTCCTTGCTTTTTGATCCTTTCAAAGGTGTTATCAACCGGCTGTTGGAGGGGGCGGGACAAGAGCCGATCATACTTGCAACCAACATCGGATGGAGCATTGCTTTGATATTTATTTATTCGATTTGGAAAGGCTGCGGCTCGGGGGCGCTCATATGGCTTGCCGGTTTGCAATCGATCGATCCGGACCTGTATGAAGCGGCGGAAATTGACGGTGCAAACAAATTTCATCGTTTTTGGAGTATTACATTGCCGGGGTTAAAGCCGATTTCGTTATATGTTTTTATTACGGGGATTATAAGCGCGTTTCAGATTTACGAACCGATTGCGTTTATTACAAACGGCGGGCCGTACGGGGCGACAAATGTATTGGCGCTGCGGATTATCCAGGACGGGTATCAGAATTTTAATTTTGGAATGGCGGGGGCAAGCGGTCTGCTCCTGGCAGTTTTGATTATGGCATGTTCGGCGTTTACTTATAAAGCGATGACAAAAGACAGGGGCAGTTTATGAGTGAAGGTATAAAATTGAAGAGAAGCGGTTCAAAGAAGAGGGAAAACAGGGCAGGGAATATTATAGCGTATATTATTTTGATCCCGGGCGGATTGATAATGGTATATCCCGTGTTGTTTATCATACTTGCGAGTTTTTTCACGCCTGAGGAATTCAACAGCACGATTCTAAATTTTTTCCCGATAGCCGAAAACCCGACGGCGGTCAACTGGAAAAATCTTGTTGCGCTCGGGGCAGACAAAGCCATTCGCAATTATTATTTCAATTCTATCTGGACAACGTTGTATGCTACGTTTTGTTCGGTGATCACGTCATTTCTTGGCGGATATATTTTTGCGCGGTTAAAATTTCGGGGCAGAAACGCGTTGTTTACGTTCATGTTGATGACAAATATGGTGCCGGGGATTATTGCAACGCTGCCCACGTATTTGGAACTGGTGCGGTTCCCGTTTTTCGGGGGGAATTACGTCTTTACGGGCGGCACGGGTTTGTTTGATTGTTATGGGACGTATATTTTATTATTCGGACCATGTTTGAACGTGATGGGAACGTTTTTGGTAAAGCAGCAGATCGAGGCATTGCCGAACTCATATGAAGAGGCAGCCAAAGTTGACGGCGCGGGATTTTTCAGAATTGTATTTGTCATTGTTTTGCCGTTGGTCAAGCCGATGCTGGCATTTATAGCGATCAACACTTCCATCGGATGTTGGAATAACTGGGCAACACCGTTTTACTATACGGAATCTGCTGATTTGCAGACGATAGCGTCGGCAATATCCAGACAGTCTATATTTGCGGGAAGAGAAGGGACGATCGTCGATTATCCGGCGATCATGTCTTACAGTTTGTTGCTTACGATTCCCAGTGTAATTTTATTTTTCTGTTTCCAGAAATACATCATACAAGGGTTGGTGCATGTAGGTCTGAAAGGGTGAATTTCAGCCTCATGAAGAAAATAAAAAGGGAGGAAGATATGAAAACAAGGACCGCTTTAATTTGCGCTGTATTGGCGCTGATGATTCTTATGGCAATGTTTGCTTTTGCAGGCTGCGGAAAGGGGCAGGAGAATAATAATGATGAGGACAATGAGAATATGTCCGAAACGTTAACGGATTTTGAAGGTTTGGAAATGGGATTAAATGCGCCGGCGGAAGTGATCGACGTAGCAGAATGGGATGACGGCAAATCCAACGGGCACTGCGTATTTTCGGCGCGCACGCTGCAGGGACTGATCAACAAAAAGCAGCCTCGCGTGTATATTACCACGCCCGGAAATCGAAACAACGTTGATGCCGAAACGGTTCGGTTGCGCATTTTGCAGGAATATGGTGAAGTAGGGCTGAATTGGTTGCCTGAAAATTCTGCGCATAGCGGATATAATGCATTTTTCACGATATGGGACAAATATAAAACGGAAGTGAAGCGTCTGTATGTTTATTCGGACAATCCTTCGCTCAGCGATTCTATGAATGTAGCGGCGATGCTTGGAGGTAGAAACGAAGGGATCGCCGTGTGTCAGGAACTGGCGGATCTGATCGTTGCCGAATACAGCGGTTTGGAAGTCATCAACGTAATGGATTATATGGGATTACCCGATGAAAAAGCAAACACATTCGGCATTAATGAATGGATACGCGATAACATGATCGAAGGCAGCAACAAACAATTTGTGTTTTGCAGTACTCCTTCGCCGCGCGAAGAATTAGAGGACGATTATTTCAGGACGTACGATCTGGCGATCGCAACGGATTCGCTCATTTATTATGCATGGCATTCTTTGGATGCTGGAAAAGAACTGCAAAAAAGTATTTTGGACCAATTTCCTTCCGCGATTCCGGTCATCGGATGGGGAACGATTGATAACGAGTGGGATTTTATCGCGTCTGTCTCCAATTGCGGCAAGTGTGTGCTGGCGTCGGGATGGAATTATGGAAACGGATCGGTTTGGGGGGCATTCCCGTCCTGGTCATATAACGCGGAAGGGGAAAGTAAAGTTGTAAATCCTGTTCCGGAAAATTTCGAAGTCGCGGACAACCAGGTGTATATTGCTTTTACGATGAGTGACGGCGATTCTTTGCAAGCGAGTGAAAAAGATACGCTTTGTTTTTGGGAAACGACGGTGCACGGCAACCAGCCGATCGGATGGACAGTACCGGTAATGTTTGCGGATTTTTGTCCTTTGATATTGGAGTATTTGTACGATACGCAGACGGAAATGGACGATCTCATGCAGGGAGCATGCGGTGCGGGATATATTTATGCGAGCGAAATGCCCGAAGCCGATTATGAAATTTACCTGCAAAAAACGCAATATTATTTCCGCCGCACGGGCATGAACATGGTGAATTACTGGGACAGGGGTGCGAATTTCAATTCAATGGTCGGCGTAGATAAAGATCTCATATACAAATACGCTGACATGGTGGATCTCGATGCGATCTGGAGAGGCCATAACTCCCCCGATCCTGATTATGAAATATACAATGACACACTGCTCATGTGTGAAATCGGCAACAGAAAGAGCAGCGGAACACTGACGGCTCAGGAGATCATAGACACGATAGATTTTCAGGTACAGAACAAAAAACAGGAAAATAAACCTCTGTTTTTGATGATTCAGCTCAGTTGCTGGGGTGACGGTGTTCATATCGTGCAACAGGCGAGAGATATACTGGATACGAGAGCGGATGCGGGAAATTACAGTTTTGTAACGCCAACCGAGCTGATTGCGGGGATACGCGCGGCAGAAAGTGGTGAAATTACGGAAGGCACGACACCGAAGAACAGAATTCAGACGCTGGATTTTCAGGCGGGCACGGCAAACGATGTCGATTTGGAAGAGCGTCTGATAGTTGAGAATGACAAAAGCTATAATGCAGAGGACTACCGTTTTACGGACGGCGGGAGCTGGACGTATGAATTCCGTTTCAATGCACCGTTGGAATATTGCACGATCGGGCTTGGCGTCAGAAACCGTTATAAAATTTCCGGGTCTGTTGACGGAACGAATTTTACCGAACTTGCGAGGCACAGCAACGTATTGGGTGAACATTTTTCCCTTGTCTTTACGCAACTGGACATAATGAAAGAGCTGCAACCTGCGGATGTATTTTATCTGAAATTCGAAAATACCGATCCGGAACTCGGTTTCGGCCCCAACCTCAACTGGGTAAAGCTCAAGTACATCACACAAGACGATTCTCCGCTGGTGATTCCTGAAAAAAGCGGGCAGGAATTTGTATTAAATATTGACAACAGTGCTCTTGAACAGAGTTATATTGTCGATAAACAGTCGCAATACGGATTATGGCACGAAAATCAAAATTGGCGGTATGCCGATATTAACGATTATTGGGTGTACGGATTTGCATTCGGATCCCCGCTCAGCAAACTTTCGTTGAAATTTAATATCAGCGGAACGTACATTATTGAAGGATCTGCAAACGCAAAGGACTGGTTCACGCTTGCGGTCAATGAAACTTCTGCAAAGATGCTGACTGAAACGCAGTTGAAGTTTGAAGACGCTGTAATGGGTGGAACGTGCTATTATATACGTTTCAGGAATGCGATCACGGATTACGATTCGCCGAGTTATGATGCAGTTAAGATAAGCGGACAATTGACGCTGACATACGAATATGCCGACGAATCGGCCGGGGAGATGGAGATTGTTCCTGCGCCTTGGACGGTTGCGGATGAACCTGAACAAGTGAGCGGAACGCTCACGATTACGGCGGGGCAGGATGCCGATTATATTTTCAGTTTACAGCAACAGGGAATATATGATGAGGAAAATGGATGCAGGGGTGTAACCGACGACGCATTTTTCTGGTACAGTATCGATCTTGGCGGGAAAGTGCTCTCAGCGACGGTGACCGTGCGGGTGAAAGGCAATTACCTGACGTATTGGAGCTTGGACGGAGGCGATACCATAAGTGAATTGCTCTATGCCAATGCGGAAGAGCCGACTGACGCAGAAAAAACGCTGGATTTTTTGACGGGAACAGACGGAAAATTTATGTTGAAAATGCAGGCGAACCCGTACAACGGTTCTGAACTTTCCGCATCGTATTATTCGGTAACCATTGAATATATACTGGAATCGCAAAGTCATGCGGCGGGGCCGGGAGTCGTGGATGAAAGATAGTGGAGGAACGGAATGAAAAAAATTTTGAGATCTGTCTTATTGATTGCTTTGGCGGTATGTTTTGCCGTTCCCGTTGCGGCATGTAATCCGCCGGCGGAAAACAGCGGTACAAAAACGTTGCAGGTTTATATTGACGGACAGACGTGTCTGGTCGGGTTTGATGACATCGATCAGGCAATTCAGGAAGCGGAAGCGAACCTGGCAGACGGCTATATGGATGATACACCGCATAACAGGGCAAAAATCGAGAACACAAAACTTCTTCGCGACTATATAAAGTCGCAAGGGTATGCGCTTGATTCACTGTCTTGGGGCTGGGGGGATCAGCTTACGCAAAAAATGTTGGCAGCATTTCTTTCTCAACAAGGTCCGGACATCATGTTCGGCGAGTCACAGATGCGGACTTTTGCATCGCAGGGATATTTTTCCCCGTATCCGGAAGATTTGCAGGCATGGATCGTTGAGAATGTCAGTCCGCTTGCCTATAAGGATATGATGCTTGACGGAAAGATTTACGGAGCCACGCTTGATCCGTCCATCAGTTTGCTTGTATGGAACAAAGACATTGTCAAGCGGGCGGGGTTGGATGAAAATAAAGCGCCGGAGACGATGGACGAATGGTTTGCAAACATGAAAGCGATCAGCGACAATGAAACGTTGCGGAACGAAAAGATATTTGCGGGCGGCTGGTATGCGGGGCCGAATACGGGAGGATATTTACGGACGGGTGCGGTAATGCGGATATGCGGAGGTTCATTTAAAGGTGATGACGGAGCGCCGCGCGTAAATACGGCTGAAAATCTGGTTGCGTTTGAATATCTGAATAAAATGGCTTCTTATAATTTTGACGGAGTAGTGAATGCCCCGAGCGAATCCTATTTTTTCTCGGCGTTTGACACAGGGAATCTTGCGTATATGATCGACGGTATGTGGACGTTGAACAATTTGAAGGCGCTCGGTTTGAACTGCGGGTATGCTTTGCTTCCCACTTATGAGGGTAACTCTGCAAACATGCTTATCGGGGCAGGGTATATGTCTGTTCCCGAATATTCGGAGAACAAAGAAGAGGCATTTGCTCTGATCAAATTTATGCTGGAAGAAGCTTTTCAGACCAATATAGCCAAAGCCGGCATTCGCCCTCCCGTAACCCTTTCGGTTCTGCAAGCTGACTGGTATAAGGAACAATTTCCGCAGATGCAGGAATTTGCAACTTACGGGTTGGAGCATGAAATTCTCGGGTTGGACAGTTTTTCACAAGGAGATACGGCAGGGATCTGGACTGAATTCGGAAAACAGCAAAGTCTTGCGATCAAAAAAGGGACGGACATATCAGCCATGGCGTCATTGCTTGAAACGGCGCAGACCAATATGATGAAAAGGTATAACGCAAAATAAACATGAAAAATTATGAGAAGCGCATCAGGCAAACGCTTGAATATTTAAATGCATGCAGAGTGGTTGAAAGCGTGCCCGTGACAAACTGGAAGATAAAAGAGTGCGCCTATAAACATGATTCTCCGATTCCGACAGACGGCTCATTGTTTGAGCCGTTTGAAGGGATGTGGGGGACGGGAGCCGATCAACATTATTATTTTTTTAACCGGGTCTGTGTGCCGAAAGCAGCGGAAGAGCAGTATTATCGGCTGCGAATCGCGAACGATCAGATGCAGATGGCAGATTTGAACCCTCAGTTTACTCTGTACATAGACGGGGAACTCAGGTGCGGGATGGACGGGAATCATAACAGCATAGTTTTGAAGGGGGGAAAGACATACGATATATTGCTGTACGCATATACGGGGACGAGATGGCAAATGCCTTTGCGGTTGAATGTATTCTTGGACAAGGTCGATTCACTCACCGAGCGGCTGTATTATGATTTTGCGGTGGTCTGTGAAGCACTGGATGTATTCGGTTATGAAGATGAAATGCTGGTGTATCGAGTAAACGAAGCAGTCAATTTAATCGATTTTCGGCAGCTGTATACTCGGGAATATTACCGATCGTTGGAAGACGCTTCGCAATATTTACAAAAAAACTGTTATGGGAGCGCTGCATGCTTACCGTCTACGGTTTTTGTAGTCGGTCATACTCATATTGACATTGCCTGGCTGTGGCGCATGGAGCAGACGGAGGAAAAGGCAGTGCGTTCGTTTGCGACCGCTGTTTCTCTCTCGGAAAAATATCCGGAATTTCGGTTTTTCTGTTCACAGGCAATTTTATATGATTTCGTGAAAAAAAACGAGCCGAAACTTTACGAAAAAATCAAAGCACTGGTAAAAGAAGGAAGATTTGAGGCAGGGGGATGCATGTGGGTCGAGTCAGACTGCAATCTGACGGGCGGAGAAAGCATTATCCGGCAGATTGCGTACGGCAAAGAATTTTTCAAAGAAGAATTCGATATAGATTCCGATATAGTTTGGTTGCCCGATACGTTTGGTTTTCCGGCCACGCTGCCGCAAATTTTGAAGGGATGCGGCGCACAGGCGTTTGTGACTTCCAAACTCAGTTGGAACGATACCGACGACTATCCGCATGATACATTTCTTTGGCAGGGACGCGACGGTACACGTATTTTCAGTTATTTTTTAACGGCACAGGAAAAGAAAAAAAACGGCGAGCGCGTCCGGACTTATGCTACGTATGCCGGCGTTCCCACGCCGTCTCAGATGCTGGGGACTTGGGAAAGATATCGAGACAAAAAGGTCAGCGACAGCGTTTTGCATACATTCGGGTTCGGTGACGGCGGCGGCGGGCCGACGGAAGAGCAAATCGAATATATTCGTCGATTGAAGCGCGGCCTTGCAGGTATACCGCAAGTCAGGTACAGTGGCGTCGGCGATTTTATACGTTCGTTTTATCCGAAACGGGATACGTTGCACGTTCATAACGGTGAGTTGTATTTGGAATTCCACCGCGGGACATATACAACTGTTTCATGGATCAAAAAAGCGAATGCGGAATGCGAACGTCTTCTGCACGATATCGAGCTGTACTGTGTGATTTATTCTATCCTTAGCGGACAGGAGCCGTTGGATTTAACGAACGGTTGGAAAATATTGCTTGCGCAGCAATTTCATGATATCCTGCCCGGTTCTTCCATTGATGCAGTTTATGAAGATTCCAAGGTTGTATTTACGACTTTAAAAGGACAACTGACATCTTTGTTGAATAAGGTTTTGCAGGATATCAGTTCATACGTAGGAGAAAAATTGGTTTTTAACGCATTGTCCTTCGGAAGAGAGCAAATTCTTTGCGTAAGAGGTATAGCGGAGAAATTTTTTGCTCCGCCTCTGGGATTTGCGGCAGCATCGGCGGAGACTCAATCGTTTACGTTTGATTGCGGGGAATATTTTATTGAAAACAGTCGTTTGCGCGTGGAATTTGACGATTGTTACAGGATCGCACGCGTCTATGATAAGGCAAACGGCAGAGAATTATTGCGAGAGAACGGTAAAGCAAATGTGTTGCGAGTATATTCGGGATATGCAAACGGCTGTTTTGACGCATGGGAGATCCAAGATTATTTTGATGAGCAGTTTTGGGAGATCGATAAAGTTGAGAGTGCGCAGGTCGAACGGTTTGCTGACAGGGTGTCGGTAAAAGTTGTCAGGACATTTCTCAATTCGACGATCGTGCAGATCATTTCATTGTTTGGTGAGGAAGGATATATCGATTTTCAGACACAGGCAGATTGGCAAGAAAAGAACGTCTTGTTAAAGGCAGAATTTGAAACAAATATTATTGCTCCGACAGCGACATACGGAATTGCGTTCGGCAATGTGCAGAGATCGACCCACAACAATACTTCTTGGGACGGAGCGCAATTTGAAGTTAATGCACAAAAATACGCCGATTGCTCCGAACAGGACTACGGCGCGGCATTGATTTCCGATTGCAAATACGGCTACAGCATCAAATTCGGGAAAATGTGCCTCAGTCTGATCAAAACGGCAACATATCCTTCGGAATACCAGGATCTCGGCAGTCATGAATTCCGCTATGCCTTTTATTGTCACGAAGGTGATTTTGCGGGCGGTAAAGTAGAAAATACTGCGTACGCCTATAATCGACCGTTGTTGTTCGCGGAAGGAAACGTTCGGGGCACAAAAAATGCGGATCGGGAATTCAGTTTGTTGCGGTGCGATGCGCAGAATGTGCTGATCGAAACAGTCAAGTATGCAAGGGACAGGAGCGGATATGTAGTGCGTCTGCGCGAGACTTTCGGTAAAAATACAAAAACCAGATTGCGATTCGGGCATCCTGCAGGAAAAGTATTTGTAACGAATATGCTTGAAAATGAACCAAATCCGATTTCGCTAAAAGAAAACAGCGTGGAGATCAGCATTCTGCCTTATCAGATCGTTACGCTGAAAATAGTGCCGAAAAAATAACGATCAAAAAGGTTCGAGGCGTTTCCCTATGCGGATGAAACGCTTCGGGCTTTTTTTATACTGATTTTGCGGCGGTAGGTTAGGGGGGCGGTCTGTCGTATCCGTCAGGCGGGATAGGAGCTGCGCTTAAAACATGTCGCTATAATTTTTTAATTGGGTGCGGAAATATCGGAGCAAAAGTTTGGGAGTATTGCAAGCGGTACTTATTTTTGCTGATCGGTCTGTGCATTATGGCGATCGGCGTCGTGCTGTCCATTAAAGCGGCATTGGGGACATCGCCTATATCCGGTATCCCGTATGTTTTGAATCTGATCACGGAGTTGTCGGTGGGGACGACGACCATTATTGTGAATGTTCTGATTGTATTGTTGCAGGTCATACTGCTTCGGAAAAGATTTCAAGTCATACAGTTATTGCAGATTCCCGTGTGCATTGTGTTCGGGCTACTGACCGATCTTGCGATGCTGTTTTTTGAAGGGATGGTATTGCAGGCGTATTGGTTGCAATGGTTGGTCTGCATCGGAGGGATCTTGTTGGTTGCGGTCGGGGTAAGTTTTGAAGTTACGGCAAATGTGGTGACCTTGCCGGGAGAAGGGCTTGCTTTGGCGCTGTGCAAGCTGATTCCTGTCAAATTCGGGTATGTCAAAATCATGGTCGACGTATCGCTGGTCGTGATTGCGGCGGCTCTGTCGTTTGCGTTTTTGCACGGATTGCAGGGCGTACGGGAGGGAACGGCGGCTGCGGCAATTTTCGTGGGAATGACTGCGAGGCAGCTAAATCGGTTTATGATCCCTTTCGGGAAAATACTTTTCGGTACTTCGCAAGGGACTGCGCAACAGAAGAAGGCGGTTCGGTAAAAGCGGACAATATACAAAAACGGCGGGGCGGCAAGGGATTGCCGCCCCGCCGTTTTTCTTATTCATGAGCACAAATCGGGCGAGGGAAAGAGGCGGCAGTGCGAATAAATCGAAAATTGTGTGATAGAAACGGACAAAAAAGGTGTTTTGGGACGGTGCGAGTTTCAGTTGTTTGCTTTTTTTTTCCATATGTGGTATACTGATACAGAATATACTGCGGGAGAATAGCAATGGGAGAGACAGAAAAGAAGAGTTTATTTTCCGCTGTACAGCCGAGCGGTGCAGTTACGATCGGGAATTATATCGGAGCGATACGAAATTTTGCAAAGTTGCAGGATGAATATTCCTGTATTTATGCCGTTGCGGACTTGCATGCGATCACGGTAAAACAAGAGCCCGCGGTATTGCGGCGCAACACGCTTGAGCTGATGGCACTGTTTATAGCCTGCGGTATCGATCCTGAAAAGAGTGTGCTGTTTGTGCAGTCGCATGTGCCGGCGCATTGCGAGCTTACTTGGGTCCTCAACACGATCACGTATCCGGGAGAGCTTTCGCGCATGACGCAGTTTAAGGATAAGAGTGCGCGGCATGCGGAAAATGTCAATATGGGGCTTATGGATTATCCTGTGCTGATGGCATCGGACATTCTTTTGTATCAGGCGGCGCTTGTACCGGTGGGAGCGGATCAAAAACAGCATCTTGAGCTTTCGCGCGATCTTGCAACAAGGTTCAACAACCGATACGGGCAGACGTTTACGGTGCCCGAGCCGTACATTCTCAAAGACAGCGGCGCAAGGATCATGAGTTTGGCAGACCCTGCAAAGAAGATGAGCAAATCGGACGAGAATCCGAATGCGTTCGTGACCATGAGCGACGACAGGGATACGGTGATCCGCAAATTTAAGCGCGCTGTAACGGATAGCGGCAATGAGGTACGATACGCACCGGATGAAAAAGCGGGGGTATCCAATCTGATGGTTATCTATCACGCTTTTACGGGCAAGAGCCTTGCGGAAGTGGAGAGTGAATTTTCGGGCAAAGGCTATGGCGATTTCAAGGCAGCCGTCGGCGAAACGGTGGCGGATGCGCTGGCGCCTATTCAGGCAGAGAAAGCGCGGTTGCTTGCAGATAAGGGATATCTGCAATCGGTGATGAAGGGCGGTGCGGAGAGTGCGTTCCGCTTGGCACGCAGGACTCTATCCAAAGTGTATCGTAAAGTAGGATTTTATTCGGGGGATTAAATTCGCGTGTTCGGCTACATTCAACCGGATATACCGTATATGTATGTCAAGGACGGCGTTCTATATAAAGCGCTGTATTGCGGTCTGTGCAAAAGCATTGGCTCTGCGTGCGGGCAAATTGCGCGTGCGGGACTTTCGTACGATATGACATTTTTATCGGCGCTTCTGCACAATATAATGAATAAAGACGTCAAGATCGAAAACAGGCATTGTGTTTTGCATCCGATCATGAAGCGGCCGATTGCTTCGGATGACGATATAACACGGGCGGTGGCGTGCCTGAACACGGCGCTGACGTATTATAAACTCAGCGACGATATTGCCGATGAAAACAAAGGCAGGTTTTCGAGGGCATTTTTCAAGCGGGGATTTGCCCGCGCGGAGAAAATGCATCCGGATATGAGCGCTATCATCAAGCGGCGTATGACTCAGTTGGAAAAGCTGGAAGCAGAAAATTGCGCAAGTTTGGATGCGGCGGCGGACCCGTTCGGGAACATGATTGCCGATCTTTCGGATTATTGTCTGCAAGAGTTTGCGACAGAACATACGCGTCAGCTGTGTTACGGAATCGGAAAATGGGTGTATCTCATCGATGCGCTGGATGATTATGACAAAGATGTTCGCAAGAAGAATTACAATCCGTTTGTTGCGGCGTTCGGATGTGTGTCGCGCAAAGAGATGCTGGAAAAGAACGGGGAAGAAACGGAATTTGTATTTCGAAGTATTTTTTCGGCAAATGCGGATCATCTGAAGAACATTCGATTTTATTTCAATCACGATCTGACGGACAACATTATTTTGCGCGGGATGCCTGCGGCGACGCGGCGCGTGTCCTGCGGATGTAAAAAGATCAAACCCGAAAAGGCAAAACTGAAATAGGCGCGAGCCGAAGGAAAATGAAATGAATAAATATTATTACGAACTGCTGGGTGTTACGGAATCTTCCACGGACGAAGAGATTACGCAAAAATACGAACAGCTTCGCAAAAAATATCTGGAAGACCGTTTTCTGGAAGGGGAAGCGGGGAATGAAGCCGCAAAAATGCTGAACCGCATCGATGTAGCTTATAACGAGATCATGACAGAGCGCGGGGAAAAGCGTACTGCGGAAAATGCGGGATCGTCGTATGCAAACGTGGAGCAGCTGATTCGAGAGGGCAAAATTTCTGAGGCGCAGACAGCGTTGGACGGTTTCAACGAGCGCCCTGCCGAATGGCACTATCTGCAATCGGTTGTTTTTTATAAGAAAAATTGGATGAACGAGAGCAAAAAACAGCTCGAGATCGCAATGCAGATGGATTCATCCAATGAAAAATATCGCACCGCATACAATAAACTCAAAGAGAAGATCGAGTTTGATAAGCGTCAGGCGGAGCCTGCGCACGGGTATTCGCAGACAACTCAAACGAGCGGAGCAACAGATTATGATCAACAGCAGCAGATGGGTGGCGGATTCTGTGAGCAATGTGCAACATGTTGCGCTTGCAATATGCTGTTTAACTGCTGTCTGAATGCTTGCTGCAATTGCAGATGATTCATGCGCGCAAATCCGTTTGGATTTGCGCATGTTCATGTTTTTGAGATGGTGAAGGGATGAAGAGGAGATCGTTTCAGATTGCCTTGGCGGCGGTTTCATGCGCCCTTGCCGCGATTTTTATAAATCTCGGCATCAATGTATCTGTATTGATTGTAACGGGATATGTTTTCGGTTCCGTGTCGCTCATGTTGCCGCTCACCAAAAATTTTTATACGGGCGGCGCTTTGGCGTATGCGGCGACGGTTTTGCTTTGCCTTCCATTCGGAGGGATTGCTTTATTTTATAAACTTTTCCCCTTTGTCGTGTTTTTCGGGTTGCACCCGCTTGTGAATGCATTGCAGGAAAAATTTCATCTCAATCGATGGGTTATGCTCGCTGTAAAAGCTGTATGGCTGGATGCTACATTGTGCTGTACATGGCTTTTGACGGTTGTCATGGCGGGAGGGTTGGAACTGCCGTTTGCATGGATGCAGGATTGGATCTATCTGATTTTGATTGTATTCGGAACGATCGTGATTTACCCGTATGATTGGGTGATGGTCCGTTTTCAGAAAGCGATGTGCTACTATGTTTCCAAGATTGAACGCGGCCGCGGGGCGGATGTGCCTTCGATGCCGCGTAAGGATGAAGATGATATCGACGTGTTCGGATTAAACGAAACGCCGCAAGGGAAGCAAGAAGAAACAAAACAAGAAGATTCCGCAGAGAAGGACAAGCCGGAGGGACCGCAGGACGGAGAAGATAAATCGGAAGGCGGCGAGAATTGATTTTGCCGAAGGTGCAGAGAATGTCGGAGAATATGGGAATCGTACAAAAGAATCAAGAATTTACCGGGATGGTCGAATCGCTGGGCAGTAACGGCGAAGGAATCGTACATATCGGAGAAACGGTATATTTTGCCCCCTTTACAGTTGTGGGCGAGAAGATAAAATTCAAAGCATTAAAAGTCAAAAATCGTATCGGTTATGCAAAGGCGCTGGAAATACTCACGCCTGCGGACGAGCGAGTGCGTCCGCGTTGCCCTGTATTTACAAAATGCGGAGGATGCCAGATACAACATTTGCGTTATAATGCACAGCTCAAACTGAAAAGTAAGACTGTCCACGACGCGCTTCGTAAAATTGCAGGCATTGAAGCAAACGTTCCTCTTACAGCCAAGAGTGACAATCAGTTTGAATATCGTAATAAGTTGCAGGTTCCTGTAGGGATTGATAAGAACGGTAAAAATGTGATCGGGTTTTATGCCGAGCGCAGCCACCGCATCGTGCCTGTAAATTCTTGCCCGATCCATCCGGACTGGGCGGAAGATATTATTACTGCATTTGCGGAATATATGGAAAAATATGGAGTGCCCGGTTATAACGAAGAAGTGCGGCGCGGGGTGTTGCGGCATATTGTCGTTCGCGAAGTTGAAGGAAATTTTATTGTAACGGCGGTGACCGCAACAGATTCTCTTCCTTACGCGGATAAATTGATCGCAATTCTAGGGAAAAAGTTTAAAAGTTTTTCGCTTTGGCAGAATGTAAATTCCGGTGAAGGCAATGGCGTTTTCGGCAGTGTGTTCCGCTTATTGTATGGGAAAGGAAGGTACAGCGCGTATGAATGCGGCATACGCTTCGAAGTAGGGCCAAATACTTTTATCCAGATCAACCGCAGTGTGTGCAGGAAATTGTACGAACGTATCGTCCGTTTTGCGACCGAAAGCGGTGCGGAAGTCGTGATCGATGCGTATAGCGGCGGTGGACTTTTAACGGCAATGCTGGCAAAACAGGTCGGCAAGGCATATGGGATCGAGTTGGTTTCGGAAGCGTCTGCATGTGCGGATGCTTTGATCGCGCCCAACAAATTAGAAGGTAAGATGTTTAATAAATGCGGGAAGGTTGAGGAAGTATTGCCTGAACTTTTGCGTAAAGTTGACCCTGAAAAGACTTTTTTGACGGTTGATCCGCCGCGGAAGGGCGTCGATCGCGGAACATTGAAAGCGATAGCCGCATCTGGAATTCATCAGATTGCGATGGTATCCTGCAATCCTTCCACGTTGGCGCGAGACGTCGGGCTTTTGACGGGTGCGCTTGTGGAAACAGAAGGCGGCGAGTTGAAAAAGAACCCGGATTACACCCAGTCAGGATTGGACGGGTATTATAAACTTGTTTCCGTTCAACCTTTTGACATGTTTCCTCAAACAAAGTGGGTAGAATGCTTGGTTTTGCTTTCCCGATAAGAAACGACAAAATGCTGATACAGGCTTTATATAATATCAAAGATATTTAGTTTTTCTGCAAGGTATTTTATAAAAAACGGAAGCTCATAATTTTACATATTCAAGAAAAGGAGTAAATCATGAAAAAGGTTTTAATTTTGTCGGGAAGTCCGCGGAAGGGCGGGAACTCTGATCTTTTGTGCGATGAATTTTTGCGGGGAGCATTAGAGAGCGGGAATGCTGCGGAAAAAATCCGCGTAGCGGAAAAGAAAATCGGGTATTGCCGCGGGTGTTACTATTGCGTTCCGAACAACGGAGAATGCGCGATTCGGGACGATATGAAGGAAATTTTGCAAAAGATGATCGACGCAGATGTGATTGTCCTTGCAAGTCCTGTTTATTTTTATTCCATCGATGCGCAGCTAAAAACTGTACTGGACAGAACTGTTGCAAGGTGGACGGAAGTGAAGAATAAAGAATTTTATTACATAATGACGGCGGCAGACGAAGCGCAGGAGTCGATGCAAACGACACTTGCGTGTTTTCGCGGGTACGCAGATTGTGTGGAAGGCGCAAAAGAATGCGGGGTGATTTACGGAACGGGCGTGTACGAAAAGGGTGAGATCAGAAATACGCCGGCGTTTGCGGAAGCGTATGCGATGGGTAAAAAGATATAAGAAATAAATTTTTTGGAATCATATTGTAATTTTAATAAACTTTGAAAAAGAACAGGGAACGCCGGTTTAGCCGGCGTTCCCTGTTCTTTTTTTATCTCGCGCTGTATTTGTGGTGCGAGAGTTTTTTGTTTATGAATATAATTTCAGCAAGCTTTCAGCTCGTTCACGGACAGTATCGGCGAGCGATGTGGGTGAAAGTATGCGGATGCCGTCGCCGAAACTGAGTAATTTGGAAATCAATACTTCGCCGGCCGGCAGAGTTGCCTCCGCAATCAATCCGCTGTTTGAAGGGTGCACATTTCCGATTCCCAGCCATTCTTCCACATCGGGCAGAGCCTTTTTTTGAACCGAAAGTTTTACTTCGATAAGTTCTGTATTTACAAAATCAAATTTCAAGGGAAGCTGCTCCCGATTGATTTCACGTTTTGGAAAGGTTTCTTCAAGAATGCGAGCGCTGCGTACACGTCCGATACGGAACAAGCGAAAATTTTTGCGAGTGCGGCACCATGCGTATATATACCATATGTTTTGTTTATAAATCAAGAGATGGGGCTCGATGGTGCGACGGCTTTCGGAGCCGCTTCGGTCGATGTAGAGAATTTCAAGACACTGGCAGGTTTCTGTTGCATATTCGAATACTTTCAGCTTTTCCGAAAAATCGTAAGCGTCGCCCCATGTACCGCTGTCAACGAGAATATTCCCTGAGAGCGTAAGATCACGGCTGGAACGTTTTTGTCCTTGGCTGATTTTTTCCAGAGCGTGAAGAACATTTTCATCGCGGAGCTGGTCGTATAGTGCGCTGAGTGCATTAACTGCGGCTGCATATTCTTCGCGCGTGAAAAAGTTTTCGGGAAGTCGATATGTGTCGGGCAGGAATATTCCGCCGTTCCGCCCGCGTATAATATCGAGCGGGACCCCGGAAATGATGAGTTCTTCCACATATCGATAAATACTTCTTTCGGAAACATCATTCTGTGCAGCAAGTTCTGCTGCGCTTGCTTTACGTTTTTTTAACAGGGTGAACAGGATTTTCATCATTATTTGAAATTTCATTTGATTCTCCCGAATAAAAGCATATTTTTAAAAATATTATAGGATATATGACAATATCTGTCAAGTATTATTTTGTATAATACTCTTGAAAAAGGATAGGAGGACAAGTTCCATGCGTATTTTTAATAAATTGTTTGCGCTGCTGTTTGATAAGAAAGAGCGTGGGTGCGTATGTGCGGCAGAGGTAAATGTGGCGCCACAGAAGAAATATCGGGTAACGCGTTGCGACGAGCCTGTTTCAAAACCTGTATTTTCACCGATTTTCCAGAAAGATGAAGATAGAGAAGAATTACGCACGGAAGAGTGGGAAGCGCTTGTTCGCGTAGTTGCGTTCGGTGCAAGGCGCGAAATAAGTAACGTTTCCGAAAAGGATAACATGCCTTTGCGACAAGTGGAGTCTTGCATAGGGCTTGATGAAATAGACGATGATTTTTTTGCGCCGCTTGCAGCGCTTCGCGGATTGAATGTGGCGGAACGATTTCAAGCAAATGAGCAATAGAGTCGATTTATAGCAGTTATAAGATATACTAATAGTTAAAGATGTAAAAGAATAATTGCAAAAATGAAAAATTATTGCTATAATAAAGAACGGAAATAAAAAACAAAGGAGTTTTTTCAATGTCTTACGTCGAGAGAGTTTTGGAGCGTGTAAAAGCGCAGAATCCGAACGAGCCTGAATTTCATCAGGCGGTAACGGAAGTTTTGCATAGTCTTGAGGCGGCGATCAATGCCAATCCCCAATATGAGAAGGCAGGGCTTTTGGAACGCCTTGTTGAGCCGGAAAGGGTTGTGATGTTCCGCGTTCCTTGGGTGGATGATCAGGGCAACGTGCAGGTGAACAAGGGATATCGTGTTCAGTATAACAGCGCGATCGGTCCTTATAAGGGAGGCCTTCGCTTCCATCCGTCAGTTAACCTGTCCATTATAAAATTCCTCGGCTTTGAACAGATTTTTAAGAACAGCCTGACAGGGCTTCCCATTGGCGGCGGCAAGGGCGGCAGCAATTTTGATCCGAAAGGTAAGAGCGATAATGAGATCATGCATTTCTGCCAGAGTTTTATGACCGAACTGTATCGCCACATCGGTGCGGACACAGACGTTCCCGCGGGCGATATCGGTGTTGGAGCTCGTGAAATCGGGTTCCTGTTCGGGCAGTATAAACGTATCCGCGACGAGCATGTCGGCGTGCTTACAGGCAGAGGGCTTTCTTACGGCGGTTCACTTGCTCGTAAAGAGGCGACCGGATTCGGTCTTGTATATATTACCGAAGAAGCGCTCAATAGTAAGGGCGATTCCATCAAAGGAAAAACGGTTGCGATCAGCGGTTCGGGCAATGTTGCGATTTATGCATGCCAGAAGGCGCAGCAGCTTGGCGCGAAAGTGGTCACGATGAGCGATTCCAATGGCTATGTATATGATAAGAACGGAATTGACCTTGCAGTGGTGAAACAGATCAAAGAGGTCGAGAGGGGCCGTATCAAGGAATATGCTGCACGCGTAAAGGGTGCGGAATATCATGAAGGCTGCAAGGGCGTTTGGACAGTAAAATGCGATGTCGCGCTTCCTTGCGCAACGCAGAATGAGTTGGATGAGGAATCTGCAAATATTCTGGTTAAAAACGGCGTGAAGTTGGTCGGCGAAGGGGCAAATATGCCTACGACGCTTGCAGGAACAGAGGTTTTCCAGAAGAATGGCGTGGTGTTCTTGCCGGGCAAAGCTGCAAATGCGGGCGGCGTGGCAACATCTGCATTGGAAATGGCACAGTCGAGCGGCCGCTTGTTCTGGTCGTTTGAGGAAGTGGATGCGAAACTCAAAGGCATCATGGTGAATATTTTCAAAAATATCGACGCGGCAGCGAAGAAGTATGGGTTCGAAGGCAACTATGTTGTCGGCGCGAACATTGCTGGCTTCGAGAAGGTTGCCGAAGCGATGATGGCACAGGGCGTGGTGTAATTCGCAAAGTGTCTTAAAATATGCTTTACCGTTCGGAGAAGAAAAATTTTTCGATTGGGTATCGGGCGGCGGAGGACAAAAGTGTTCTCCGCCGCCTTTAATCTAAATCGTCTTGATTTTATAAAATTGGTTGCAAAAATAAGAAAATACCGTGCACATTTTATAAAAATACTAAAATTATAGCGATTTTTTCGTACAATTGTTGACAGCGCGCGCGTTTTGTTTTAAAATAAAATGTAGCAAAGTTTTGTGCGACAATGAAAAAAACAGATCCAACAGGAGGTCTTTTTATGAATTTCAGAAATAAAGATTGGCGCAACAGTATGCGGCTTACGGTTGACTACAACTACATGATGAAAAAATTCATCGGTGAAGACGGGTTCAAGGATTCTGAGCTTTCCGAAATGAAGGAAATGGCGGCGGATGCGTTTGATTATGTTGCGGACAATCGCGGCAAAGGCATGATGGGCTGGACGGAACTGCCTTACAACCAGAAAGAAATTGTTGATGATATAATCGCTACGGCGAAAGAAGTGCGCCGTAAATATAAATATTTTGTCGTGCTGGGTATCGGCGGCAGTGCACTTGGTCCTATCGCGGTGTTCAATGCGCTTTGCCACTTGCATTATAATGATCTCGCGCCTTCAAAGAGAAAGGGCCCGAAGTTCTATGTTGAGGACAACGTTGATCCTGAACGTATGGCGGCGCTTTTGGATGTCATTGAACCCGAGAAAACTTGCTTTAACGTGATCACGAAATCGGGTGCTACGAGCGAAACGATGACACAGTATTTGGTCATCAATGATATCCTGACTAAGGTACTTGGCGATAAGGCAAGCGAACACATCATTGCTACCACCGATGAGAAGAAGGGCAATCTGATTAAACTTGCAAAGCAGTACAATTATAAAACATTCTACATCCCCGACGGTGTAGGCGGAAGATTTTCCGAGCTCTGCCCGGTGGGCTTGCTTCCCGCCGCGGTTCTTGGTCTCGACATTAAAGCGATGCTTGCCGGCGCTGCATATATGGATGGTGTTTGCAACAAGCCTTCGATTGCGCGTAACCCCGCACTTGCTTGCGCAGTTTTGCAATACATGGCGATGAAGCGCGGTAAAAACGTCGGGGTCATGATGCCGTATGCGGACAGCTTGAAACTTATGTCCGACTGGTATTGCCAGCTGTGGGCGGAGAGCCTTGGCAAGAATGTTACATTGGATGGAAAACCTTGCAATGTCGGGCAGACACCCGTTAAGTCCTTGGGGGTAACCGATCAGCATTCGCAGGTTCAGTTGTATACCGAAGGTCCCTTTGATAAAGTTGTTACTTTCCTTTCGGTGGAAAATTATCGCAAGGAAGTTGTTATTCCGCATGGCTGCGAGGATATCCCCGATGTGTGCTTCCTGGGTGGGCACACGATGAATGAGCTCATTGCAGCGGAGAATAAAGCGACGGCATATGCTCTTGCAAAGGCTGGTAGGCAGAATTACACGATCTGGCTTCCCGAAGTCAATGAATTCACGCTTGGTGAGCTGATGTATTTATTTGAATTGCAGACCGCTTACACGGGTGCTATGTTCAATATCGATACATTCAACCAGCCCGGTGTAGAAGCAGGAAAGCAGGCGACGTATGCTCTGCTCGGAAAACCCGGCTACGAGGCAAAGAAAAAAGAATTGGACGATGCGCCTGCCGCTGAAGATAAATACAGGGTATAATTAAAAAGGGAATTCCTGAATACTGGATAGTCCGTCGAAAAATAAAAGCCCCGCGCAATTAGCGCGGGGCTTTTTCTATAAAGATTTATGAGATTGAAACATTTTGTCGGCTACGTATGCGTGCAAAAGCGTGCTTTTTGACATTTAATCGTGTGAATGTATCAGAAATTTCTATCGCTGCGGCGATGGTCATCGTCGTCATCATCTTCTTCGTCATCTTCATCATCGTCGTCATCGTCGTTGTAACGTCCGTCGTCAAAGGAAGATCCGTCCGAAAATGAATAGCGGTATTTGCCCTGTTCGATATAAATGGTGAAAAATATATCATCACCGTTTCCGAGCTTTGCGCGGATGTTCAGAGAATTTTTTTGCTGTCCGTTGCGGAAAAGCAATTCATCCTTTTCGCCGTTTTCTTTTTCGACTTTAACGAGCAGTTCGAGCTCGCCGCTTTCTTCCTCATACTCCACGACGGTGCGTTCGGTAACTTTTCCGGTTTCTATATCGTAGTAGGTATAGGAATATTTTTGTTCGGACTCACCTTCTTCTTGTTCGGTTTCTTGTTCCATGCGGATATAAGGTTTTCCCTCGCGATAAGCGGTGAATTGTAGGGAATCTTCCGTTTCGTCTGATTCGGTTTCCGTTTCCCGTTCTCCGCGGATCGCGTATTCCTCCATGGTTGCGCCGCTTCCGATGCGGAGAACTCCTTCAATGGCAAATTCTTCTTCTTTTTCTTCGTCATCATGTTCAAGATTGGTTTGCACTTCGTTATAGCACAGAATAAAATTGATGGAATTGCCGAGCAAGTCCTGATAGGATATGGTTGTCTGGTACTGGTAGAGCTGTGCGTCAGCTGGATCGGATGGGGTTTGGGGCTGAGAATGTGCAATATTTCCATCGCTCAGCAATCCCTCGACGAGCGTCATATAGCCATTAACGGTATCGATAACGATTTGCTGATTATTGCCGTAAGTTGAATCAAGGGTTTGGACAGAAAAAGATCTGGTGGCCAAGGTTCGAATGCTAGCCGTGGCGGCTGTGCGGTTTTCACTTTGTGCCGCGAGCAAGGAACCGACTGAAGCAGCTCCAAATACATAAAAATCTTCGGCACTTTGAATTTGTTCAAATTTGCCGAGGTTGTTGCCGCCGGGAAAAGAAGGGGAATTTTTATGCAGAAAAACAGGGATCAGTATTCCCAAAGTCAGGGCAATAGCGAGTACGATCGCGGCGGTAATCAAAATAAGTTGCTTGCGATTGTTGCGGCCTGATTGTGTTCCGCCGTGAGCAAGTGCGTATTCGTGCTCTTCCTGGGCAATATTCAGTTCACGTTTAATGTTTGTTTTTACTTTTTCGTCGGGCAAAACGCGCGCCGACTGTTCGCGCAGTAATTTTTTTACGTCTTTGTCTTTCATGCGTCGCCCTCCTTTTTAAGATGATTTTTTAGTTTTTTCAAGGCTTCGTTGTTTTTCCAGGTTACCGTCCCGATCGGCATTTGCAGCATTTGCGCAACTTCGCGTCTTTTATAGCCTGCAACCTGACATAGCATCAGGATTTCGTATTCGTCTTCGGCAAGGATCTTTGCCGCGACGTCAAAAATATAGGGGAGCTCGGTCTCTTGCGTACCGTAGCGGTAGGAGTCCGTATCAAAATCAGTTGCAACTTCCCGCTTAGCTGCTTTGATATGGTTCAGCGCGAGATTTTTTCCGATACGGGACAGCCATGCCGTAAAATTTGTTCCTTGCTGATAACGGTCAAGAGCGCCGATCGCTTTGATGTATGTTTCTTGCAACAAGTCTTCCGCGTACATTTTGTCGTGAACGATGTACAAAATCGCAAAATACACCGAGCGATTGGTCTGCTCGTAGATATAATCGAACGCATTGCCGTTTCCGGCTTTCAGCTCGCCGATTTTTCGTTCGAGTTTGGCACTTTTCATATTCTTCCGCCTATATAACAATTTAAAAGCCGGTTTTGTTGGTGTTATTTATAATTTTTTTTATTATAACATAAGAAAGACGTGGATGCAAGCCATCCTGAAATATCTGTTAGTATGAGAAAAAGTTGGAATAAAAAAATCCGTACCCGAACGGGCACGGAAGATTTTTGAAGAGATGCGATGTGGTATACATCGCGATTTAGCAGCGCGGGCAAAACTTTGGAGAAAAACGATGAAGCGAAACAAAAGGTGTGATATAAGTAAGCGCTGCAATACGGGAAATTACGAATTTGCTTTTTCCCAGGCTTCCAACCTTGCTTTCGTCAAAGAGGTCAGTTTTTCTTCGGGATAGGGCGAATTCGCGCCGCCGTAGGTGTAAAGGAAGTAAGTTCCGTTTTCGGCAACATACAAGGATTCTTCGTAGCCGGCAGGATCACCGTAATTACCGAACGTTACTTTTTTGACGAGAGCCATTTCGTCGGTGTCGTAAACTTTTCCGCGGACAGTCTTTTTCATTTTTTTTCTCCTGAAAATTATTTGTGTGTTTATTCGCATCACTGTTTATATTATAGCATAAAAGGGAGAAAAAATCAAGAAATTACAGACATAAATGCAAAAAGTGTATAGAAAGCGTGTGAAAAGAATGTCGAAATTGCATTAATTTTATAATTATTTGCCGGTAACGGTCTGTGCGGAAATTTTCATCGATGAAACGGGCGAATAGTTTGCTAAAACAATGGCTTTATGGTATAATTTTTATAAAAGGGCGTTGCGTTTTTTATGATGCGGTCATATACTGTACCGAACGGCAGTTTGCCGCGCGGGAGGGAAGACATGCAGCAGAATACAGCATTGATACGCCTGGATGCTATTCGTGAAAATGCACGGACGTTTTCCGCACTTGCGAAGGGGAGCAAGTTGTGTGCAGTCGTAAAGGCAGATGCTTACGGACACGGAGCGGCGATGGTCGCGCAAGCGCTTTCGGTTCAAGCGGATATGTTTGCGGTTGCGCTTGTAGAAGAAGGAATGCAGTTGCGCTGTGCGGGAATTGCGAAAGATATTCTTGTGCTCGTGCCGGCGCTGAGTGAAAGCGAAGTGCGGCGCGCAATCTATTACGATTTAATTCTATCCGTCGGAGATGCCCGAGACTATGCACTGATTGCGCGCGTTTCGCAGAAGACGGGCGGGTGCGTCCGTTGCCATCTGAAAGTAAATACGGGAATGAATCGTTTCGGCTTTGATTACGATGGTTTTTCTTCTTTTACGAGCGGTCGGTTGTCAGACAGGATCGCAGTTGAAGGGATCTATTCACATTTTTATCGGCCTGAGAACGAAACGGTTACGCACAGACAGTATTCCCTGTTTTGTAATTTTTGCAAAGAGGCGGAGCGCGTGTTCGGAAAGCTTACGAAGCATATTGCGGCGACAGGCGGAACGCTTGCGGACAAAGAGTATCATTTGGATATGGTGCGTATCGGCATCGGATTGTACGGGTATCTTCCCGGCGGGTTTACGAAAAAGGATTTGGCGTTGCAACGTGCAATGTCTGTTTTTGCCTCAGTCGCTGCCGAACGGGAGTATCACGGCGGGGGCGCGGGATACGGAGATTATGTGCCGAAAGGCGAACGGCTGTGCGTTGTGCGTGCCGGATATGCGGACGGATTGTTCCGCAAAGGCGTCGGGACGAACGATCTTTGTATGGATGTGTTTGTTGCCGAGGCGGACAGGGAAAAATATCAGAGCGTGTGTATTTTGTCAGACGCCGAAGCATACGCAAAAAAATACGGGACGATCGCATACGAAGTTCTTTGTAAAGCCGGTATGCGTGCGGTCAGGGAATATGTTGACGGATAAAGATTCTTTGCGCAGAGCAATGAAAGAATTGCGTTCTGCCGCATCCGACCGCATCGGGCGAGATCGGAAAATTTATGAAAATCTTTTCACTGTACCGGCATTTGCGAAAGGCGGCAGTGTCTTTTTATACAATTCGTTCGGAAGTGAGGCTGACACGGCTATGATCGCGCGCGAGCTTATGCTTCGCGGCAGGCAAGTCTTTTATCCGCGCGTGCGCGGGAGGGAGATGGAGCTTGTCGAATACAACGGTCAAGCATTTGAGCGCGGACCATTCGGAATTGCAGAGCCGCAGGGTGAGCCGTGCCTGGAAATTCCTGCAATTACTGTTTTGCCTATGCTTGCGGCGGACAAGCGTTTCAATCGTCTTGGTTACGGCGGAGGGTTTTATGACAGATTTTTGGCAGAAGTCGGGGATAAAACTTTGAAAATAGCAATCGGTTACGATTTTCAGCTGGTTGACGAGTTGCCTGCGGAAGAATACGATATTCCGGTGGACATGCTTGTCACCGATGCGCGAATCCTGATACGGGGAAAAACGGAGGTTTTATGAAAAAAATATTGAGTTCGATCGGCTGGGATTTGGTGGAATATTTGCGCCGTGCGGCGACCCCTTTCCTTTTAAAGCTGATGTTTGGCATGACGATGCTTGCGTGCGTTATGATAAAAAATACAGAGTTGCGCATAACAATTCTCGCACTTCTCTTTCTGGCGGACGGATTTGTCAGTTTTATTTTGCTTCGTTCGATGGGGGAAGGCGCGTACAAGATGAATGTGGTCGGACGTTTGCGCAAGGAAAATAAACCTCTCAATGCTACGATCAATGCTGGGAAGTATCATCCCAGCAAAGAATACCGCCCTTATAAGGGGTTTGTGATCGGGTTGTTTGTATCGTTGATCCCGGCGATATTGATAATCGTTGGTGCAACGACGGGATCAGCCGGAGCGCGTGCAGCGCTGATCATTTTGGCTGGCTGGGCATATCTTCCCGCGTATAGTATTTACCAGATTTATGCGGATGTCCATCATTTTACGGAAGATATGGTAATAGCCGGGCCGTCATCGCTTTGGTGGGGCTTTTTATTGCTCGGAATTTTCGTGGTTCTTTGCACAGTTGCTTACATTTTGGGCGGAAAAAAAGAAAAGATTCATCAATTTGTGCTTGCGCGGCAGACGGAAGATATTGATCGCATCGGCAGTGCGCGGGGAAATAAAGATGAAGAAGGAGCAAACAGACGGTGAGAATCATCGGCGGAAAATACAGGGGCAGGGTTTTGAGTCCCTTTAAAGGCAAGGATATCCGCCCGACGTCCGATCGTGCAAAGGAATCGCTGTTTAATATTCTGGCGCCTGAGATCAGCGGAGCGAATGTGCTGGATCTTTTTTGCGGGAGCGGGAGTATCGGGCTGGAAGCGCTTTCGCGCGGGGCAGATTTGGTGGTGTTCAATGATCTTTCACGCGAGAGCCTGGAAGTATTGAAAAAAAATCTGGCGATCTTAAATGTAAGTGCAAAGGTGTACAACCTGGATTTCAAGGCTTTATTAAACAGCTTGGATATTACATTTGATGTGATATACATTGACCCTCCTTATAAAAGCGGATACGGGAAAGAGGCGCTGGAACTGATTGCTGCAAGGCGGCTTTTAAATACGGGTGGCGTTGCGGTGCTCGAAAGTGATAAGCCGTTTGATGGCGAGATTCCCGACTTGGTATGTTACGACGAACGAAAATACGGGATTGCATATCTGACGTTTTTTACGCCGGACTAAGCAGTCGGGCAAAGGTGTATTGGCGCGGGCGCAAAGCGTCCGCCGTTAAATTTTGACGGACCTTTTAGAGTAGGAAGGAATATACCGAAAGGATTTCCGCGTGATAGCGGAATGCGGAGGCGTTATGAAAAAATGTGTATTTGCGGGGACCTTTGATCCTCCGACGCTCGGGCATAAAGACATTGTGATGAAATGTCTAGAACTTTTTGACGAAGTGATCGTGGCGATCCTGATCAATCCCAATAAAAAGCCGCTGTTCAAAGTGGAACAGCGTAAGGCGATGCTTGAAAAAGTGTTTGCGGCGTATCCGAACGTCCGCGTGCTTTCGTACGACGGGTTGACTGTTGATCTTTTGCGGCAGGAAGGCGTACGTTTTTATGTGCGCGGCATTCGCAACGGAACCGATTACGACTATGAAGCGCAGCTGAACTTCATCAATGTCGATATGTTCCGCGATATGATCACGGTCTTTTTTCCGACGCGGCAAGAATTTCTGCATATCAGTTCGGGACTGGTCAAAGACGCGCTTCGATTTAATAAGAACGTAGATAAATATGTACCGCAGGAGATACGGGGGGACTTGAAAAAATACTTGCAAGAGGTCAAAGAAAATGTTTAAAAGAGAAGAAATCATTCCGGCGGCAGAAGAGATCCTTCAATCTCTTCCTCTTCCTGCTGATCTGAAAAAGATCAAGGCAGAGCGCGACCGTTTGGCGTCCGAAGTCATTCGCGGCGAAACGGATAAACTTCTTTTGATCATCGGACCCTGTTCGGCACACGAGAGTAAGCCTGTCCTCGACTATGTGGAACGTCTCGGCAAGCTCAACGAGCGGGTGAAGGATAAGATTGTAATTATACCGCGTATATATACGAATAAGCCGCGCACGAAGGGTGTTGGATATAAGGGGATGTTCACGCAGCCCGATCCGAAGAGCAAGGAGGATATTCTCAAAGGTATTCTGACCATACGCCGCTTGCATATCGATGCGATCGGTATCAGCGGGCTTTCTGCGGCGGACGAGATGTTGTATCCCGAAAATTATGCATATGTCGAGGACCTTCTCACGTATATTGCGATCGGCGCACGTTCGAGTGAGAATCAAATGCATCGGCTTGTATCCAGCGGTATTGAACTTCCTGTGGGGATCAAAAATCCCATGAGCGGTTCCATTCCTGTGCTTCTCAATTCCATCTATGCGGCGCAGAGCGGCGGGCAGGTGTTTAAATATCAGAATTACCAGGTCCGCACGACGGGCAATGAGTTGGCGCATGCAGTTCTTCGCGGTGCTGTGGACGGCTATGGCAACGATATCCCCAATTTTCATTACGAAACAGTGATGAAGGTTATTGAAGGATATTCAAAGACGGGGCTGAAAAATCCTGCGATCGTCATCGACGCAAATCATTCCAATTCGGGGAAACAGTTCAGACAGCAGATCCGGATCGTGGAGGAGGTTCTCAACAATCGCCTTTATGATAAGGATTTCAAGAAATATGTAAAAGGGTTCATGATTGAAAGCTTTATCGAGGAAGGATGCCAGAAAGAGGACATTGTGTACGGAAAATCCATCACCGATCCTTGCCTCGGTTGGCAGGATACCGAGCGGCTGGTGCTCGATATTGCGGACAAGATCTGAGGAGAAACCATGGATAAAAGCGTTGGCAAGCAAGGCGGGAAGGTTGCCTATTTGGGACCGGACGGAAGTTATTCTTCGCTGGCGGCGGAAAAGCTGTGCCCTGAAATGCGTACAATGCCGTGTAAGACGTTTGCGGCGGCTGTTTCCGCCCTGTTGAAAGGGGAAGCCGAAGCCGCAGTCTTACCGGTAGAAAATACATTACAGGGCGCTGTAACGCAGAATCTCGACTTATTGTATTCCAATTCTGATCTGTTTGCGGTTCGTGAATATATGCTTCCCATTGAACATAGGCTGATTGCGCGGTCGGGTACTCGCATAGCGGATATTCGACGCGTATTTTCGCATGAACAGGCCATTCTGCAATGCTCGAAATTTTTGGCGGAAAATCTTCCCGATGCACAGATCGTAACGACGGATTCCACTATGCAGAGCGTTTCGCGCATTTGCGAAGCGGGAGATGCGGGCATCGTCGGCTCTCATGTGCGAGCGGAAGGGATGGAATTTGTCGGAGAAAACATTGCGGACGAGCGGAGCAATTTTACGCATTTTCTGCTTGTGCGAAAGGGGAAAGAGAGTTTGCCGCCGCGCAGCGCGCGCGTGTTTTTTGCGGCAGGGTGTCCGCACGAACCCGGCGCGCTTTTAAAAATGTTGCAGATCCTTGCAGTGTATGATCTGAACATGACAAAGATCGAATCCCGCCCCATTAAAAATGCGCCTGGGACGTATTGCTTTTTTATCGAGTTTGAAGGAGATATCGGCGAAAAACGGGTGCGTTTTGCGATTGAACGGCTGAGCGAATACACGTATAATTTCAAACTTCTTGGATGCTATTAAAATTTTGAGTCGTGATGCTCTTTTTATTGAATGAGGGCGCACAGGCCGAGACATAGAAAGAAAGCAGTTAGTCCCTGCAATGCTTTCATGCAGACAAAAAATGTGGCTTTCACACCTGCTTTTTTGAGGTAGCCAAGTTGCTGTGCGAGGATGCACGCGCCGCCGAATGTAGTCAAAAAGGCGCAAATGGGTAAAGAGAAAGCGTTCGGTTGCGCGGCAATTTTCGCACAGCCGCGCGTCGCTTCGAGAAGTCCTTGCGCAAGCCCGGATGCGGCACTTTCGGCGCCGAACGGTGCGAGCAAAAAGGTGAATCCTTTTTCAAGTACGGTAAATGCTCCTATTGTTTGCAAGAGTTGCGCAATCACCGAAAAGAACGCGATGAATCCGCCGACGCATAATATGGAAAGTACGGAGCTTTGCACACTTTCGGCGAGTACGTTGTTTTCGTTTTGATGATTTAATCGGCTTACATGTTCGGGAAGTTGTTTTATAAAAGGAAGAAAGCACAGACAAATCAAAAGCACGGAAAGTAAGTGGGCTGCTAAAAGTATGACGCCGGCGGAAACACTATGAAACATCATGGCTCCCACGCTTCCGATGAGGAACATCGGACCGGATGTGGAACAGAGTACGCTCATGCGTGCCGCTTGCTTGGATGAGATCGTGCCGCTTTCGTAGAGGTCCGCAATCATCCGGCTCCCGACGGGATAGCCGGAAAGAGCGCTCAGAACAAAGCAATAGGAAGCGGCAGAAGGCAGTTTTACTTTTCGCATGAGGGGTGTAAGTCGCCGTGAAAATTTTTGAGCAGCGCCCGTTTTAACGAGCAATGCACTCAGAATCAGGAAAGGAAAGAGCGATGGCAGTACGGCGCCTGCCCAGAGAAGAATACCCTCGGTGCATGCCTTTGCGCATTCTTTTGGAAACAATACGCAAAAGAGCAAAATCGCCGTTGCTGCCGCAGGCAAAAGATAGGGACCGATTGCGGCTTTTTTTTGTATGTTCGATTTCATACAATAACATATTAACGGAGACAAGCGATTATGAAGAAAAAAACATTGGGGATTGCGTTGGGTGCAGGCGGTGCGCGCGGCATTGCTCATATCGGATTTTTAAAGGCTTTGGAAGACGAGGGCATTCGTCCGGATTTTTTGTCCGGTTCGTCTATGGGCAGCATTGTGGGTGCGTGTTACGCGAAGGGCATGACGCCGGACGAAATGCGGGATGTTTGTCGTGAACTGAAAGCGGGCGATATCGTGAACGTGGGATTGATGCCGATTTCCAAGCTCGGGCTCATGAAGTGGACCAAGACAAGGCGTCTGATGGCTTCCTTTTTAGAAGACTGTGAATTTTCTGATCTTGCGATCCCGTTCAGCTGTGTTGCCGTAGATTTAAAAACGGGAAAATTGCAGGTTTTTAGTGAGGGGAGTGTGTTGGATGCAATTCTTGCATCCAGTTCGATGCCGACGGTGTTCCGACCGGTCGAAAAGGACGGAATGCTTCTTGTCGACGGAGGTGTTTTGTGCCGAGTGCCTGTTCGACAGGTAAAGGATATGGGCGCGGATGTTGTAGTCGGACTCGATGTGCTCGGCAAATGCGGGCAGGTAGATAAAGTCCCCAATATGTTTTCGCTGATCACGCGTGTGTACGATATTATTGATGCAAATAAGACGGAAAGCCAACATCGCTCGGCGCGGCGGTATACCGATTTCTGGATCGAACCGGAAATGGGAGCTGTCAGTCAGTACAAATTCAAATACAGCGAAGAGGTATATGAAGCGGGGTATGCATCGGGTAAGGAGTATGCGCCGAAGATTAGAAAAGCGCTGGAAGAGCAGTAAAACATGGACTTGTTTGATTTAAACAATAATGAATATGATGCGAAGCCGCTCGCTGATAAAATGCGGCCGAACAATCTGGATGAATTTGTGGGCCAGACACACATTGTTTCGGAAGGAAGCCTTTTGCGGCGTGCGATCAAGCTGGATCGTTTGGGGAGCTGCATTTTTTGGGGGCCTCCGGGGTGCGGCAAAACGACGCTTGCCAATATCATAGCTTCCACGACGCACGGCAATTTTGTCAAATTGAACGCGGTGCAAAGCGGGGTGGCAGACGTCAAAAAGGCGGTGGAAGATGCTCGCAATGCGTTAAAACTCTATAATAAAAAGACGTATCTTTTATTGGATGAATGTCATCGTTTTAATAAGACGCAGTCTGATTCTCTCCTTCCCGCCATTGAACAGGGCACGATCATTTTTATAGGTTCGACGACGGAGAATCCTTACGCCTCGATGACGCCTGCAATCGTATCGCGGTGCCGTGTGTTTGAATTTAAACGGCTATCGGATGCGGATATTTTGGGTGCGTTGGAAAAGGCGCTCACGTCTCGCAAAGGATTGCGCGAATACAATGCACAGGTAGATTGCGATGCGCTTTCTCATATTGCGCATTACGCAGCAGGAGATCTGCGTGCGGCATACAATGCGCTCGAACTTGCAGTGCTCACTACGCCGCCGCAATCGGACGGAAAGATACACGTGACGCTTGCGGACGCCGAAGAGTCCATACAGCGTAAATCCCTCTCTTACAGTGAGGATACGTATTATGATTTTCTTTCCGCGTTTTGCAAAAGTTTGCGCGGGAGCGACTCGGATGCGGCGCTGTATTATGCGTTTCGATTGATCGAGGGCGGATGTGATCCCATGCTGATCTTACGTCGCCTTGTGGTGCATTCCGCGGAGGACGTGGGGATGGCGGATCCCAACGCGATGGTCGTTGCGGTTTCGGCATTGCAGGCATTTGAAAAGCTGGGCGCGCCCGAAGGGTTGATACCGATGAGCAATGCGATCGTATATGTATGCGAAGCGGAAAAATCCAATTCCGTCATTGTTGCGATGGAAGAGGCGCGCCGTGCGGCGCGCGAAGTGCGGGACGACAACATACCGCCATATTTGAAAGACAGCTCGTTCGGGGATAAGGAGGCAAAGGCGCAGAGCGCAAAATATAAATATCCGCACAATTATGGCGGGTGGGTAGAACAACAGTATCTGCCTGATTCCATTAAAAACGAGGTGTTTTACCGCCCTACGGGCAGAGGATATGAAAAGAAAGTGGAAGAGATCCGCCGCGCCAAGGGGATCAATAAGGGCGTAACCGAAGGACGGAACAAGTGTGATTGATCGGTAATTTGCCGAAAATATTTAAGCATCG
>CABQND010000021.1 GCA_902465495.1 uncultured Eubacteriales bacterium
GCTTTGCAGGGACGGATGGTTCAGGCAGCGGTTTAGTTGCAGCCGCAGCCGTTGTTTTTGAAGAGATTGCACAGTCCGCCTTTCTTGCATACGCAATAAGCGATCGCGAGAATGATGGGCAGATAGCAACTGTCGAGAATTCCGCTCAAAACGCCTGTCTGCGAGCAGCACAGGATGAGCAGGAGAATGAGGATCCACAGGCAGCCGTTATCGCCGCCGAAGTTTCCGAAGCAGTTCATTGATTCTTTTCCTCCCGGTCCGCCGCAGAGGATATGTACTGTTGTTCCTGCGGCGGGAAGTACAACCGTGACGCTTAAAGGTGCGTTTTTGGTTGCCTATATTCATATTTACGCGCAAAATCGGAATTGTGTTACTGTTTTGCGAAGGAGAAGACCTTTACGGAAAATTTTTGCAAAAATCAGTAATTGAGCCGCTCTGTTTTGCGTACAATAATGGCAAAGAGAGCTTTTTTGCCGTAACGCTTGCGGAAAAAGCGGAGCGCAAGCGCCGCGGGACAAGTTTTCACATTCATTTACTTGCCAATTAGAATTCCGTTTGCTATAATATTATATGCTTGCGGCAATATTTTTGTCGCAGTTTTACAAGGATATGCGCGGAGACGGCACCGTAAGGGCCGCACTTCGTTAGCGCATAAATACATTTTTTTCACGGATATTCCTTTGTGAAATCCGATGGAGGTCAATATGGAAAAGAAGCGCTTTTTCACTTCGAGGAACATTGCATTTTTGGCAGTCCTCGTTGCACTGGTCGTCGTTTTGCAGACGATGAGCACCTTGATCGGCAGACTGGGCGGAACGCCGCTGAGTTTGGTATTGATACCGATCGTGCTTGGCGGAGTCATGCTTGGCCCGCTTGCCGGTACGTTGCTCGGATTGATTTTCGGCATCGTGGTCGCTGTTTGCGGCGTAACCGGGTTTGATGCCTGGACATTTTTATTGTTTACGGAGAGTCCGTTCGCAACAATTTTTCTTTGCTTGCTCAAAGGGGCAGCGGCGGGATTTGTTGCGGGTATGCTCAATAAATTGATTGCGCGTAAAAATCGTTATGTTGGTGTGATCGTTGCATCCTTGGCTGCGCCTATTGTGAATACGGGTATCTTTGTGGTCGGAGCGTTCTTGATGAGCGGTGCGATCGAAGGGGTGATGGCAGCAACTGAGGTAACGGGCGTATCGCTCACGTATTATATCATTATCGGGCTTGCAGGAGTGAATTTTCTCATTGAGTTTGCCATCAATGCGGTTGCATCTCCCGCGATTTATCGCGTTGCGGAGATCGTAAAGCGTATGCGCGGCGGCTCGCACGAAGAGGACGTTCAATCTGAATCAGAAGAAAGTGCGACCCAAGAAAATACGACGGCAATCAAAAAAGAACTTCCTGAAAAATAATTCGGCGGCAGGTCGTTTTATGATTTTATGCATTGACATCGGAAATACGAATATAAAGTACGGCCTGTTTGACGGAAACGAACTGGTTGTGAGTTTTCGCGGGGCGACCGATCTCAAACGCACGAGTGATGAGTACGGCACGCTTTTGACGCAGATGCTTGCGATCAAAGGGATCGCGACGTCGTCGATCGACGGAGCGATCGTATCTTCCGTGGTGCCGGCGCTCAATTATACGTTGACGCACATGTGTGCGGGGTATCTCGGTATCGAGCCGCTTCTTGTGGGAGCCGGTTTGAAGACGGGACACAACCTGCGCGTGGACGATGCACGTGAAGTGGGGGCGGATCGTATAGTAAATGATGTTGCGGCGATCCGTAAATATGGAGCGCCTCTGATCGTGATCGATTTCGGTACGGCGACGACGTTCAATGCGATCAACGAAGCGGGCGAATTCATTGGCGGCGCGGTTGCACCGGGAATACGCGGTTCGATGGATTCCCTTGTTTCCGGTACGGCGAAACTTCCTCGCGTAGAAATCGAAACGCCTAAGAGCGCGATCGGAAAAAATACGACCACGAACATGCAGGCGGGTATTGTATTCGGGTTCGCGGGGCTGGTGGAATACATTGTAAAGAAGATGCGGCGGGAGATGAAATCGCCGAATGTGCAAGTCGTTGCGACAGGCGGGTTCAGTGAGATCATTGCCAAGGAAACGTCTTGCATCGATCATGTGGACAAGCTTCTTACCTTGCAAGGTTTGAAATATTTATACGACATTAACAGTCCGGAGGGTAAAAAATGAAGAGCGTCGGTGTAGCAATACTCGGTTTGGGCGTCGTAGGCGGCGGAACGTACAAAATTTTACGCGATCACAGGGAGTTCTATCGGCAGACGCAGCAGATCGACATCACCGTTGAGAGCGTATTGGAAATCAATCGCCAGAGGGCGCTCGATCTCGGAATTGAAGAGAGCAAGATTTCCGATAATATCGCTGAGGTGATCAGCAATCCGAACGTCGATATCGTTGTAGAGGTGATCGGAGGCGTAGAACCTGCGAAATCGTTTGTACTTGCGGCATTGCACAGCGGGAAGACGGTAGTCACATCCAATAAAGAACTTTTCTGCAAATATTGGCACGAGCTTGAAAAGGCGGCGAAACGCACGAATGCAGGGCTGTACTATGAAGCAAGCTGTGTGGGCGGGGTGCCGATAATCCGTACGTTGATCGATGGAATGCAGGCGAACGTGGTCACCGATTTGACCGGTATTATAAACGGTACGACAAATTATATTCTTACGCGCATGACGCGCGAGGGACTGGGATATAAAGAAGTACTCAAAGATGCGCAGGCGCTCGGGTATGCAGAGCGCGATCCTTCCGCTGACGTAGAAGGATTTGACGCTGCATATAAGCTTTCTATTCTTGCGAGCCTGGCGTTCCATACGAAAGTACCCTTGGAAAAGGTTTACCGTGAGGGTATCACGAACATTTCCTCGCTCGACATCGCCTATGGCAGCGAACTCGGGTATGTGCTGAAATTGCTCGCGATCGGCAAGAATGATAACGGTAAAGCGGTAGAGGTACGCGTGCATCCCGCGTTTATCCGTAAGGACCATCCGCTTGCGGCAGTCAATGACAGTTTCAATGCGGTATATTTGCAGGGTGACAGCGTCGGAGACATTATGCTGTACGGAAGAGGTGCAGGAGCCCTTCCCACAGGCAGTGCGATCGTTTCGGACGTCATTTATGCGGCAACGCATAATGACGTGAAATATGCGACTTTCAAAAACACGCAGTTGGCTGATAAGGATGTTCGGTTTGTTACCGATTTCCGCAGCCGGTATTATATTCGCTTTACGGCGCGAGACAAAGCGGGTGTGCTTGCGAAAGTGGCGGGCATCTTTGCAAAATACAATATCAGTATCAGTGACCTGATCCAGAAGGGTGAAGGCGTGGATAGTTTGCCCATTCTGCTCATTACACACCAGACCAGCGAGTTTTCCGTGCGCCGTGCGCTGGAAAAGATCGCCGCGCTGGAAGACGTGCTCAGTGTAGACAGTCTGATCCGCGTGGAAGGCTGAACGGGAGAAAATCATGGTCAACAGAGGAGAAAACCTTCCAGTAAAGTTTGTCGAGCATTTTCGCGGCGGAGACGGGGAGACGATCGTTAAGGATCTCACGGCAGGAAAAAAGCCTGCAAATGTGCGCGTTTGCAGTGAAATGGTTCTCATGAAGGGCTGTTCGATCGGCAGGCACGGTCACAGCGATGACAGTGAGATCATTTATATTCTTGGCGGAGAAGGCGTCTACGATGATAACGGAACGGTTGTTTCCGTGCGGGCGGGAGATACTCTTGTTTGTTTTGCGGGAGAGGAGCACTCTTTGCGCAACGAAAAAGATGACCCTTTGCGCTATCTTGCGTTGATCGTGGCTGAATAGAACATGAATTTTTGCGCCGCTTCGAAGAAGCGGCGCTTCATTTTTGGAGAAAGCAGTGAAAGCAATCGTACTGGTAAATGCATATTTGCGTCAGGCGGGAATGATCCGCCAGGCAGAGCGCGTAGCGGAAGAATTGATCCGTAAAGGTGTGCGGACGGAAATTATAAAAAATGGCGAATTGACTTGTGATGTACACAAAAACGCAATAACGCTTGCCTCGAAATGCGACTTTGTTGTGAATTTGGACAAGGACAAATATCTTCCTCGCATGTTGGAGAAATGCGGACTGCGCGTGTTCAACAGCGCTGAGGGGGTGGAGCTTTGTGACGATAAGATGCTTACCTGCATTGCGTTGGCTGGGGGTGGAGTCAATTTGCCGGACACGATTCCTGCGCCGCTTTGTTATTATGCAGATGCACGGACGGAGCAAAGTTTTTTGCAAAAAATCGAGGCGCGGCTGGGATATCCTCTTGTCGTAAAGAAAAGTTATGGCAGCTGGGGAGCAGAGGTGCGGCTAGTGAAGGACGAAAACGAGTTGCAGGCGGCAGCTGAGGAATTTCGTATGTTTCCGCACCTGTATCAAAAGCGAGTCGGAAAACCCGGGGAGGATTATCGGATATTGGTCGTAGGAGGCAAGGCGATTGCTTGCATGAAACGGAAAAATGAAAAAGATTTCCGTTCCAATATCGAAGCGGGAGGCAAGGGATATGCCGAGACGGCGCCCGAAGTTTTTATTGAGACGGCGCAGCGTTGCGCCGCGATCTTGAAACTGGATTATTGCGGGGTTGATCTTTTGGATGAAGAAGGTGTTCCTTATGTATGCGAAGTCAATTCCAATGCGATGTTCAATGAAGCGGAGCGGGTTACGGGAGTAAATGTGGCGGAAGCATACGCCGCGCATATTTTGCGTGAGTTGCGCGGTTGAAACTGTTTTAACGGAACATTTTTGCGTATATTCTTGCATAAAGCGAATAATAATAAATTTTCATGAAAAAAATAATTGCATTTTTTTTTGTGAAATGATATGATGATTGCACTGTAAATGTCGTGCGCGAGGTCAAAAGGCTTTCGGGCCGCGCGCCCCGTTTTGCAAAATCTTATTACGAGAGGTAAAGATTATGAAGAAGTTGTTGGTTGCCGCAATTTCGGCTTTGCTGGTTGTCGTGCTGACTGTTTCGATGGCAGCATGTTCAAAGGCCCAGCGTGTAAAAGTGATTGACGTTATGCTGACGGGTGAGGAATACGGCTATTGCGTCGATCAGGATAATACCACGTTAATGACTGCGGTGAATGAGCTGATTGTTCAGTTGTGCGGAAATGAGCCTTATAACCCCGAAGCGCCGAATACGAGTGCTGCAGGTGTTGAATATGACCTGAACGGCGACGGAACGGCTGAAACAGTTACTTTCCATACTTTGTACGAAGCAATGGAGGGCGAAACGGTTTATAACGTGAAAGATGCATATACGGAGATTCCTTCCGGTAAAACGCGTGAAGAGTGTCTGTTGGTTGCAACAAATGCAGAGTTTGAACCGTTTGAATTTATGAACGGAGAAAATTTTGCGGGTATTGACATGCACATTGCAAAAATGCTTGCAAACAAACTCGGCAAGACGCTTGTTATCCGTAATATGGAGTTTGATGTCGTAATCACCGATGTTGAACAGGGAAATTCGGATATTGGAATGGCTGGTCTTACGATCAACCGCGGCAGAGAGGAAATCGTAAGTTTCTCGGAAGGATATTACACAACGTCGCAGTATCTTGCTGTACTTGAATCGGATACAACATTTGACAATTGCACGACAGAAGCGGAAGTAGTGGCTGCAATTAACGGGCTTGGTAAAGTTACGGCAGGTGCGGCAACGGGGCAGACCGGATATTTCTATATTACAGGAAGCACGGATTTTGAATTTGCCGGATTTAAAGACGTAACGGCGAAAGATTACGATACGATTGCTTTGGCTGTACAGAATCTTTCGGACGGAAAGTTGAAATTCGTTGTCGGAGACAGGGATACGCTTGAATCGGCGGTCGAAGCTATCAATGCAAAAGTTCCCGCTGAGAGCGCAGAATAAACAAGAAAGCAGTAAAGGAATTTTACCATGCGGGTAATGTGGGAAGCATTTTACGATCAATTTATCGTGCAGGGCGGCTATAAAAACGTACTGCTCGGACTCCGCAATACTTTGATTATTGCGATAGCCGGTTTGGTTATCGGTATTATTATCGGTACGATCGTGGCGAGTGTACAGGTAGCCGGTAAGCGCAATAAAGTTGCAAGAGTTTTTGCTGCCGTTGGGGATGTTTACACCGGTATTTTTCGGGGTACGCCGATCATTGTACAACTTTTGATTTTCCATTATATTATTTTTTCGGGGATCAATATCGACGGATTATTGGAAGCGATTATTGTTTTCGGGCTCAATAGCGGTGCTTATGTGGCCGAGATCATGCGCGGCGGTATCCTTTCCGTAGATATCGGACAAATGGAAGCGGGCAGGACACTCGGTTTATCTTATCCGACGACGATGATCAAAATCGTATATCCGCAGGCGATCAAGAACGTGATCCCCACGCTCGGGAACGAGCTGATCGCGCTCACAAAAGATACATCGGTTGCGGGTTATGTTGCCACGATGGATTTGACGCGTGCATTTCGATTGATTGCGAGTGCAAACTATGAATACATTATTCCGTATTTGATGCTTGCCCTTGTTTATCTTGTTATAATTTTGATATTTACTTTTATAATCCGTATTGTCGAAAGGAGGTTGCGTAAGAGTGAAAGAAGAAATTAACGCGCAGGCTTTCGACGCGGCAGAAGAAACATCGCCGATACACACGGCGATGATCGAAGTAGAGAATCTTACAAAAAAATTCGGCGATCTTTTGGTGTTGGACGATATCAGCGAAAAGATCGAGCAAGGCGAGAAAATTGCGATCATCGGGCCTTCGGGCAGCGGTAAAAGCACGTTTTTGCGTTGTCTGAATGTATTGGAAGATCCGACAAGCGGTGCGGTTTATTTTGAAGGTGCGAATTTGTGCGACCTTCGCGTGGATATCAATCTGCATCGACGCCGCATGGGCATGGTGTTTCAGCAATTCAATTTGTTCAACAACATGAACGTGCTGAAAAACATCACGCTTGCGCCGATACATGTAGGGGTGCAGGATCTGCGGCGCATCAAGCGCAGAAATCTGCGCACAAAAATCTCCAATTTGTTCCGTAAAAAGGATAAAAAGGCGGCGCTTGAACCTGTGGAAACCACAGTTCGTCAGATCAAGGAGGAAGCGAAGGAGAATGCGATGCGGCTTTTAAAGCGCATCGGACTGGCCGACAAAGCCGAAGTATATCCTTCCACGCTTTCGGGCGGACAGCGCCAGCGCATTGCGATCGTGCGTGCGCTCGCGATGAATCCGAAGGTGATGCTCTTTGACGAACCTACCAGTGCGCTCGATCCGGAAATGGTAGGCGAAGTTCTTGAACTCATTAAAGAGCTTGCCGACGAAGGAATGACGATGGTTATCGTTACGCATGAAATGGGTTTTGCACGCGAAGTTGCGACGAGGGTCCTGTTTATGGATGGCGGCAAGATCGTCGAGCAGGGACCTCCCGAACAGGTGTTCGGAGCGCCGAAAAATGATCGTCTCAAAGAATTTTTATCAAAAGTATTGTAATGGGTCCTGCCCGCGCCGCGGGCAGATTTTTTGATGGAAAGGTATCCGTTTTTTTGCGAAATATACGTAAAACGAGATTGTTTTCGGGGGGCGGCTTGACTTTTGAACATAAAAAGAGTATGATGATACCAAGCAAATAAAAAGGACAAAGAGATTGTTTATGAAAAAATCGCTCATTCGCAATTACGCGAAACTGATTGCCCGCGTGGGCGGGAATGTGCGGCAGGGACAGCGTGTTGTGATCACTGCACAGACTGATCAGCAACCGTTTGTGACGGTCTTGGCAGAAGAATGCTATCGTGCGGGTGCGGCAGACGTGGAAGTTGAGTGGCAGGACCAGCGTATTGATAAGCTGGCGGCGCGGTTTGAAACGGTGCGGGAATTGGGAGCCGTAACTTCGTGGGAGGAGGCGAAGTACGCCTATCGCGCGCAGACTCTTCCCGTCACGATCAAATTGCTTTCCGCGGATCCGGACGGCATGCAGGGAGCGAACCGTGAAAAGATCACGCTGGCGGCGATGGCGCGTTCGGCGATCACGAAGCCGTATACCGATGCGATGATCAACCGTCACCAATGGTGTGTAGCGGCGTTGCCTTCGGCGGGCTGGGCGAAAAAAATCTTCCCGGATGAACGGGCAAATTCCGCAGTCGAGCGGCTGTGGGAACTGATCCTCAGCGTCTGCCGTGCGGACGGTAAGGACCCGCTTACCGATTGGATGTGGCATAATCGGGCTTTGCGCGACAAGTGTGACAAGATCAATGCGTTGAATTTACGCGAGCTGGAATATCGATCGGAGGGCGGCACAAATCTTCGGGTAGGACTGATCCCGCAGGCAAAATTTATTGCGGGGAAGAAATATACAACGGAAGGAATTTATTTTAATCCGAACATCCCTACGGAGGAGTGTTTCACGACGCCCATGCGCGGGGAAGCGGAGGGGATCGTGTACGCTGTCAAGCCGCTTTCATACGGCGGGGAACTGATCGAAGATTTTTGGCTGCGTTTTTCGCAAGGAAAGGTGGTTGACCTCGGCGCGAAAAAAAATGCCGCACTATTGGAGAAGATCGTCGGTATGGACGAGGGTGCGGCATATTTGGGTGAAGCGGCACTTGTGCCGTATGATTCGCCGATCAATCGCACGGGCGTGTTGTTCTACAATACGTTGTTTGATGAAAATGCCTGCTGTCATCTCGCATTGGGCAGAGGATATACGAATACGATCGAAGGCTTTGAGAATTTGGAGCATTCGGATTTTGCCGAAATGGGGGTGAACGATTCTTCGCAGCACGTGGATTTCATGATTGGGAGCGAGGACCTCAATATTACGGGTGTTACAAAAACGGGTGAGCGTATTCCGGTCTTTGTGAACGGAACGTGGAGCGCGGCGTTGCGTTGAGGGAATGAGTATGCAAAAAACGATATTGAAAAACTATGCAAAACTGCTTGCGCGCGTTGGATTGAATGTGCAGAAAGGGCAGGAAGCGATCATTGTTGCGGAATTGGATCAGACGGAATTTGTCGCCTATTGCGTGGAAGAATGTTACAGAGCAGGAGCTGCGAAAGTGCGCGTGGAGTGGACAAGTCAGCCGCTTGCTCGGTTACGTGCCGATCAATGTTCGGAACAAATTTTGGGAGAGGTTTCGCCGTGGCAGGAAGAAAAGCTCAAATGCGAAGTGCATACTCTTCCCGCGCGTCTGTATTTGGACAGCGACGATCCTGACGGGCTGAACGGTATTGATGCAGAAAAATATGCGCGCGCGATGCAGGCGCGTTCGGCGATCATTAAACCGTATCGCGACAAAATGGAAAACCGGTATCAATGGTGCATTGCTGCGGTACCCGGCAGGGCATGGGCAAAGAAAGTATTTCCGAAAGACAGTGCTTCTATGGCAGAAGAAAAGTTGTGGAGAGCGATTTTGTCTTCTTCGCGCGCACTGAATGGCAATCCCGTAGCGAACTGGCAGGAGCATGACCGTGAATTGGAAGCGCGCTGTGCCTATTTAAATTCTCTCAAACTATGTTCTTTGGAATATCGCGGGGAAAATGGTACGAATCTGCGTGTGGGTCTTATGGAGAACGGTTTGTTTGCTGGCGGAGGCGAAAGGACACTTGCGGGCGTCTATTTCAATCCGAACATACCTTCCGAAGAGGTTTACACCACACCTATGCGCGGGCAGGCAGAAGGCATCGTATATTCCACAAAGCCGCTTTCGTGGCAGGGACAGCTTATTCGCAATTTTTCGGTGCGGTTTTCGGAAGGGAAGGCAGTGGAAGTGCATGCTGCACAGGGAGAAAGTGTTTTAAAGAAAATGATCGGCATGGACGAGGGCGCGGCGTATCTGGGCGAATGCGCGCTTGTACCGCATCGTTCGCCGATCAGTGAAAGTCGAATTCTTTTTTACAATACGCTTTTTGACGAAAATGCTGCCTGTCATTTGGCGTTGGGCAGGGGATTTTTCAATTGTCTGCGCGGTTACGAGACAATGGACGATGACCAGATCAAAGCGGCCGGCGTAAACGATTCGATGATCCATACCGATTTTATGATCGGCAATGATGAGCTTGATATCGACGGCGTGACGCAAACCGGTGCGCGTGTGCCTCTTTTCCGGGAAGGGAATTGGGCATTCCGCGTAGAATAAAATAGTACAGCTGTTTGGTAAGAACGGATCAATAAAAAGGCACTGCCTCGCAAATAAATTTGCGAGGCAGTGCTTCATTTTAAACAAAATATTGCAATCATCAGACATACAGCTTTGCATTTTTCAAGGAGCAGAAAATCGCGATCGAAAGTGCGAGAGCAATCAGATCGAGCGCCAAAATAGGCCATACTCCATAAAAAGCGGCGAGAACTGCGGCAGCGATACCAACGATCATGCTTGAAAAAACAACAATGATCAGCGGTACGCTGTTTTTTACTGCCTGTGTTTCGTTTGTCCAATCGTATTTCGGAAACTTATAATTTAAGAATATTCCGCCCAGCGCCGTAAAGACGGAAAAGATCAGTGCCGTAGCGAACGCGAGGATAAATAGGACCGCGTCAGCCCGCATTTTGATACAAAAGAGTACCGAAAAGAGAAGTCCGCAAACACAGTTGATGACAAAAGTAGGCATTGCTTTGGAGAGCAGGATGTTCTTTGCGGAGACGGGCATGGCAAACAGCAGACCGCGTGAGCTTCCTTCCAAAGAAAGTGCGGCGGCAGAAGGACACGACATTCCGATAAAGAGTGCCATGGCCCCCACGCCGATATGGCCGAAAGTACGGGAGATTTCCTGTACTTGTTCGGTAGGGATCCCGAGATCGTTCAGATCGAAAAACAGCAGTGCGACCGCTGCGATCACAAGCAGTATGGATCCGGTAATGCCGTTGAGAAGGTACGCAGGACTGGAAAAGAGCCGTTTGAATTCTTTTTTGACAAGCGCAGAAAAAGCAGAGGTTTCGCGGATATCTTTTGATTTGTAAGCGCGGCGCGCTCCGCGATTACGCAGGGCGGTATTGATCTTTTCGTAAAAGACAGAGATGCATAACACGAAAAGTATTCCGGCCGCGAGAGAGATTGCCGTAAAGACAAAGATGCCCCAAACAATTCCTTCTTCCAAAGTCATCTGTACGAATATGGCGGGCAAGTAAATTTTGCGCACGAGCATTGTGTAGAGAGCGCCCATGTCTGCGCCTGTTTCGGAATTTGCTGAGAAGGAAAAAGAAAAACTCAGTATCATAATTCCGACAAACAGAAGAACCATAAGCAGGCTTTGGATCAGGCTTTTGTAGCGCATGCCTGCGGTGAGCGCTGACAGAGCGGCGCTGAGGGAGGCTCCGACGGCGATTGGCAAGATCGGACAGACCAAAACACCGAGTGCGATCGCGCCAAGTTTCCATAGAAAGAATCCGCCGTAAATAAACTGTACGACCGTGGCGGGCAAGGCGATGAGCAACACAAAGGCGAGGTTAACTAAGTAAGAACAGAGTACGCGAGAAAAGACGACTGCGCGTTTAGATACGGGGAGTGCTGCAACGATATCGTAATCCTTGGTGCCGAATAACATTGCGCCGCCTTGAAACAGAGTAAAAATGAATACAATGAGGGAGGAAAGAGAAACGATCATTGCGGGCAATTTATCGCCCAGTCCCTGCGAGCAAAAAGCGAGCGCCATGAGCACGACGTAAAAGAGGAAAATAAGGCCGACAAAACTTAGCAAAATAATTGCGCCGGTTGTTTTGCGTTTTTCTTTGGGATCGTCTGATTTACGCGCTTTATTGATATTTAAGAGACCGATTAACTGGACTTTAAGCAGTAATTTCCATTTAGCGGGCATCTTTTTCCAAAACCTCCATGAAAACGTCTTCGAGGCTTGTATCGCCGCGCACGTCGTCGATATTTCCGCTCGCGATCAGTTTGCCGCCCTTGATGATGGCGATCTTGTTGCACAATTTTTCTGCGACGTCGAGTACATGGGTCGAGAAGAAGATGGCGGAACCGGCATCGCACATTTCACGAAATACTTGTTTTAGTTTGAATGCCGCTTCGGGGTCAAGACCGACAAACGGTTCGTCAAGTACGATGAGCTTTGGTGCGTGCATAAGTGCGCCGATGAGCGCTAATTTTTGTTTCATGCCGTGTGAGTAAGCGCTGACAAGCGATCCGAGATCTCCCGAAATGCGGAACATATCAGCGTATTTGGCAATGCGTTCCCGGCGCACTGTTTTTTCTACGCCGTACATATCGCCTAAAAAATTAAGATATTGAATCCCTGTGAGGAATTCGTACAAGTCGGGATTGTCGGGAATATACGCAGTGACAGCTTTACAGCGGACGGGATCGTCTTTGACGGAGACGCCGCAAATTCGGATTTCTCCCGAATCGAACCCGAGAATGCCGGTCACGGCCCGAAGAGTAGTGGTTTTGCCTGCACCGTTCTGACCGATAAAGCCGTAGATATCGCCTGCGCAGACATCGAGCGAGAGGTCTTCAACAGCAACTTTGTTTTTACCGTATGTTTTACGCAGGTGTGAAATTTCCAATACTTTGTTTTCCATAGTCTCTCCTTCGGCAAATTGCCTTGCAAATATAATATCATGCGCGGCGTGCTGGTGTCAACGATTTGTGCAAAATTGCGCAGGATCGATTGCGGAACGGCAAAAAATAGTGTATACTGTACAAAAAAGATTTCGGAGGCAAAAAATGCAGTATACGGATGTCGGGGCACTGCGCCTTCCCTCGGTTGCAGTCGGCTGTATGGGGCTGAACAAACTGGACGAAACAGGCGCAAAGAATTTTATTTCGGCGGCGCTGGATAAGGGGCTGAACTTTTTTGATCATGCCGATATATACGGGGGAGGAGAATGCGAGCGCGTATTCGGTGCGGCATTTGCATCGCTGGGACTTGCTCGAGAGAAAGTATTCCTGCAATCCAAATGCGGTATTGTCCCCGGCAAAATGTATGATTTTTCCAAAAAACATATTTTGGAATCGGTAGACGGCTCTTTGTCCCGTCTTCGCACAGACTATCTTGACATTTTGCTGTTACATCGTCCCGATGCGCTCATGGAGCCGGAGGAGGTTGCGGAGGCGTTTTCGGAATTGAAGCGCAGCGGAAAAGTGCGCGCTTTCGGGGTTTCCAATATGCACCCTTACCAGATCGAGCTTTTAAAGAGCTGTATAAAAGAGCCGATCGTGGCAAACCAGCTTCAATTTTCGCCCGCGCATGCAGGGATGGTCGCCTCGGGGTTTGAAGTGAACATGCTCACGGACGGGGCGAACAGTCGCGACGGCTATATAATGGAATACTGCCGTTTGCACGGTATCGCGGTGCAGGCATGGTCGCCGTTCCGCTACGGATTTTTTGACGGTGTCTTTTTGGGCGATAAAAAATATGAAAAGCTCAATGCGGTGCTGGGGCGGCTCGCGGAAAAGTATGGCGTCGATCCTGCGGGGATCGTGACGGCATGGATCCTGCGCCATCCTGCGAAAACGCAGGTGGTGACGGGCACGACGAGCGTAAAACATCTTATGGACGCGGCGGGCGGCGCGGACGTTGTACTTACACGCGAAGAATGGTATGAAATTTACAAAGCGGCCGGTTACATTCTGCCGTAAAGCGAGGAAAGAATGAACAAGATCGTGGTTGCGAGCGGCAACAAAGCCAAGCTGCGCGAGATCGGAGAAATTTTCAAAGGTTATGACGTGGTGTCCATGCAGGACGCGGGGTTTTCGGACGACATCGACGAGACAGGGGAAACGTTTGAAGAGAACGCACTCATAAAGGCGCGCGCCGTGCATGAAAAACTGCATTGTGCGGCGCTGGCGGACGATTCGGGACTGTGCGTGGAATATCTCGGCGGTGCCCCGGGCGTGTATAGTGCGCGCTTCTGCGGAAGACACGGAGACGACAAAGCGAACAATTTATTGCTGCTGGAAAAACTTGCGGGTGTTCCTGCCGAAAAGCGTACCGCTTATTTCGAAAGTTGTGTTGCTCTTGTCACGGAAACGGGAGAAGAGATCGTGGCGTCGGGCAGAACGTACGGGCGCATTTTGGATGCCGAGCAAGGAAACGGAGGGTTTGGCTACGACCCGCTCTTCTTCAGCGAAGAACTGCAAAAGAGCTTCGGCCTTGCCGCGCCGCAGGAAAAGAATGCGGTTTCGCATCGCGGAAAGGCGCTTGCGGTGCTTGCTGAAAAACTGCGGGAGCGTGGGCTGTGAAGACATTTGTTATATTATCGGATACGCATCGAAATATTGCTCCGTTACAAAAGATTGCGACTGTGCTTTCCGAATGTGATTATATTATTCATCTCGGCGACATGGCATCCGATGCGCGAGAGCTTGCGCGCGATTATCCTGAAAAGACGTACGTCATTGCGGGAAACAACGATTTTTGGGGCGGGGAAAGCGAGATCGTGCTGGATGCGGAGGAGCGGCGCATTTTTGCCTGCCACGGGCACCGATACGGAGTGAAAAGCGGAACGGAGCGACTTGTTGCGGCGGCAAAGGAACGTATGTGCGATATTGCTCTGTTCGGGCATACGCACGAGGCGTTTGTCGGCGAAGAGGACGGCGTGCTTCTCGTCAATCCGGGATGCATGACCCGTTTTTCGCCGCATTGTTCTTACTGCTATCTTGTGATCAGCGGCAAAAAAGCTGTGGCGACGATCGTAAATATTTAACGCATAGAAAGAGTGTTTTTCAGTGCTCTCTCTGATCTTAGAAACAAAAAAAGAACTTGCTTGACGCAAGTTCTTTTTTTGTTCTTTTTTTAGAGTGCCCGAATGCTTTCTACCGGCTTTTTGTGTGCAATACTGTACACGGGCAGGAAGGTCGCAATAACTGAAGTCACGACGGCGATGCCGAGCATAACCAGCCAGGACATCGGTCCGAACACAAAGATGGTTGCGGTCATGGATTCTGCGAGCGTATTGTTGAGGATAGGGCAAAGGACGAAACATGCGACCATTGCAAGAGCAAAACAGATGATTGTGATGATCGCCGATTCGGAGTAGAATATCTTGAATACGTCCGTACTGCGTGCGCCGACGGCTCGCAGGATACCGATCTCCTTTTTCTTGTTCGTGATGGATACCGAAATGAAGTTGAACAGGAGCAGCATGGAGAATACTGCCATTACGACGCCGACCCACAGGAATACGGTTTCAAACGTTTTGATCATGGAATTTACCATTTCAAAACTATCGGAAATCGGAGAATACAGCTTGTAAAGCGTATCGTCTGTTTCACTGATTGTGTTTGCTCCGTCGATGAGTGCGCCGAGAGTGCTTTCATCCATCGGCAAAACAATGTAATTGTAGATGGCATCTGCGGGCTTTTCGTATTTGGTTTCCTCGGTGCTGTAATATCCTCCGTTCGGATCGTTGGAATCGTTTACATCGGAATACTGATCGATCAGATATTCCGAAACCGCATCGCTGAAGAAGACGCCGCTGTTGTACTGCGTGCTGGGACCGTACCAGAAACCGACGATGTTAAATGTTCCGGAATATGCGTTCGAACTGTTTTCATCCAAAATAACCGTTTCGGGAAGATCAATAGATTTCAGCCCGAGATCTTCCATATATTTGATTGCCTCAGCATAATCGTTTTCGGTCGGATACATCATTACACCGTTGAGATCATAGCTGCTGTTGGAAAGGATAGAGGAATATTTGTTAAACTCATTAAAACAATTCTGTCTGGCTTCTTCTGCTTGCGTATAGATCCGATCATAGATCTGATTATATATGCCGTCATTCTGAAATTGATTGTCGATGTAGTTGAACGGATCGCTTTCGGCATATTCTTTTGCAAGGGCTTCTTCATCTCCTTTGCTGATATAGTACTCATACTGCTGATTATAATATTCTTCGCATTCCGCCTGATTTTCGGTGCGGTAATCGGCCATAGCTTCGGCGCGCAGATCGTCGTACGTGGAATTATACAGCTCGTCTGCCTTTTGAATGGCGATATTGTACAGAACATCGTTGAAGATGCCGAAATTGGCGATGACTTCGTTGTCTGCAAGCGATGTTTTCTGCTGGCCGAGGAAATATACGTAGTCCGAAGCGAGCAGCTCTTCCGAATAGGCGGCAACACCGTCAAAGCTGTACTGAAGCGGTATCTGGTCGCCGCCCGATTCAAACTCGGAATTAACAAGATGCAGGGAATTTCTCAGATAAGAGAACAGTTGCTTATAATTTTCGTTGCCGTAGGAAAGGGCGTTCTTGTGTGCGTTGTAAAAATCGGGTGATACCAACACCGCGCCGTATGTTCCCGTTTCGACCTCGTTGCGGAAAGAAGAATACAGTTTGCTGTTGCGGTCTTCGGTGCCGTCTTTTATCGTCGCGTATTTGTCGGATGGATCCAGACGGTAGACGCCTTTGACGGTCAGGGTGGCTTCATTTCCGGAATAACGGGAGCGGATGGTCAATGTTTTTCCCACGATATCTTCATACGAATTGAGCTGGATTGTGCCTGCACCGCTTACGCTTTCAGAGTTTTGCAGGCCGCCTTCCTTGATCGAGTCGAACAGATGGGACGAGATGACGATGCCGTCTTTGCCGAGATCGGCAAGCGACGTATCGGTCAGAAGCTCAAAGCTCGGCGCGGAATCGCCGACTTCGACGAAGGTGTAAATTTGCGTCGAATAATAGTCGGAATTGGAGGAGAGAACGTTCTGGAGTTCGAAATAGAAATCGCTCACCGAATATTTATCGGTGTTGAAATTATAAGCGCCGTATGCCTCGCCGTATTTTTGCTGCATATCGGCGACATCTTTGGGCGTAAATTGGGTGTTATAAGTATAAGGCCCATAGCGATTTGTTTCTACACCGTATTCATAAGATACGTTGGAATATTGATATTGTTTATTTAAATAAAGATACTCATATCCGGCGGAAAGATACGTTTCTTTCATGACCGCTTTTTCATCATAGAAAGTAAGCGTAGAGAACATGCCGAACATGGTAAAGGCGATGAATGAGAGCAAGACGGTGAAGAACAGGCGGAAAGGCTTGACTTTCATACTGCTTGCACCGATACGCATCGCGTGCCGAGCGGGAAGCTTGGAACGGATCAGTTTGCTTTCCTGTTGCGTATATTCTCTGGACCGAATATCTTTTTCGTCGGTGGTTTTAAAAGTTTCGCGGGCGCCGTTTTCATCGATACGTGCGACTTTTTTATAGTCCGCAATTTCTTTCTCGCCGCTGGCAATGATAACATTACGCTTTGCAGAAGAAAGGAATGCGCGGATTTTTGCCATATCCTGATCGGTAAGTGCGGCACCGTCCTTGACGGAAATGGTATCGTTGCCGATGAAAGAAATATTATCGCTGGCAGCGGTCGCGGCGATCTTTGTTTTTGTCACGTCGGAAATGATTTTACCGTCTTTTAATTCGATGATGCGGTCGCCGTAAATTTCGGCAAATTCGCGGTCATGCGAAACGACGATGACAAGTTTATCCTGCGACAGCTTTTTGAGTGTATCAAATACTTGTTTTCCGGTATTGGAGTCAAGGGCTCCCGTCGGCTCGTCTGCCATGATGATCTCAGGGTTTTTGACGAGGGCGCGCGCAATTGCGACACGCTGTTTTTGACCGCCCGAAAGAGTGTTCGGTTTGCGTTTTGCGAATGATTCGAGATCAACCTGTTTCAGAATTTCACGGACTTGTTTTTTGTTCTTGTTTTTGCCCTGCAATTCAAGTGCAAGCGCGATGTTGTCTTCGACCGTGAATTCGTTCAGGATGTTGTATTCCTGGAACACAAATCCGACGAACGTGTTGCGGTAACTGTCGAAGTCCGCCTGTGAAAAGTTTTTGCTGCTTCTGCCTTTGATAATGATCTCGCCCGAATCGGGGGCATCCAGTCCGCCGCAAAGATTGAGCAGGGTGGATTTACCGCTTCCCGATTTACCGAGCAAAAAGATCATGCCCTTTTCCTCGAAACGGACGGAAACGTCATCCAATGCGCGAACTTCCGCTCCGCCTTTCGTCTTGTAAACTTTTACAAGATTTTTGATCTCGAGCATACTTTCTCTTCTCCCGACTAAAAATGTAAATTTACGTTATATAACGCATAATCCCATTATAAATCTTTTTCATACTCTTGTCAAATATATCGGCTTTGCGAAGGGTGTAAAAAACTGGAATTAAACAACGCGATCATAAAGCAAAGCGCAACGATTGACACGAGGGCGCGCTTTGGTTATAATGATAGAAAGCTTAGGAGCAAACATATATGAAAGATAGTATTGTTGCGGAAAACGTGAGAAAAACATTTACGTTGTCTGCAAAACAAAAAAAGATTGAAAAAAATCCTTCAGGCAGGAAAGTTGCTTTGGACGGGCTATCCTTTACAGCGAGGGAAGGGGAAATTTACGGATTGCTCGGGCCAAACGGTGCGGGCAAAACAACGATGCTTCGTATTCTTGCAACCTTGATCCGTGCGGACCGCGGAGATGCGTATATCATGGGGCATAGTGTAACGAAAGAGGCTGAAAAGGTGCGTGCTTGCATCGGATTTTTGACCAGTGAGCTGAAACTGGAAGATTTTTTTACGCCAGATTATCTTTTTGATTTTTTTGGAAGGCTGCGCGGCATTGATGAAAAATCGATTGCGTTGCGCAAACGCGAGCTTTTTTCTAAATTCGGGATTGATCTGTTTTCGCAGGTCAAAGTGGGAGATCTTTCTACCGGCATGAAACAAAAAGTTTCACTCGCAATTTCCATTATTCACGATCCTGCAGTGATCATCTTCGATGAGCCGACAAACGGTTTGGATGTGCTTACCGCAAAAGTCGTGACCGATTTTTTGTCCGAAATGAAAGAGCAGGGTAAGACTATTATTGTTTCGACGCACATTTTTTCTCTTGTTGAAAAGCTGTGCGATCGAGTCGGTGTGATCATTGGAGGAAAAATGGCGGCAGAAGGTACGATTGAAGAGGTATGTTGCGGCAAAACTCTGGAAGATGCGTTTTTCGATATTTATAAAAGGACGGTGCAAGGAATATGAAAAACGTTTTCACGATCATGCGCAAGGAATTTGCACGTTTTTTTAAAGATAAGCGCCTTGTGCTGGGTACGCTTATTCTTCCCGGTGTTTTGATTTTTGCCCTTTACACATTGATGGGCAGCGCATTCAATGATTCGGCGCAAACGTATTCGGTAAAAGTAGTACATTCATCTGCAGCGTTCATACAAATGTTTGAAGCGACTGAAGGCGAAGATAAGATTTTTCAGTTTGAAGAAGCGTCGGAGAACGAGATCGGTGCGGTTCAAGATAGTATCCGCAAAGGTGAAACGGATGCGCTGGTCGTTCTTCCTGAAAACTTTGATGCAATTTTGGCGGGCGGGCAGTTTGTGCCTTCGATCGAGGCGCCCGAAATACAGATCTTTTATGATTCGACAGAAACGTCTTCTTATAACGCATATAATGCGATCGTGTCTGTTTTGACAGCGTTTGAATCGGCGTATGGCAGCTTATATAGTATCAACTTCACGGGTGGCGGCGATCTGACAACTGCGCAGGAGGCATCGGCGGAATATTATGCGATGCTGTTGCCGTTTTTGGTTTTGATCTTTTTATATAGCGGGTGTATGGGGATTGCGCCCGAATCCATTGCCGGAGAAAAAGAGCGCGGAACGATTGCGACTTTGCTCGTAACGCCCATTCGCAGGAGCGAGTTGGTCGTCGGTAAAATCCTGTCTCTTTCTGCTCTTTCCGTGCTTTCCGCAGTCAGTTCTTTTATCGGAACTTTTTTGTCGTTGCCAAAGCTTATGGGGCAAGGGTACGGCGACGCTTTTGCAGCATATTCGATCGGACAATATCTTGCTTTGTTTGCGGTAATGATTTCGGCAGTGCTTTTGATCGTGTCATTGATTTCCATTTTATCTTCCCTTGCGCGAAGCGTGAAGGAAGCGACGACATATGCCGTTCCACTCATGATCCTTGTTATGCTGGTAGGGGTATCTTCCATGTTTTTCGGTACGGGCGGAGCTTCTTGGCCTGTATTCCTGATTCCTGTCTATAATATTGTGCAGGTCATGGCGGAGATATTTTCTATGCAGTTTTCCGCGATTCATTTTCTTATCACAGTGGCGAGTAACCTTGTGTACGTCATCCTTCTTGTTTTGCTTCTTGCTAAAATGTTCAACAGTGAGAAGATCGTTTTTAATAAATAGGAAAACTGTGTGCCTATTAAGGGTTGTAGAAAAAAACAGGCGTCCGTACGTACAATGCAACGGACGCTCATTGAAAGAATCGCCGCGGGAAAATTTCCCGCGGCGATTCTTTTTGGTTTTCAATTATTGTCTTTATTTTGAAAGCGTGTGAGGTGTTTTTCCTTCCGAAACGGCGAGCATTGCTTGTTGTACACCTTCTTCGGAATTGGATGCGACAATGTTTGGAAACAATGTTTTCAGGGCAGGGTATGCATTTTCGGGTACATAGGCGTGCGTGCATGCTTCCAAAAGCTCTCGATCGTTCATGTGATCACCGAAGGCCATGCATTCGTCCGGAGTAAGTTTTAGAAGGTTTTGAAGCATGCGCATGGCATTCCCTTTGTGTGCGTCGGGCTCGGAAATATCCAGCCAGTTTCCTCCCGATTGAATAACGCGCAAATTCGGCAGCTGTCCGGGCAGAAATTTCATCCCGTTATTTTCAGGACCTTCTTCGTCGTAGACCGCGATCTTGCATACGTGCTCGTTTTGTGCGATTTGGTTTAGGTCTGCGCGCGCATTGGACAAATAAGAAATTTGAACAAATTTCACAAAGGGCTGCACTTCCTGTTCGTAATAGGCACATTCGGGCGTACATAGGAGGGGATATACATGATTTAATTTTTTTATTGCGCCCAGAGCGTGCTGAATATTTTGGGTATCTATGGCGGAACAGTATAAGATACGATCGCCTTTTGCAATTATGGCGCCGTTTTCTGCAATGAACAGAATCCGATCTGCGACAGGTTCAAACAATTTGCGAAGTCCCAAGATGGGTCTTCCGCTTGCGGCGCAAAACAAAATTCCTTTGTCGCACAGGCGCTCAATGATAGAAAAAGTACTGGCTGGCAGATTGCCGGCAGGATCAAGCAAGGTTCCGTCCAGGTCAGAAGCAATCAGTTTAATCATAGTTTCTTTCCTTAAATCACATGAGAGGAGCGAAAATACGCAACAGAGATCGATACACGCGGCGGATCAAACTCACTTTGATCTTGTCCTGTGTGATAAGTTCGCTTTGGTTGCATGTTTCAATATAATCGCGATATAATTGATCGCAAATGCTTTCATCGAAGAACATGGCGTCACATTCCCAGTGCAAATAAAAGCTTCGGAAATCCATATTTGAAGAACCGATGATGCAGACTTGTCCGTCGCTGACAATGCTTTTTGCGTGGATAAATCCGGGGGTATAGCGATATACTTTCACGCCGTCGCGCACAAGCTGTGAATAGAACGCTTTTGTCAGTGCATAGACGTATTTTTTATCGGGAATGTTGGGGACAGTGATGCGCACGTCCACTCCTGAGCGTGCCGCGGAAACGAGTGCGCGCTTCATCTCACCGTCCAGTATAAGGTAGGGAGTATTGATATAAACATATTTTTTTGCGTGGTAAATTGTCTTTAAATAAAGGTCTTCGCAGATATTGCGGTTGCCGTCGAAGGGCGTGTCCCCGAAAATGAGACAGAGGTGATCGCCGTGTTCGCTTTCGGTCACGTACTGACTGAAATCTTCCTTTTCGTGGCGGAGAGACCAGATCTGTAAAAACAGGGAGGTGAAGTTCTGTACGGCGCGGCCGCGGATCATCACGCCCGTGTCTTTCCATTTTCCGAAAGGATGCGTTTCATTGATGTATTCGTCGGCAAGGTTGATTCCGCCGGTAAAAGCGGTTTCTCCGTCGATGACAGCAATTTTGCGGTGCGTTCGGTTGTTTTGGGCAACGTCCAGTACGGGGCGGAACGGATTGAAGCACAGGCATTTGATTCCGTCTTTTTCCAGTTGTTCCGCATAATCGGAGGGAACTTTGAGCATAGATCCGATGTCATCATAAATGACGCGTACGTCTACGCCATTTTGTGCCTTTTCTTTTAATATTCCTACAATTGTATCCCAACATTTACCGGGGGCGATAACAAAATATTCCAAAAAAATATATTTTTTTGCCGCACGGAGCTCTTCGAGCAAGCGCTCAAAATATTGTTCGCCAAAGGAAAAATATTCGATTGTTTTGCAGTCGCTTGCGGGTAAAAAACTTTGCTGAGCGACAAACCCGGCGCATTGTTTGGCAAAATCACCTTTTTCCTTGTAGCGCTGCATAATGCTCAAATCGTGAACATACAAGGTTTCGAGTCCCGTTTTTTCAAGGATAGATTTCAGTTTGCGGCGCGGCGTTTTTCGGCGCCGAAGGGTAAGGTAGAAAATAGCGCCGATAGGGGGAACGAGCAGAATTGGCACGATCCAAGCAATTTTATATTCCGCGTTCATTTCCGAATTGATGATGCAGAGCACGAGAATCACGTCCACGATGATAACGAGCAAAGAAATGACGGGCGCGGCATGCGGCAGGTAATTGGACAGCAGAAAAATGACTGTCGGTAGAATTGCCAGTTCAATCAGTAATAAAAAGCAGACGAGCAAAAACTTGCTCGTCAGAAGTTTCCAAATTTTTCGTAATTTCATTCCTGCCTCCGATCGGATCAGATCATGTTGAGAATGCTATAATTTACGCGGACACCTTTTTCCATTTTTTCATTTTCGGCAGAAAAAATTGTACCGATATCCGTAACGGGGCTTTTTTGCAAGCGGAATGGCGCGAAGTTGACGGCCTTATTAACAAGGAGATTGATAGCCGCGGCGTTATTGGAGTAGTCGTTGGTGACAGCTGTGAGGGTAAGTCTCTTGTCGAGCGCTGTTTTCAGCTGTGCCGTAATTTCGGGGAAAGTGAATCCGGTGTAGACAACCGTTCCCCCCGGTGCGGTAATGCCGAACGGCAGATCGGGAGAAAGTCCGCAGAAGCTGCAATAGACGCTGCCGGCGGCACTGCGGCCTCCTGTGATACGATTGATATTTTCGTTAAGACTTTTGTCTGCTTTTAAGGTATAATAGATTCCGCATTGCGCGGCAACGGCGAGTTTTTCCTCGTCAGCATCGATCAAAATCGGTACCGCCTGGTGGTAGATGAGCAGTTGTGATAAAATATTACCCATTTCGCTGGCGCCGATAACTGCCACGTGCATTCCTTTTGTGACGCCCAGTCTTCCGATGACGTTTTCGCAGACGGAGACGACGCCGATAAACAATGCTTCTTCGTCAGACACAGATGAGGGAAGAGGGGAAAGGGCTGTCTCTTCCGCGACCACAAAATCGCGCAAATAGCCGTTGCGGTTACTGCCGGCGACCTGTATATCGGCGCAGCAATCGGTGTTGCCGGATGCGCATTGCGGGCATGCGCCGCAGGGTGTGACGTCATGGATATAAACGCGTGTATTTTTTTCAACGCTTACGCAGTCTGTTCCCGTTTCGCCGACGATGCCGACGGCAAATCTTCCGGGGATCACCGGATATTTGAGTTTCGCGCTTCCACCGAAGGCGCGAAGCTCTTCATCGGTAAGGAGGACGCGGGTGACTTTAACTTTTGCCTGTGTATCGGTAGTGATGTTGTCCGGTCTTTCCTCTTCGGTTAAAACCTTCGGGGAAAGAATTTTCCAAATTTTCATAGATCTCCTTAAAAAATCCGATTGCTGACAACGAATTTATTGCAGTACGAAGTCAATTATAAACCAAAGAAGGCAAATTTGCAAGCAAAAAAAGGCGATAATTGTACGGACTGCCTCATTCTGTGCCAAAAAAAGAATTGTTCATGAAGTTGTCGGCTTGACGCGCGAACGGTAAGGAAAGATGAATTCAAAAAAAATTTTGATTAGCCCCTATATTCTGATTGACTTACTTTTCAAAATAATATATAATAAGTCAGCATCTTGACGAAAGAAAGTAAGCGCAGAGAGGTGATACGATGAAATCCGATATACATCCCGATTATCACGAGGTAACGGTTACCTGCGCCTGCGGAGCCACCTTCAAAACCGGTTCCACCAAAAAAGGCGATACGATCAAAGTGGATATTTGCAGTAAATGCCATCCCTTTTTCACCGGCAGGCAGAAACTCGTAGATACAGGCGGCAGAGTCGATAAGTTTAAAAAAAGATACGGAATTTAGTATTTGCGTTTTCAGCTCTAAGTGTTGCTTGGGGCTGATTTTTCTTTATTTACCAGTCGTGCGGAAATTGCTTTTTGGAGTAGAATGCGTCCATGAAGAAAGAGAAAAAAAAGGATTGCCGGACATATATAGGCGGGCAGGCGGTGCTCGAAGGGGTAATGATGCGCGGCAGGAAAGCGTATGCGATTGCCGTTCGTGATCCCGAAGGGAACATTCAGGTAGAGAGCAAGCGCCTGCATCCTTCCAAAAAAATGCGCATTGCATCAAAGATCCCGTTGGTTCGCGGCGTGATCAATTTTGTTTCGTCGCTAATTATGGGGTCTAAGATTTTGATGCGCAGCGCGGAAGTTTACGGGGATGTGGGGGAGCCTTCTCGTTTTGAAAAATGGTGTGAGGCGAAATTGCACATCAACATGATGAGCGTCATTTCTTTTATTGCGACGCTTGTCGGGATCGTGTTGGCGGTCGGGCTTTTTGTGGCATTGCCGCTTTGGCTTTCCAATCTGGTTTTTCCCGAGCGTCTTTGGTGGACGATCGGTTACAACCTGGCGCAGGGCGGGCTGCGGCTTGTGATCTTTATTTTGTACATCGTAGTGATCACTGCGATGCGCGATATTCGCCGTGTTTTTATGTATCACGGGGCGGAGCACAAGACGATCACTTGTTTTGAAAAAGGGATGGAATTGACCCCCGAGAATGCAAAAACTTGCTCGCGTATTCATGATCGCTGTGGTACGACTTTCTTGTTTTTGGTCATTGCGATCAGTATCGTGGTGTTTTCGGTGGTGAACTGGCTTCTTAAAGATACGTTTTCAAGTATACAAAACAATGTATTCCAATTTCTTGCGCAATTCGGCATCAAGCTACTATTCTTACCGGTAGTTGCAGGGATTTCTTATGAAGTGTTGAAATTGCTCGCCAAAACCCAAAGCAAAATTTTTCTTCCGCTCAAAGCGCCGGGGTTTGCACTGCAGAAGCTTACCACGCGTGAACCGAGTGACGATATGCTCGAAGTGGCGATCGCTGCGTTCAAGCAGGTTTACGAGATGGATGCAGATGAAAGTGTACCGGAAAGTACGTTTACTGTTTCCAAAACGGTGAAAAAATACACCGAAGAACTCAAAGCCATTTTTGCGGAAAAGGGTATCGACGAAAGTGATGCCGAGTGGTTGGTGTCGGTCAAGACAGGTGTGGCGCGCAGCGAACTTGCGAACTGCGACGCGGTTCTCGTGCCGAGCCGGGTAAAGGAAATGGACGCAGTGGCAGGCGAGCGTATGAGCGGCAGGCCGTTGTGGTATATCCTTGGCGATACCGAATTTTATGGATATAAGATTAAAGTAGACGAACGCGTGCTTATACCTCGTCCCGAAACGGAACTTCTCGCTGAAATGGCGATCAAAACGATAGAGGACGGCGACAAGGTATTGGATCTTTGTACGGGCAGCGGATGCATTGCGATCGCCCTGCGCCGAGAGGTCAAGGACAAGGAGATCACGGTCACGGCGGCGGATGTCAGCGCGGATGCGTTGGAACTTGCCAAAGAAAACGCTAAATCCAACTTTGCTGACATTAAATTTATTGAAAGCGACCTGTTTACCAAGGTGCGAGGGAAATTTAATTTGATCGTATGCAATCCTCCATATATTAAACGTTCGGAGCTTGCGGAATTGCAGAGCGAAGTCAAGGATCATGAGCCTGTGCTGGCGTTAGACGGCGGCGAAGACGGGTTGGATTTTTACCGCAGACTGGCGGCAGAGGCACCCAAACATCTCGTGCGCGGCGGCACCCTTTTAATGGAATGCGGGGCCGGGCAGGCACAGGAGATCGTGAAGCTGTTTAATAAATTCGATTACACGATGATCTCACGCGATTATAATGACGTGGAGCGATTTGTTCGCGCGGTACTTTGATTTTGTGCACGATAAAAATTGATCGCACGGCTGAGAAGGCTCTGTAAAGGGGTTTCATGTTAAAGAAGTTAGAGGATATTTTACAAAAATACAACAAACTTTCCGAAGAGATGGCGGATTCCGCGGTGATTGCGCAGCCCGAAAAATGGACGCAATGCGCGAAGGAACATGCGGAGATCGCTGAAACGGCGGAAAAGTATTTGGAATATAAGCGCGTCGAAAAGGAAATGAACGATGCGTTTGCGGCGGCGGAAACGGAAGAAGACCGTGAAATGCGCGATATGCTCAGCGACGAGGGCTATGCATGTAAGGAAAAACTTGCAAAGATCCGCGAAGAGCTTCGCATCATGCTCCTGCCGAAGGACAAAAACGATGACCGCAACGTTATCATTGAGATTCGCGGCGGCGCAGGCGGTGAAGAAGCCAGCCTGTTTGCGGCGGAACTGTACTCGATGTATTGTCGCTTCGCGGAGAGTGTCCGTTGGAAGACGGAGATCGTAGATTTGAACGAGACCGAGCTCGGCGGAATGAAGGAAGTTGTGTTTTCGGTATCGGGGAAGGGCGTATACAGCAAGCTGAAATATGAAAGCGGCGTGCACCGTGTCCAGCGCGTTCCCGAAACGGAATCGCAGGGCAGGGTCCATACGTCGACGGTCACTGTCGCCGTGCTTCCGGAAGCGGAAGACGTCGAAGTGGAGATCAACGATAAAGATTTAAAGATCGATACGTATCGTTCGGGCGGAGCAGGCGGACAGCACATCAATAAAACGGAGAGCTGTATCCGCATCACGCATCTTCCCACGGGAATCGTGGTCACCTGCCAGGATGAGCGCTCGCAGATCAAGAATCGCGAAAAAGCGATGAAGGTTTTGAAAAGCCGACTTTACGATTATTATAATACAAAGTATCAAAGTGACTATGCGGAAAACCGCAAAAATCAGATCGGTTCCGGAGATCGGAGCGAGCGAATTCGTACCTACAATTTCCCGCAAAACCGTGTGACCGATCATCGCATCGGGTTGACGCTGTATTCGCTGGATACGTTCATAATGGGGGACATCGGCGGGATGCTGGAAAGCCTCGCCATAGCCGACCGAGAGGCGCAGCTTTCGGGAACAAGCGACGAAGATTGAGTTGCTTGTTACCGTTTTGAATGAAGCGTTATCGCTAAAATAAGACTTTCATGCGGCGTTTTTACTTGACGCACGGCGAAAGGTTACGACAGTTCGGGACATTTCGAGAGAATAAATTATGCGTGAATAAATACTGATATTATTTTTCGAGGTATATACTTATGAGTACGACAAAAAGAATCTCATCCATTTCCCCTTCGTTGACGCTTGCCATTACGGCAAAGTCCAAAGCGATGAAGGCGGAAGGAAAGTCTGTCATCGGCTTCGGTGCAGGAGAACCCGACTTCAATACTCCGCAGCACATCATTGATGCCGCGAAAGAAGCGCTCGATAAGGGGTATACCAAGTACACGCCCTCTTCGGGATTGCCCGCACTGCGCAAAAAGATTGCGGAGAAGCTGAAAGAGGAACAGGGACTGGATTACGATCCGTCGCAGATCATTGTTTCATCGGGAGCAAAGCATTCTATTTTCAACGCGATGTTTGCGCTGATCGAAGAGGGGGACGAAGTGATCATACCTTCTCCGTATTGGCTTACTTATCCGGAAGTGGTCAAAGTTTGCGGCGGTGTGAGCGTGTTTGTAAAAGGACATCGTGAAAACCATTTCAAGATCGATCCGGCGGATCTGAAAAAGGCAATCACGTCCAAGACAAAGATGCTGGTATTCAATTCACCTTCCAATCCGACGGGATCGGTGTATACGGAGGCGGAGATCCGTGCAATCGCAAAGGTCTGTGAAGAAGCGGGCATCTGGGTGCTTTCGGATGAAATTTATTCCAAGCTGATCTATGACGGCGTAAAGCATTTTTCGATTGCGCAATGCAGTGAAGCAATGAAAGAGAAGACGGTGATCGTCAATGGCGTTTCGAAAACATACGCTATGACGGGCTGGCGTATTGGTTGGTTGGCGGCACCGAAGGAAGTAGCCAAGGCGATCGACTCATTCCAAAGCCATGCGACGAGCAATCCGTCCAGCATATCACAGTATGCTACGCTGGCGGCGCTGGAAGGGAGCGAAGAAGAGCTTGAAAAAATGCGCGAGGTGTTCAATGACCGCCGTAAATATATGATCGAGCGCATTCATTCCATTCCGGGGCTGGACTGTATCGAACCGGACGGCGCATTCTATATTATGCTCGTGGTCGATAAATTGTACGGTAAGCGTTTCCGGGGCAGGAAGATCGGCGGATCGTTGGACGTAGCGGACATGCTCTTGGAAAAAGGTGTAGCAGTGGTGCCCGGCATCGCGTTTGGGGACGACGAATGCGTGCGTCTTTCCTATGCTATATCCAAAGAAGATATTAAAACGGGACTGGATCGCATCGAAGAGTTTGTGCGGGAGGTTTTTTAAACCGTGATCTATTTTGACAAAGGCAGAAATCTTCTGGAAGAAGACAAGTACCATTATCAATTGCAGGATGTAGCGGAACCGGAACTGTTCCGTGACATCTATCCATACGACCAGATCCCGAAGGTGGTGTTCAACTATCGGCATGTTCCGATGGATATGCCTTCAGAGATCTGGATCACTGATACGACGTTTCGTGACGGCCAGCAGTCTACCTCTCCTTTCACGGTCAAACAGATTGTCGACATTTATAAGTTGATGGCGCGTTTGGGCGGAAAGAAGGGCATTATCCGTCAGAGCGAATTTTTCCTATACAGTGAAAAGGATCGCCGTGCACTCAAAGAATGTCAGGATCTGGGCCTGAAATTTCCCGAAATTACGACATGGATCCGTGCAAACGAAAAGGATTTTGAACTTGTGAAAGCAGCGGGTGTGGCGGAAACGGGAATTTTGGTCAGCTGCAGCGACTATCATATTTTCAAAAAAATGAACCTGACGCGCTCGCAGGCGATGGACAAATATTTGGGCATCGTCAAGAGCGCACTCTCGCACGGGATCAAGCCGCGTTGCCATTTTGAAGATATTACGCGCGCAGATTTTTACGGGTTTGTTGTGCCGTTCGCGAATGAGCTGATGAAGCTTTCGCGCGAGAGCGGCATTCCCATCAAAATTCGTATGTGCGATACGATGGGGTTCGGTGTCAATTATCCCGGGACGAGTGTTCCTCGCAGTGTGCAGGGAATCGTGTACGGTTTGCATCATCATGCGGAAGTGCCGAGCAGCATGCTTGAATGGCACGGACATAACGATTTTTATAAGGTTGTGACAAATGCGACCACTGCGTGGCTGTATGGCGCAAGTTCGGTCAACTGTTCGCTTCTGGGCATTGGAGAGCGTACGGGCAACTGCCCGTTGGAGGCGATGGCAATTGAATACGCGTCTCTACGCGGCACGGATGACGGCATGGATTATACGGCGATTACGGACATTGCGCGTTATTTTGAGGACGAACTGGGTTGGATCATTCCGCCTACAACGCCGTTTGTCGGGCGTGCGTTCAATTCTACACGTGCGGGCATTCATGCGGACGGGCTGTTGAAAGATCCCGAGATATACAATATTTTTGATACGGCAAAAGTGCTCAACCGTCCTGCACGCGTGTCCATCAACAATGCGAGCGGACTTGCGGGTATCGCGTATTGGATCAACGACTATTATTATCTCCCCGACGATCATAAAATCGATAAGCGAGACGATTTGGTCGTGAAGATGAAAGAGATCATCGATGCGGAATATGCGGCAGGCAGAAACAGTATATGGGGCGATGACGAACTGGACAATATGATTCGCCAGTTGGATCACGACAAACACCGTGAATTTGTTGCGTTCGGGCGCTTAAAAAGCGGAAATTGAGAAAAGTTGCTTGATCACACAGATTTAACAAAATTTTTTTGAAAAATTTTTCAAAAAGTTATTGAAAGAAACGCGGAAATGGTTTACAATAGATATAACCAATTAAATTCAACGGAGGTTCCAATGATCAAAATTATTTACGGGCCCAAAGGTACCGGCAAGACAAAGATCTTAATTGACGAGGCAAATGCAAAAGTGACTGCCGCGAAGGGGCACATGATTTTTATCACGAACACCAAGCGTTATATGTATGACCTTCACAGGGACATCCGCGTGATCGACACAAACGATTTCATGATCGCGGGCGAAGATGCACTGTGCGGGTTTGTGAAGGGTGTCGTTGCGGGAAATAACGACAATGAATTTCTTTTTATTGACGGTGCGGCGCGCATCGCAGGGAAAGAGATCAAAGAAATGGCGGAATTCTATTACATGCTCGACAAGCTTTCGGAGGAAAACGGCCTGACGATCTATGTAACATGCAGCTGTGCAAAAGAAGATCTGCCTGATTTCGTGGCAAAATATCTGTAATGGACGAATGCTTGCCCTTCCCGCCGGGCGGGAAGGGCAAGTTTTTCATTGAAAGAAGAAAATTCCGCGCGCGGGCACGAAAGCGTGCCGCGCGGTTTTGCGCGCTCTTTACAGGCGTGCGACGGAGGGCTTTGGAGGAATTATGAAATTTATCAGCACCAGAGGGGGAGAATGCGTCACGGGGGCACAGGCGATCGCGCAGGGTATTGCGAAGGATGGCGGACTGTTTGTGCCGGAGGTCTTTCCGTCCGTTTCCAAGGAAGAGATGGAAAAGATGCTCGCGATGAATTATGCTGAACGCGCAGCGACCGTATTGCACAAGTATTTGGATGAGTACGATTTTGAGGGGCTGAAAGCTGCTTGTGAAAAGGCATACGCCCAGTTTGAAGACGGGGACGCCGCGCCTCTGGTCAAAATAGATTCGCAGCTGTATATGCTCGAACTTTTTCATGGCCCCACGTGCGCTTTCAAAGATATGGCGCTCACGCTTTTGCCTTATCTTCTGCGCAAGGGTTGCGATCTTTGCGGGATCAAAGAGCAGGTACTCATTCTCGTAGCGACCAGCGGTGACACGGGTAAGGCGGCATTGGAAGGATTTAAGGACGCGGAAGGCGTCAAGATCATGGTTTTCTATCCCAACGAGGGCGTGAGCAAAATGCAGAAATTGCAGATGGCGACGCAGGAAGGGAAGAACGTGAACGTCGTTGCCGTGCGCAGCAATTTTGATGATTGTCAGTCGGCAGTCAAGACTATTTTTACGGGCGAATCTTACAAAGAGGAACTGCATAGTAAGGGATATATTCTTTCTTCGGCAAATTCTATCAATTTCGGTAGGTTGGCTCCGCAGATCGCCTATTATTTTTCGGCATATCTCGATCTTGTGTCTTCCGATCAGATCGAAATGGGCGAAGAAGTTAACTTTGCGGTACCGACGGGAAATTTCGGCAATATTCTCGCCGCATATTATGCCAAGCGCATGGGGCTGCCTGTCGGGAAGCTGATCTGCGCATCCAACAAGAACAACATCCTCACCGATTTTATCCGTACGGGCGTGTACGATAAGCGCCGCGAATTTTTCAAGACGATGTCACCGTCAATGGATATTCTCATTTCCAGCAATTTGGAGCGCCTTTTGTTCGAGATTGCAGGAAGGGAACCGGAACGCGTCAAACTTCGCATGGACAAGCTTGCAAAAGAAGGTGTATATCAACTTTATGAGGAAGAGCTTGCCGCGGTGCAGGATCTCTTGTGGGCGGATTTCTGCGGCGAAGACGAAACGGTGGAAACCATTTACGAGTTTTTCGAAGAATACCAGTATCCGATGGATACGCATACGGCGTGCGCGATGTACGCGGCAGGCAATTATATGGCGGAGCATCCAAAGGATAAAGCGCCGATGGTTGTCGTGTCTACGGCGAGCCCGTACAAATTCCCGCAGGACGTCATGTATGCAGTAACGGGCAACGATATCAAGGATTCGTTCAAAGCGATCAAGCATCTGAATCTTGCCACAGCGATGAAGGTTCCCAAGAGTTTGTCTAAGCTGCGCGACAAGCCCGTGCGTTTTACGGCCGTTGCAGACAAGAACAAACTGTATGCAGAAGTTTTAAAATTTGTGGATAAGAAATAATTTTAAAAAACCGCCGTAAAACGGCGGTTTTTTTATGGAAAGGGTGAATTATACTATTAAGTGCAACAGTAGAAGAAAAAAAAGAGTTCATACAAATCTGTGGTAAAATAGAGTTGCAAAACCAAAATTTACTACAAAGGAGATCTGTATGAACTACCACCATTTTACCATAGAAGAGCGCTGTTGTCT